>DHOD01000047.1:657-3193 GCA_002407725.1 Christensenella sp. UBA5399 | reverse complement strand
GGACCGCGCCCGCTCTCCCCCCCCCTTGCCGCCGCTCCCCGCCACAAACAGCAGACGCCCATAATCGCCTTTATTGCTGTTCATACGACGGGGTTCAAGCTCCATTTCCTCGTCATCACTATAATAGACCACGACGCCTTCATCGGCGACGTCGCACCCGTCATCCACGCCGATCATCACAACCTCGGTGTATCCCGCGTGCTCCCGCCCCGGAAACAGAAAATGACCCAGTTTGGGATATTGGAACGTCACAGTGATATCCGCGACCACCGCTATCCCCATTGCAGCGCCCGTATCCGCGTTGATGCCGGAGGGAATATCAATACTGACAACCGTCGCGCCCAGCGAAGCGTTAATATGGTCTATGCAATCCGCATAAATTCCTTCCACCTCGCGCGTCAGCCCGGTACCAAACACTGCGTCCACCACAAGTTCCGCTTCCGGTATGTCCCACGCATCAAACTGGTCAAATCCCGTAATGCACTTTGCGCACTCTCCCATGTCCGCAAACATCGCAAAATTTGTAGCCGTATCGACAGTCATCGACCCCGGCTCGCCCAACACAACCACATAAACGTCGTAGCCGTGCGCCATCAGTATGCGCCCAACAGCAAGCCCGTCGCCGCCATTGTTGCCCGTGCCGCAAAAAACATGCGCCACACACGGTTCTATCTGTTCCATTACAATGTCGCACACACCCCGCGCCGCATTCTCCATCAGGATAATGCCCGGAATGTGCCTCTTGTTCATCATATACTCGTCCACTGCCCGCATCTGTTTTGCAGTAAGCGCAATCTGCATATTAGTTTTCCTCGCTTTCTATTATCACCTGTGCCACCGCGATATCACCCATATGCGATATGCTCACGTGGGCCTTCTTATTCTTCCCATATTCTATCATCGGCGCGCCGTTTTCATCATGCAGTATCTCTACCTCGACAAGCGGCACCGGGCCGATCCCTGTCCCCAGCGCTTTCAAAAAAGCCTCCTTCGCGCCAAACATACCCGCCGCAGTCTGCGCCTTCTGCCCTTTACCGTCAATATATTCCCGTTCTCTGGCAGAAAACACCTTTTTCATAAACGCCGCGTTCGCCATGCTTTTCTCCATCCGGCTGACTAACATGACGTCGATGCCCGTACCCAATATCATAACGACTCCACACCGATCGCCAGCACCGCGTTCACAACGGCACGGCGTGTCGCCTCCGCAGCGGCGACGCAAAGCGCACTTAGGTCTCCCGCTCTGCCGCCGTACGAGAGTCCAAACATCGTATCCCCATCCAGCTCTGTATGCACCGGCGCTATCGACCGGGCAAGCCCATCGTGAGACGCCTGTGCCAGCTTTGTCGCCCCATCCTTGTCCAGCAGGGCGTCCGTTGCCACAACCCCTATGGTCGTATTCATATTTTTGAATACGTGCGTATCGGTTTTTCCGCTGATCATGTGCTGGACAGTGCCTACATGCTTTCCGCCGCGGATTGCGCCCGCAATAATATCACCATTTTCCACAATGTCGCCAAACGCGTTCACGCACACCAGTGCGCCAACCGTCGCCCCATCGCCCAAAAAAACGCTGGCAGTGCCAATACCGCCCTTCTGGCAGCATTTCATCCCCAGCACCTTACCGACTGTCGCGCCAATACCCGCGCCGATGCTCCCCTGCTGCACCCGCGCCCCGGCATTCACGCAGGCGGCATACCCCATACCCGCGTTGGGCCGGACATCGTTTCTGCCATAACCCAGATCGTATATTACTGCAGCAGGCACAATCGGCACAATGCCGTCAGGCGTCCCAAGGCCGATATCCTGCCGTTCGCAAAATGTCATGACGCCGTCGGCCGCCGCGAGCCCATATGCGCTCCCACCCGCCAGCACCACGGCATGCGCCTGTTTGACAGCTTTTGCCTGCCCCATAAAATCCGTCTCACGCGTGCCCGGCGCGCTTCCCCGGACATCCACGCCGCAAACCGCGCCATTGCTTGACAGCACAACCGTCACGCCTGTCAGCGCCTGCGTATCCTGCGCATGCCCCACCAGCAAGCCGGAGACATCCGTTATACTTCCCTCATACATAGTCGTCCACTCCTCTCACGGAGACATCGCCCGCATGAAACTCCCGCAGGCCTTCACTTGTATCCACCAGCAACTGCCCGCCCGGGCCAAAACCCACGCACCGGCCGCTGGCGCTGCCGTCATGGCCAATCACCCGTATCTCCCTGCCAAGCACCGCACTCTTTTCACGGTACGCATCCATTATGCCATCCGTACCATTTTTTGCAAGTTTGTCAAAGTATAAGTCAATGTTTTTTATCAGCGACGCACATACCGCCGCCCTGTCCAGCTTCTCACCCCGTATCATCCGGAGGGAGACCGCCCGCTGCCCAATTTCACCATCAAACCGTTCCTGGTTGACGTTTGTACCTACTCCAACCACCAGATATTCCACACTGTCCATATCGGCCGACATCTCTGTCAAAATCCCACAAAGTTTTCTGCCCTGATAGACCACGTCGTTTGGCCATTTGATTGCCGGCGG
>DHOD01000047.1:0-464 GCA_002407725.1 Christensenella sp. UBA5399 | reverse complement strand
ATTTGATTGCCGGCGAGAGGCCGCAGGTTTCCTCCACCGCCTTCGCCACGCCAAGCGCTGTGGCAAAATTATATACCGGGGCGTTTGCCGGTGGAACTCCCGGCCTTATAACAAACGACATCATGACCGATGTATGCGGCTGCGACATCCACACCCGTCCCAGCCTGCCCTTGCCTCCCGTCTGGTGCTCGGCCACCGCAACCGTTCCATCCGCCGCGCCTTCCCGGGCAATTTTTTTTGCGTAATTATTGGTAGAATCCACCGCGTCCATCCAGATGATTCTATTGCTCGCCTCCGGCATGAACAACCCCACGTACTCCGGCTTGAGCAGATCCGGCAGTTGCACCAGCCTGTACCCTGCATTGGGCTTTGCATCGACAATTCCGCCGTCTTCCTTCAATGTTTTAATGTTTTTCCACACGGCCGCACGCGAAATATGCAACCGGTCACTGATATCTTCCCCC
>DHOD01000008.1 GCA_002407725.1 Christensenella sp. UBA5399 | reverse complement strand
CCAGCCGAATAAAAAAACAGGCTTCAGACCAGCATTACTGCCATGGAAGCGGTGCAGCCGGAGGATCTGACCGCCGCCGAGATCGGTGTGCGCATCGGGGCTACCTGGATACCGCCCGAGATCTACAAGCAGTTCATGTTTGAGCTGTTCAGTACAGGCGGAAGTGCACGGCACAGGATGAACGTGCTGTACTCCAGATACACCGGCGAATGGAATATCACCGAAAAAACCTCAGACTTTGGCAACATCAAGGCGGTGACCACCTACGGCACCAAGCGGATCAGCGCCTATCATATTCTGGAGCAGACGCTGAACCTCAAGGATGTGCGTATCTTTGATACCATCATCGAAAATGGGAACGAAAAGCGTGTCCTGAACAAAAAAGAGACGGCCATCGCCCAGGACCGGCAGGAGCTGATAAAGTCTAAATTCACTGAATGGCTCTGGAAGGACATCGACCGCCGCGAGATGCTTTGCCGCATCTACAACGATACCTTCAATTCCATCCGGCCCCGTGAGTATGACGGTCAGCATATTAACTTTAGCGGCATGAACCCGGAGATCGTGCTGCGCGGGCACCAGATCAACGCCATTGCTCACGTCATGTATGGCGGCAATACCCTGTTGGCCCACGAGGTGGGCGCTGGCAAAACCTACGAGATGGTAGGTGCTGCGATGGAATCCAGGCGGCTGGGACTGTGCGCAAAATCTCTCATTGTCGTACCAAACCATATCACTGAGCAATGGGCTGGTGAATGGCTCCAGCTCTATCCATCGGCTAACATTCTGGTTGCGACCAAAAAGGATTTCGAAGCCAAGAATCGCCGCAAATTTTGCTCCCGCATTGCCACCGGCGAATACGATGCCATCATTATCGGGCACAGCCAGTTCGAGAAAATTCCTATGTCCAAGGAGCGGCAGGAAGCCATTCTGCAACGGCAGATCGATGAGCTGACCTTCGGCATACAGGAGGCCAAGTCCGAAAAAGCGGAACGCTACACCATCAAGCAGATGGAAAAGACCCGAAAAGCCATTGAAACGAAGCTGGAACGCCTCAATGACCAATCCAGAAAGGATGATGTCGTCACCTTTGAAGAACTCGGTATTGACCGGGTATTTATCGACGAATCGCATTATTTCAAGAACCTCTTCCTGATTTCAAAAATGCGCAATGTGGGCGGTGTCGCGCAGACGGAAGCGCAAAAAAGCTCCGACCTGTTTATGAAATGCCAGTACCTCGATGAAATCACGGACGGGCGCGGCATGGTGTTTGCGACGGGTACGCCCATCTCGAACTCCATGGTAGAGCTGTATACCATCCAGCGGTATTTGCAGTACCGCACGTTGCAGGAGATGGGCCTGATCCACTTTGACGAGTGGGCGGCAAACTATGGCGAAACCATTACAGCCATAGAGTTATCGCCCGAGGGCACCGGCTATCGGGCCAAGACGCGGTTCGCCAAGTTCTACAACTTACCTGAGTTGATGTCGGTTTTCAAACAGATCGCTGATATTCAAACGGCGGATATGCTCAATCTTCCCGTGCCCAAGGCGAATTTCCATACCGAGGTTATAAAGCCCTCCGAGCTGCAAAAGGAAATGGTGGCCGGGCTTGCCGAGCGTGCCGAAGCCATACGCGCGGGCAATGTCGATCCGAGCGTCGATAATATGCTGCGGATCACCAACGATGGGCGCAAGCTGGCGCTGGACATGCGGCTCATGAACCCATTGGCGGCAGACGATGAAAACAATAAAACCTCTGCCTGTGCCCGGAATGTCTACCGAATATGGGAGGAATCCAAGAAACAGCGGTCGGCGCAGCTTGTATTCTCCGATCTTTCCACCCCTAAAAATGACGGTTCCTTCAACGTATACGACGACCTCAAGCGCAAGCTGATGGAGAAAGGCATCCCCGAGGACGAAATCGCGTTTATTCACGATGCCAATACAGAAACGAGAAAGGCCGAGCTGTTTGCGAAGGTGCGTTCCGGCCAGGTGCGCGTCCTCATGGGGAGCACGCAGAAAATGGGCGCGGGCACCAATGTGCAGGATCGCCTGATTGCGCTTCACGACCTCGATTGTCCATGGCGGCCCTCCGATTTAGCGCAACGCCTGGGCAGGATTGTCCGGCAAGGCAACCTGAACCCGGAGGTGGAGATTTTCCGTTATGTGACGGAAGGAACCTTTGACAGCTACCTATACCAACTCGTGGAGAACAAGCAAAAGTTCATCGCTCAGATCATGACCTCCAAGACGCCGCTGCGCGCCGCCGAGGACGTGGATGAAACGGCGCTCAACTATGCGGAAATCAAGGCCCTGGCCTCCGGCAACCCGCTTATCATTGAAAAATGCAATCTGGACATGGAGGTGGGCAAGCTCAACATGCTCAAAGCAAACCACCTCAGCCAGAAGTACGCGCTGGAGGAATTGGTCATCCGCAAATACCCGGAGGCCATCAAGCTGCTGACGGAAAGGCTGGCAGGCTATGAGCAGGACATTCAGCTTGTGGCGGCACATCCGAAATTGCCTGAACAGTTCCCGCCTATGGAAATCATGGGCACAGCCTACGCCGAAAAGGAATCCGCAGGCAAGGCGATTATAGACGCCTGCACCAAAATGACAGGCTCCGACGCTGTGTTTTTAGGCCAGTACCGGGGTTTTTCCATGGTACTGGCCTACGATGGGCCGAGCAACGAATACCGGCTGACCCTCAAAGGCACGCTCTCCCATACCGCCGTGCTGGGCGCGGACATTTACGGCAATCGGACCCGTATCGACAATGTGCTGGACGGGCTTACAACGAAACATGATACCGTAATAGCTGAGCTTGACAATACGCGGGTACAGCTTGAAAACGCAAAAGCCGAGCTGGCTGCGCCCTTCTCCCGCGAAGCCGAGCTGACGGAAAAAACAGCAAGGCTCAAGGAACTCAACATCCTGCTCAATATGGATGAAAAGGACCGCTCTCTTGTGGACGCCGAGCCGGACGAGCTGGCTGATAAATCGCAGAGGAACCGGGATTACGAGCGGTGATGCGCAGGTTTGCCCGGCAAGGGCTTCCCTATTAAAATGGAAGTACCAAGCAATAAGGAGAGGATGTGTCATGGAGTTGGAGAAAAGTCCATTTTACGATTTGCCGGAGCGGATCGCGCAGGATTTTAATGAGCTTGACAACAGTATCTGCCGTGATTTATCCGGCGCAAACGAAGAATATACTTCCCTTCGCAAACGAAGCCTTGAGATCAGCGAACGGCATCCTGTCATTGAGCAGGTGCTGGAGGGTGCAGGTGCAATATCCCTCACCGCAGAGGAACACGCGGCGCTGGCGGAGTATATGAAGCTGGCGATAGAGATTGAAAATCTGGAACGGCTGCACATCTATTTTCGCGGCCATACGGATTGTTTCTCCTACCTGAAACGGATCGGCGTGATCTGAAGGATATCCAGTAGCAAAAGGCGGTACGGACAGCGTGCCGCCTTTTGCCGTATATAGCGCATCTGCTTTGATGACGCAGCAAAATATATGGAACGGAGAAAAAATGTCATGACCAATGAACAACTCAATACGGCGCTTTACAAAAAGATGTTTGCCGAGCAGGAAAAATACCGTAATTGGCTTCTTTCACAGTCCCCGGAGAAAATCCTGAACCACAGCTACGAGTACAACATCCGCGAGGATATTTTATTGTCTTTTGAAAACAACGATCTTTCGGATGCGCAGGCCAGGGCGCTCTTGCGTTCTGCCAAGCCGCTGGCCGATTTATTTAAGGAATACGATAACCGTGTTACAGAGCACATGGATAACATTTGGGACACCGTGGAATCCCATGCCGATGAACTGCTGAATAAAAAACGTGAGCATATCCGCGATGAGCGATAACAGGCTCCTTCCCGCATATAAACGAATGCCCGCCATGTTGCAACATTTGTGAAACGGAATTCGTTTACTTTCCTTGAATTATGGATACAAATATGATACCATAAGGATGACTTTGCGGGAAGGAAGCATATCAATGCCCGATTATGATGAAATGACAAAGCAGTGGCGGCAAAGCCTGATTGAGCGGATTATACAGGCGCGGACAGACCAGGGGTTGACGCAGGCGCAGCTTGCGACAATGGTTGGGACACAGCGTTCCAACATCTCCCGGCTGGAGAGCGGCGCGCACAATCCCTCGCTGGATTTTCTTTTGAATGTCGCCGCCGCGCTGCATATGGAATTGGATTTGGTTCCAAAGGAAAAGGAGGACACGGCTGCCATGGAAAACCTCTATGAGCTTCGATTATATGATACGCCTTTGCTGGAATTCAAGCTGGAGGAGAAGGGCGTCAGCCTGACGGCGGAAATTACGACCGTGCCGAATGAACAAAAACATTTGCTCCCTCTGGATTTACAGCTTACTGACGAAAGTGTATTAAGCTGGTTGCGGCATCGGGTGATCCCAAAAAACCGCGCCTTTGTGGAGGAAATCCTAAAGACGCTTGGGCTTTCGGTGGGAAACACCAAAGGCATCATCGACGTATGCAAGGGCCTATCCCTCAACGACAGCTTTTGGGTGGTTCCCAAGGGCTTTGCCGGGACGTTTGCGGAATACAATCTCTATGAGAACGAGTTCTCGGAAATTCTTTCTCTGGTGGCATACACGGGCATTGGGCAGAGCAACCGGGCCTTTACCACTTCCCCCGAACTGACCACGGGCGGTATGCTGCCCAAGGCGTGGCACCGGTTGGAGAACGGCGAAATCTATTTGTATAAAGGCGGCACCAGCGGCGCGGCCAACACCGGCAACGAGCCGTACAGCGAGTTTTACGCCTGCCAGATCGCAAGGGCCATGGGGCTGAACGCAGTCTCGTATGATCTGGAACGCTGGAAAGGCATTCTTGCCTCCAAATGCAAATTGTTTTCCGACATTGACACCGCCTTTATCTCCATCGGACGGCTGGTGCGCTCCGGTGGTTTGCAGGCTTGCCTTAACTACTGCGCCGAATTGGGCGATGATTTTCTGGAAGCCGTGCACAGCATGCTGGTCTTTGACACAGTGATCTACAACGAGGACCGGCATTTCGGCAACTTTGGCGTGCTGCGGGATAACCACTCCGGCGCGATCATCGCCCCGGCTCCCATCTTCGACAACGGACTTTCGCTGTTCAACTTCGCCATGCGGGACGATATCGCCCAACTGGAAGAATACGCGAAAACGCGTTTCCCCGCGTATGGGGATATTTCCTTCGAGCGTATCTGTTCCGAGGTCATGGGTAAGGCGCAGGCGCAGCAGCTTCGCCGCCTGATCGGGTTCAAGTTTACCCGGCATCCGTCCATCAACTGGCCGGAGGAACGGCTGGAGGCCATAGAAAAGCACACCCAGCGCCGTGTGCGGCAACTTTTAGGGCTTTCACGACAGAAGGATACGCCGTCCCTCGAACGGTAAATACCCAACTGAATACTCATCGCACTTAGGCCGTCCGGCTCATCCGGGTGGCTTTTCTATCCCCGGAGGTGAAAACATGCCATACATCGACCCGGAGGTGATCACAGAAGCCAAGCGAATGGACCTTCTGACCTACCTCCAGAATTATGAGCCGCATGAGCTGATACATTTCTCCGGCAACACCTACTGCACGCGCAGCCATGACAGCCTGAAAATCTCCAACGGCAAATGGTTTTGGTGGAGCCGGGGCATCGGCGGCAGATCGGCTCTCGATTATCTGATTAAGGTGCGGGAGCTTTCCTTTACGGACGCGGTAGAACAGATCATGGGACGGGCGGCAAGCACACGGCCCGTCTTTGCATCTCCCAAGGAGCAAAAGCCTAAAGCTCTGCTCCTACCCGAACCCTACCCCCATACGGATGAGGTGGAATGCTATCTACTGCGCCGGGGCATCGACCCTGCACTACTCCAGACCTGCATCGCGGACGGGCGTATTTACGAGAGCCATAACGAGCCGGAGCCTGGCGGCAAGGTATATATCAACGCCGTGTTCGTGGGCTTTGATGCGCAGGGGCATCAAAAGTACGCCGCACTGCGTGGAATCAGCGGCGATTTCAAGGGTGAAGCCACCGGCAGCGACAAGCATTACTCGTTTGCGCTGCCGGCATTGGAGTCAAGTGATTCGGTCCATCTGTTTGAAAGTGCCGTGGACTTGCTTTCGTATGCCACCCTTATGAAAATGAGTGGCAAGGATTATTCCACGGAAAACCTGCTTTCCTTGGCTGGCGTCTACCAGCCGCAGAAGGATATTTCAAAAAGCAAGGTTCCCGCCGCGCTGACAAGGTTTTTAGAGGACAACCCGCAGGTGAAAAACGTGCTGCTGCATCTGGATAACGACTATGCGGGACGTATGGCGACCAAGGCTATCATGACGGTGCTACCAAAAGAATATACAGCCATAGACCGTCCGCCGCCCGCCTGTAAGGATATCAACGCCTATCTTTGCCGAAAGCTGGGTCTACCCGAGCATACTTCTCTGAAAAACGCAATGGTGCGGTAAACTGCTTTTGCACATTGGACTTCCATCTACTGCGCAGATATGCTGTAAGCGGCTTGGTTCTCCCAGGCCGCTTATATATATTGCTAAGGGGGTCATACATTGCCGGATTATAAAAGGATGTACTTTGCGCTTGCCGCTAAGGTGTCGGATGCAGTAAATATCCTTGTTGCAGCGCAGCAGCAGGGCGAGGATGAGTATGTGGAGAACCCGCCGCAGGTGGTGCCGCTTCGGGAGGTCAAAACGGAGCTGAGTGATGATACCAACACATAAAAACGAATTCTAAGACCTCATTACATAGGGCGTTCCTTTTATGGAGCGCCCTATTTTTATCCCAAAATTCAAGAAAGAGGTGAAACACACATGGCAAAGTACGACGTGACCATCACGGAAACCCTGCAAACGACCGTGGAAATTGAAGCGCGGGACCGCTTCCACGCCGAGCAGCTCGCATCGGACAACTGGCGCAATTCGGAATATATCCTCGATGCCGATCACTTTCAAGGCGTATCCTTTGAGGCCCGGTTCCAACAGAAAAGCCGAGATCAAGAACGCTAATCTCCTTTTCGGCTGGTCGTCCTCATCTTTGCGCGGGGAGCAAAGAGCAATTCACTACTACCAGCAAGCACTGGATTTGTGATACCACAAACCCCACGCCGCCCCGAAAGGGCGGCGCGCTTGTCAGGGAAATTCCCTGAAACCCTTTTGAGAAAGAAGGTGCTGCCCATAATGAGAAATCGGAATGTTCATATCCAGTTCTGGTTGAACAAAAAGGAAGCGCAGGCTTTGGATAAGCTGGTGAAGAAATCCGGCTTATCCCGTGAAGCCTACCTCCGCCACCTGATAAACGGCGTGGTGCCCCAGGATGCGCCTTCGCCCGACTACTTCTCTATGATGAAAGAGCTGCATGCCATCGGCAACAATTTGAACCAGATCGCACAGAAGGCCCATGTGCTGAACGTCATGGACGTGCAGCGTTACGATGAAAATATGTGCTTGTTCAATCAGGCTGTCAAAACCATCACCAACGCCGTGCTGCTTCCAAGGAGGAATGAGTGATATGGCAACGACGGCCATATGGGACGTGCGCGGCTGGCTGGGCAAGGTGGTCATCTATGTGGAGAACCCGGAGAAAACAGAAAATCCCGATTTTTATCAGAAGCAGGATATGACGGAGCAGGAGGCCCAGGGGCTGGCCGATGTGATCGAATACGCCGTACAGAACAAAAAGGTACAAAAAAGCGCTGGTCTGGAAAACGACGCAGCCTCCCTGTCCCGCTATGTGACGGGCATCAACTGCTTTCCCGCCACGGCGCGGGAGGAAATGATGGCGGTGAAAAAGCGGTATGGCAAGGAGGACGGCATCGTGGCCTTTCACGGCTACCAGTCTTTTGCCCCCGGCGAAGCGACGCCGGACGTCGCCCATGAAATCGGCATTCGGCTGGCAAAAGAGCTTTGGGGCGAACGGTTTCAGATCATTGTCGCCACCCATTTGGACAAGGAAAACCATATCCACAACCATTTTGTTCTCAACTCCATATCATTCGCGGACGGCTACCGCTACAACGACTGCACGGACACCTATATGGAAATGCGCAAAGCGTCGGATAAGTTATGCCGGGAATACGGGCTTTCTATCGTTGAAAACCCCAGGCGAGGCAAGTCACAGCAGTACGGCGAGTGGCGCGCCGATCAGCAGGGCAAATCCACTTGGCGGGGCCTCATCAAAAAGGACGTGGACCAAGCCATCCGCGAAGCCATGACCGACAGGCAGTTCTTTCATAATCTGCGCAGCATGGGGTATGAGATCAAGCTGGGCAAGGATATTTCCGTGCGGCCACCGGGCAAGGAGCGGTTCTTCCGGCTTGCCCGCAACTTTGGCGAGGAGTACACGCTGGACGCTATTTGCCGCCGTATCCTCTCTGCCGGGACCCGACCGAGGTCAAAGGCTTCGCCGCCCCGGCAAACCGTTACCGTGTACCGCTTCAAGGGCGATATAAAAAAAGCAAAGCATATCGGCGGCCTGCGGGGGCTGTACCTGCATTACTGTTATAAACTCGGCATTCTCCCCCAAGGCCGGGCATCCCCTAAGAACATGCATTTCCTTCTACGGGAGGATATCCGAAAAATGAGAACCATCTCTCAGGAAGCAAGGCTGCTTGCGCGGAATCGCATTGATACCGCCGAGCAGCTTTCTTCATATAAGGAAGATTTGCAAGAGAAGATGGAAACGATTTCCACCGACCGTAAGCGCCTGAAAAACAGGCTACGCAGCGCCGGAGACGAGCAACAGCTTGCCATATTGAAAGCAGATATTTCCGCAATCACCAAAGAGCTATCCAAGCTGCGCGGGGAGGTGAAGCTATGTGACGGTATTACCGGGCGTTCGAAAATAATGGCCGAAAAGCTCAAAGCAGTCCGCGAGGACGAAAAACAGGAAAAGGAGGAAAAAAGCCATGAACCATTCAGGCGAGGCGGCAGAACAGGTCTTTAGAATGACGCTGGACGGCGCGGAGGTTGCCATACGGCTGGCCGGCGCGGGTGCAAAAAACCTGGCGGTTTTGCTGTATACCATTTTGAGCCAGCAGAAAAAAACAAAGGGCCGGGCGCGGCTGGAAACCATGCTCAGAAGCGGTAAGGAGCTGGATGTTTTCAACGTCAAAAACAGCGACATGCAGATGTTTGTGGAGAAGGCCAAGCAGTACGGTATCCTCTATTGCGTCATGCGCGATCCCAAGGGCAGCCCGGACGGCATCACGCCGGTCATGGTGCGCGTCGAGGATGCCAGAAGAATCAACGATATTGTTGAGCGCTTCAATTTTGCGGTCGTCAATACCGCGACGGTACGTGCCGACATCGAAAAATCCAGAGCGGAAAAAGCCCCGGCAGAGCCGGAGAAGGCCGTGCCGGAGAAGGCCGTGCCGGACAGGGACGCCACAGACAAAGTGGTGGATGAGTTGTTTGAAAAGCCTTTACAGAAGGAGCAGGCACAGCCTGAAAACCCCACGGCGGCGAAGATGGAAAAATCCCTTCCGTCCGAGCCTATCTCAGAGAAGCCAAGGAGATCCGCCGAGGGTACTACTAAGCCGCCCGAAAGAGCGTCCTCCGGGCGCACGTCCGTGCGTGAGGAATTGAAGCAGATCAAGGCGGCGAAGCAGCAGGAGGCGGAGTCCCCGAAGCGCGAGGAACCGCAGCGCGAGTCCAAGACCAAACAAAATAAGCCCGCGCAGCACAAGCAGCCTCAGCAAAGACCCAGGAAACAGAAAAAATCGAAAGAGAGGTAATTTTTCATGAGTAACTTTGACGATATTTTTGATGCGCCTAAAGTGCAGGAATCCGCATATCAGCCAGATGCTGCCTTTGACAAGGAGGCGTGGGCGGCGAAAAAGCAGGCCGAGCGCAGCAGCGCCTACGAACTGATCGACCGCACCGCCGAGGACGTCGTGCGAGACGGCGCGGCTTTCCAAACCTATCTGGACGTGCAGAGCCGCTTCGACCGTTATTCCGTGGGCAACGCCCTGCTCATCGCGGCGCAGAAGCCCGACGCACAGCAAATCGGGGATTTCGATTACTGGAAAGACCAGGGCGGCTTTGTGAAAAAAAATCAGAAGGGCATCGTCATTCTGGAGCCGGGTGACGAATACACCCGCGAGGACGGCTCCATCGGCGTATCGTATAACCCCAAGAAGGTGTTCGACATCACGCAGACCACAGTGCGCGCCCGAACGCAGCCCCAGGTAAACCGGGATGAGCGCGTACTGATAAAAGCTCTCATCCATAACGCACCCGCCGCAGTGCAGGCGGCGGAAAATATGGAGCAGGCCGGACAGGGCGCGTTGCTTGACCCTCAGCAGAATATCATCTTTGTGCGCAAGGGCATGAACGGCGCGGACATCTTCCGCAGCGTCGCCGTGGAGCTGGCCCATGCGGAATATGCGAAAGGCGATCCCGCATATGACCGCAGCGCCAACGCCTTCCGGGCCTACTGCGTGTCGTATATGCTGTGCAGAAAAAACGGGATTGACACCAAGGGCTTTGATTTCTCTCGCCTGCCGGACACCCTTGCCGGTATGGACGCGCAGGACATCCGGGGTGAGCTGTCGGCCATCCGGGATACGGCGGCGGATATATCCGCCCGCATGGCAAAGGTGCTGGAGCAGGGCAAATCACCACGGCAGCAGGACCATGAAAGATAAGGAGGGTTCCCTATGTCCGATGAAACAAGAATCCTTGAAATGGACAAATACGAGTACGGCGTCGTCTTTCATTCCCTGAACGACAAGCGCAACGAGCTTTTGCGGGAGCAGCGTTCTACCGACGCGGTGGATGAGGTGCTCCTGAAGGTCATAGACGCGCCGACCAAAAAGGAAAAGAAAAATATCGACAGAGGGGAGCGCTGAATATGTGGCAGTGTATTGAAAGCTTGGGCAGGCCCAGGCCGGAGCCGGTGAGTGATGAAGAACGCGAGTGACCGGCAGACCATCCTGATTCTCAGCATCTGCGGCGTCATCCCGGTTGTCTGGCTGGCGATGCTGGTCGCCCCGTCGGTGAGCGGCGGGCTTGCTAAGATTCTGCAAGACCTGACCCCGGCGCTGAACAATCCCTTTCACATCGTATGGATGGAGGACAGCCTAAAAACTGTCCTTCTTTTTTTATGTGCCTACGGCCTGGGTATAGGCATTTACCTCTCCACCCGCCGCAACTACCGGAAGGGCGAGGAACACGGCAGCGCCCGATGGGGCGATGCCACCGCCGTTTGCAAAAAGTACCGGGATAAGGCGTTTGCACAAAACAAGCTGCTCACCCAAAACGTGCGCATCGGGCTGGACGGAAAAAAGCACCGGCGCAACCTCAACATCATGGTGGTGGGCGGCAGCGGCTCCGGCAAGACCCGCTTTTACGCCAAGCCAAATGTCATGCAGGCCAACACCAGCATGGTGGTTCTCGATCCCAAGGGCGAAATCCTGCGGGACACAGGGCACCTGCTCAAAGCAAAGGGCTACGACGTGCGGATACTGGACCTTATCAATATGGAGCGCAGCCATTGCTACAACCCGTTTGTGTACCTTATTTCCGACAACGATGTGCAAAAGCTGGTGACGAATCTTTTTAAGGCCACTACACCCAAGGGTGCGCAGTCCCAAGACCCGTTTTGGGATACGGCGGCAAGCATGCTGCTGCTGGCGCTCATCTTCTACCTGCAATATGAAGCGCCGGAGGAAGAACAGAATTTCAGCATGGTCATGGAGATGCTGCGCGCCGGTGAGGTGCGCGAGGACAACGACGAATATCAATCCCCGCTGGATGAGCTGTTTAACCGTCTGGAGATGCGGGAGCCGGAGCATATCGCGCTCAAATACTACCGCGATTATCACAGCGGCAGCGCCAAAACGCTCAAATCCATACAGATCACGCTGGCGTCCCGACTGGAAAAGTTCAATCTGTATAGTCTGGCGGCACTGACCGCTGCGGACGAGCTGGACCTGTTCTCCATCGGTGAGAAAAAAGCGGCGCTCTTTGCCCTGATACCTGACAACGACTCCAGCTTCAACTTTCTGGTGTCCATCCTTTATACGCAGCTTTTCCAGCAGTTATTTCACTGTGCCGACCATAAGCACGGCGGGAGCCTGCCGGTGCATGTGCATTTTGTGATGGATGAGTTCGCGAATGTCAGCCTGCCTGACGACTTTGGAAAAATCCTTTCCGTCATGCGCTCCCGCAACGTGTCGGTGTCCATCATCCTGCAAAACATCGCGCAGCTCAAGGCGCTGTTTGAAAAGCAGTGGGAAAGCATTATGGGCAACTGTGATGAATTCCTCTACTTGGGCGGCAACGAAACCTCTACGCACAAGCTTATCAGCGAATCGCTCCTGGGCAAGTCCACCATTGACACCAACACCTACGGCAAGAGCACTGGCCGCAGCGGGAACTATTCGACCAATTACCAGATTACCGGGCGCGAGCTGCTGACCCCGGATGAGGTGCGTATGCTGGACAACCGCTACGCGCTTTTGTTTGTGCGCGGCGAACGCCCCGTTATGGATGAAAAGTACGACATTCTCCGGCACCCCCATATTTCCTACACCACGGACGGCAACGGCGAGGCGTACCGGCACGGCGAAGTGACTCAGGCGGTGGCGTTCCTTGCGTTTGTGAAGCCCACGGGCGACATGCCCAGGCTGGAGCCGCTTGCGTCCGGGGAGATCACCTTCGAGCTTTTGTCCGAGGAGGACATGCAAACGCTATACCAATCTAAAAAACAGGAGGCTTAATACCATGAAAAACAAAAACAGCAAAACGGAAAAGCAGCCCATGGGCAAGGGATTTCGCAAGGCCCTTGCCGTTTACGCCGTGCTGGTACTGATGCTGACCGTGTTTAGTACGACGGCTTTTGCCGCAGACGACCCCCTGCAGGTGGTCAACAACCTCTCCGAGTTTATCTTCGGACTCATCCGCGCGATAGGGCTTATACTGCTGGGCTTCGGCATTGTGCAGATTGGACTTTCGCTTAAATCCCACGATCCGAGCCAGAGGGCTAATGGGTTTCTTACGCTGGCAGGAGGCGTCATTATTACCTTTGCGAAGGAGATACTGACCCTCATAACCGGCTGATTCCGGTGTCCGGCAAGGGGCGGGTAAGGAAACCGGCCCGCCCCGATTCTTTCCAAGGAGGTGTGTTGATTGAACTGGATTGTAGAAAATCTGCAAAACGCACTGGACACCTGGAACGGTAAGCTCTCCGAGATATGGCAGCTTCTCACCCAAAGCCCCGAAGCATTCAAAGGCGGCGGCATTTGGAATGTTGTCGTGGATATCCACGGCGCGGTACGGGCTATCGGCCTGGCTCTTTTGGTGTTGTTTTTCGTTGTGGGCGTCGTGAAAACCTGCGGCAGCTTTGCAGAGGTAAAAAAGCCCGAACATGCCGTCAAGCTGTTTATCCGTTTCGCGTTGGCCAAGGCCGCGATTACCTACGGACTGGAGCTGATGATGGCCCTCTTTAGTATCGTGCAGGGCTTAATCAGCACCATCATGAACGCGGCGGGCTTCGGTGCGGCGAGTGAAATGGTGCTACCCGACAGCATCGTGACGGCGATTGAGAACGTGGACTTCTTTAACAGCATTCCGCTTTGGGCGGTGACGCTGCTGGGCGGACTGTTCATTACGGTACTGTCCTTCATTATGATTATGTCGGTGTATGGCCGCTTTTTTAAGCTCTATCTCTACACCGCGATTGCGCCGGTGCCGCTGGCGGCCTTCGCGGGAGAGCCGAGCCAGAGCATCGGCAAGGCGTTCATCAAAAGCTACGCCGCCGTCTGTCTGGAGGGGGCAATCATCGTGTTGGCTTGCATTATCTTCTCTGTGTTTGCCGCATCGCCACCCGCTGTGGACCCAAACGCGGCGGCGGTCACGCAGGTTTGGAGCTATGTGGGTGAGCTGATTTTTAATATGCTCGTACTCGTCGGCACCGTGAAAATGGCCGACCGTGTTGTGCGCGAGATGATGGGCCTGTGAGGTGTGCACGCATGAAACAGAATGTGAGGATATTTCGGCGGTTTCAAGGATATACCGTGCAGGACTGCGCCTGTGTGTATTGCCGGTTTTACGCCGGGAAGCGGCGGGGCTGCCGGCTTGAAGTCTGCTGCTGTCTTGAAGAAAAGCTGTGCGCGGCACAGCGAGCAATATTGTCACCAAACGAAGGAGGAGAAAATCATGAGCAAACCCATTTCATCCGGTGATCCGCAGGCTTTGGAAAAGTTGACCGAAAAGCTGGATGCTTGCCGGACAGCGCAGGAGCATATGAAGGCGGTCAACGCTTATTTCAGAAAACATGGCACCTGTCAGGGCTTCCCGGATATGCCGGAGGCTGCCGCTGCCAAGCTGGACGTGCGGGTACAAAACGCCTATTCGTGGGATAAGCAACCCTTTCCGTCGTATGAGCTGTCAAACAACAACGCGGAAATCAAGCGGTTACAAAAGCGTATCGAGGAAATCTCCCACAACCATGAGGTGGGCTTTGTGGGCTGGCGGTTTGATGGCGGCGAGGCGATCATCAACACCGAGCTGAACCGTTTGCAGCTCATGTTTGACGAACGGCCCACCAAGGAGCAATGCGGCGTTTTGAGTCATAAGGGCTTTCATTGGTCACCTACCGAGGGTGCGTGGCAGCGCCAGCTCAATGACAACGCCATCTATGCCCTGAACTATGTGGATTTTGCCAGGCCGCTGGACGGGAAAAGGCCGACCGAGCTGCAACCCAAAGCGCCCGCGAAGGATACCGGGGCACGGTAAACAATCTGTTTCTGGAGGTGAACCCTATTGGAAGTCAAAATCAACCGGGAGATTCGGGCGTATACCGAATCCATGTTCTTCGGACTGTCGCTGAGGCAGTTCTTTTTTTCTGTCTGCGCCTGTGGCGTGGCCGTGGCGCTGTACTTTGTCATCCGCCCGTATTTCGGCATGGAAACCGTGAGCTGGATGTGTATCGTCAGCGTAGCGCCCTTTGCCGCCATGGGTTTTATCAGCTACCACGGCATGACAGCGGAGCAGTTCGTGTGGGCCTGGATCAAATCCGAGTTCCTTATGCCCAAACGCCTGATTTTCCAGCCTGTCAACATCTATCATGAAGCCCTCAAGGGCGTTATTGAATCCAGGGAGAAGGAGGAAATGAAGCGACATGGCGATTAAAACACTGAAAAACCTGTTCCGGCAGGACAAGGAAAGGTTCGTCGTTCCGAAAAGCGTTCAGCAGGCCATCCCCATTTCGTGCATTTGGGAGGATGGCATTTTTCTTGTTGGCCGCAATAAGTACGCCAGGACCTACAAGTTTACAGACATCAACTACGCCGTGGCCTCCCGTGAGGACAAGGAGGCCATGTTTTTGGAGTACAGCGAGCTTCTGAACAGCTTGGACAGCGGTGCGACCACCAAAATCACCATCGCCAACCGCAGGCTCAACAAAGCGGACTTTGAAAAAGCCATCCTGATCCCTTACAGGGAGGACGGCCTGGACCTCTACCGCAAGGAATACAACAAAATGCTCATGGACAAAGCCACCGGCGCGAACAGCATGGTGCAGGAAAAGTATGTGACCATCTCCGTGTGTAAAAAGAACATTGAGGAAACCAAAAGTTACTTTGCCCGCGTGGGCGCTGATCTCATCGCCCACTTCATGCGGCTGGGTTCCCGCTGCATCGAGATGGACGCCACCGAGAAGCTGCGGGCGCTGCATGACTTCTACCGCACGGGCGAGGAAACCAGCTTTCGCTTTGAGCTTTCCGAAACCATGCGCAAGGGCCACGATTTCCGGGATTTCATTTGCCCGGATACGTTGGAGTTTGCGGCTGATCATTTCAAGATGGGCAGCCGCTTCGGACGGGTGCTGTTCCTGCGGGAATATGCCTCCTATATTAAGGACGACATGGTAACGGAATTGACCGATCTCAACCGCAACCTCATGCTGAGTATCGACGTGATACCCGTGCCCACGGACGAGGCGGTGCGCGAGGTGGAAAACCGCTTGCTGGGCGTAGAAACCAACATCACCAACTGGCAGCGCCGCCAGAACCAGAACAACAACTTTTCCGCTGTGATTCCCTATGATATGGAGCTTCAGCGTAAGGAGAGCAAGGAGTTTTTAGACGATCTCACCACCCGCGACCAACGCATGATGTTCGCCGTGCTCACGCTGGTGCATACCGCCGACAGCTTAGAACAGCTTGACGCGGACACCGAAGCGCTTTTGACCACGGCCCGCAAGCACCTATGCCAGTTCGCCGCGCTGAAATACCAGCAGATGGACGGGCTGAACACAGCGCTGCCCATTGGTCAGCGAAAAATCAACGCGCTGCGGACGCTGACCACCGAAAGTCTGGCGGTGCTCATTCCGTTCCGGGTACAGGAAATCATGGACACGGGCGGCGTGTATTTTGGGGAGAACGCCATCTCCCATAACCTCATCATGTGCAATAAGGCAAAGCTCTTAAATCCCAACGCCTTTCTGCTGGGCGTTCCGGGTAGCGGCAAATCCTTTAGCGCCAAGGAGCTGATCGCGTTCCTTGCCCTTGCCACCGACGACGATATTTTGGTCTGCGATCCCGAGCGTGAGTACGCCTCCCTGGTCAACGCCATG
>DHOD01000131.1:10270-16078 GCA_002407725.1 Christensenella sp. UBA5399 | reverse complement strand
CTTGTCTGTCATAAAGGAGAAGGTGATTGCGTCGCGGTCGCCATATTGCGGCACCGTTTTGGAATAGTCGATCGAGCGCTCATCCACCCGCGCGGGCGTACCCGTCTTAAACCGCCTAAGCGCAAAACCCAGCCGCGTCAGACTGCCGCTCAGGCTGTTTGCGGGATAAAACCCCGCAGGGCCCGATTCTTTCTGAAACTCGCCAATGATGATTTTGCTCTTCAGGTAAACACCTGTCGCGAGAATGACCACACGGGCATGGTAGCGCACACCCATTGCTGTTGCAACTCCATTGACCGCGCCGTCCGATGTCGTGATTTCTACCGCTTCATCCTGCACAAGCGCAAGGTTATCGGTATTCTCCAGCACCCACTTCATATGCGCCTGATACATCTTCTTGTCGGCCTGCGCGCGCAGCGACTGCACCGCCGGGCCTTTTCCGGTGTTTAGCGTTTTGATTTGCAGCAGGTTTGCGTCCGCCGAAAGCGCCATCTGCCCGCCCAGCGCGTCCACTTCGCGCACAATATGCCCTTTGGCTGTTCCGCCAATGGCGGGGTTGCACGCCATCAGGGAGATAGAATCCATATTCATCGTCATAAGCAACGTGCGTTTGTGCAGGCGTGCACAGGCAAGGGCCGCCTCTACACCCGCGTGGCCCGCACCTACAACAATGATATCAAAAACGCCGCCTTCCACCATACGCTATTTCCCCAGACAGAATTTGCTGAAAATCCTATCAATAATATCTTCACTCACCGTATTGCCTGTAATCTCACCCAGGGCGCTCCACGCCAGGTTCAGGTCAATCGTTACACAATCCATATCCATACCCGCGCCTAGCGCCGCAAGCGCATCGCCCAAATGACCCGATGCTTTCTTCAGCAGCGCCGAGTGGCGCTCGTTGGTGATCACAACGCCTTCGCCCGCGCCGCCCTGTACCGCGCGCCCGTATATCCGCTCTTTCAATTCTTCAATTCCTTCGCCTGTACGTGCCGATACCATGATAAATTCGACTTCCGGCTGTTTTTCCAGTTTGCCTTCAAACAAATCTTTTTTGTTGAAAACGACCAGAACATCGTCTGTATTATTTTTAACGCTCCTGTACGCCTCTGAGGATTCCAGGCTTGTTTCACGTGAAACATCCATCAAGAAAATCATTAATTCCGCAGCTTTTGTGGCGTTTTTCGCGCGTTTTACGCCGTCAATTTCAATTAAATCTTCGGTTTTCCTAATTCCAGCCGTATCCATCAAATTTATCGATATCCCGTTGAGGTTTATGCTTTTTTCTACCGTGTCGCGCGTTGTGCCTGGTGTCCCCGATACAATGGACCGCTCCACATTACACAGGGCATTCATCAGCGAGGACTTCCCCACATTGGGTGCGCCGGCAATCACCACGCCAAATCCTTCTTTCATGATCCGCCCCTGCACAAACGTCTCTTCCAGATGATCGATTTCTTTTTTTACACCTTGAAGTACCGGAACCGCATCTGTGGTGATCTCCTGTTCAAGATCCTCCTCAGGATATTCCACTGCCGCCTCAACCTCGGCAAGAACATCCGTCAGCCGATCCTGGCACGCCTGCAGCGCCTCCTTCAGCCTTCCTTCCATCTGGCGCACCGATGCTTTTGCCGCGGCCTCGCTGGTGGCCGCAATATAATCGCACACCGCTTCCGCCTGCGTCAGGTCCATTTTTCCATTCAAAAAAGCCCTGCGAGAAAACTCGCCCGGTTGTGCAAGACGCGCGCCATTTTCCGTAACCGCTCCCAGCACCCGCGCCGTGCCCGCCGCGCTGCCATGGATATGAAGCTCCGCGACATCCTCCCCGGTATAAGACCGCGGCGCATAAAACATCACGGCATAGCCGTTATCCAGCATATTGCCGCCATCGCAAACCCAACCATGCTGCATTTGCGCATGTTCATATTCATTTTTATGAGAAAACACGCGCTTCAATACTGAAAGCGCGTTTGATCCACTGATTCTTATAATGGCGACTCCCCCTATACCCGGGGGCGTAGCAATCGCCGCAATTGTATCTTTCATCATATTGCTTACTACTACTACTTTAAGCTTCGTTTATTACTGTGCTTTGTCCGGGCGTTTTTTCCTGATGATCACACGCCTGTACGGCTCCTCGCCTTCCGAATATGTCTCCACCCTGTTGTTGGACTGCAATGTTGCATGCAGTATCCTGCGCTCGTACGGGTTCATCGGCTCAAGGGTCACGGGTTTCCCCGTCTTTACCACATTGCTCGCGAGGCGTTTTGCAAGCTTCTGCAGCGTCGCTTCGCGCTTGCTTCTGTAGTTCTCCGCGTCCAGCATAATTTTTGTATAATCTTCCTTGCCGCGGTTGACAACCAGCCCCGTCAGGTACTGCACGGCGTCCAGCGTGTCGCCGCGCCTGCCAATGATCACTGCCGTATCCTTGCCTTCTATCTCCATTTTCATCGATTTACCGTCAACTTCATATGCAAACGCATTTGCGTCAAGGCGCATCCGTTCAAAAAGACCATTTAAAAAAGCTTCCGCTTTGCCATCCGTCTCTACAGGCACCTTCTTTTCATATTCCCGCGGGGGCTGCTGCGGGCGTTCGGACCGCTCCGCCCTTTCCCGCTCCCGTCTTGGCGGGCGGGCAGGACGTTCCTGCTCTTCCGTCATTGGCGGCGCATCCGCCATGATTTCGTCCGCGGATTTTTCCGTCAACCGCACCAGCGCGTTCTTTCCTATACCAAAAAGGCCCTTGCTTCCCTCATGCAGAATTTCGATTTCAACTTCATCTATCCCCAAGCCCAACTCGTTCAGGCCGTTAAAAATAGCTTCGTCTACAGACTTCCCTTTTGCCTCAATACTATTGGCCATCCGTGTATATACCTCCTCGCTTTTTCAAGCAACCTTTTATTCGTTTGTAACGATGATTTCATTCTTTTTCGATTTGCGCTTGTTCGCCCAGTTGATGACACGCATTTGCGCAAATGCGTACATGCTTGACGTAAACCAATACAGTGCGAACGCCGCGTTGGATGTCGGCTGTGTACAAATATAGATGGAGAAAATGGGCATGACCCAAAGCATCACCTTGCTGGAGCACCCTTGCGCCTGTTGCGCCTCCGGCGTGTCCGCCTGCGGCTGCATAGCTGGCATCATGGGGTTTGCGGCTGCATTCTGCCCCTGTGGGTTGAACTTCTGCTGCAGGAACATCGCCGCACCGGAAAGCACTGGTAGTATAAACCAACCGTTGCGGAACCCTGTCAGCCCCTCGTTGTCGATAATGCCCGCGGCAATATTTTCATACACCTGGGTAACATGAAGCCCGCCGTCCGCATATTCCAGCAAACCAAACGACTTGAGCATGGACATTGTCTCCGGCGAAATCATTTTGGAGTTTGTGGTCAAAAAGGACATAAACTCCGTCGCGTTGGGCAATATGTTTGCAAAGCCGGAATCCGGCTGCCAGAAGTTGTGCACCCAGAAAAAACTGGGAAGCTGCACCTGGTCAACACCAAATTGCGCCGCATCCAGTATCAGGCCAACCGTCTGCTCGCTTGCCAGCGCACGCATCGCGCCAAAAAAAGCAAACAGTATCGGCAGCTGTATCAACATGGGCAAGCACCCCATCATGGGGCGGTACCCCACCTTGCGGTAAAGCTCCTTCTGCTTGAACTGCAGCTTTTGCGGATTATTGGCATACCGCTTTTGCAGGGACTGGATCTCCGGCCCCAGCGCAGTCATCTTTGCCTGGTTTCGCCGCTGTTTGAGGTCGAGCGGAAGAATCGCGAGCCTGATCAATATAGTAAGCACAACGATTGATACAGCATAATTGGGAATGATCGCATTGACGCCCTTCATACAAATGATGAAGAAGTCAGTTATAAAGTTATTGGTTAAAAAGTCCAATACACACCCTCCAAACCGGCCCGCCTGTTACGGTACCGGGTCATAACCGCCCGGAAAGAACGGATTACACCGCAAAATTCTTTTCAACGCCATAAAGGAACCCTTGAGCGCGCCATACTTTTCGATGGCGTCCATCGCGTATTGCGAGCATGTCGGGGTGTACCTGCAGCTTGCCGGCAGGTAAGGCGATATCGCCTTCCTGTAAAACCTGACAACCGCCAGCGCCACTTTTTTCATTTCCGGCCTCTTTCGGTTATGTGCGCTTTTTCCATCGCCGATGCAATATCGGCTACAAGCTCTGTAAACACGGGCTCGTCCTGCGCTTGTTTCAGCACAAAAACAATACTGTAATTGCCCGCTAAATCCGGAAGAATGCGCCGCATCGCTTCCTTCATCCTGCGCCGCGCACGGTTGCGCACAACGCTGTTTCCCACCTTTTTGCTTGCCTGGAATCCCGCCCTTATGCCGCCATAACGGCTTTTGGCATAGAGCATTGTAAAATACTTCTTCCTGACGGCGCTGCCGCGCCTGTAAACATACCCGAATTCCTTGTTTTTTTTAAGCGTATTCAGCTTGACCACGCCCATTGCATTATCAGGCGGAGAGGTTTTTCCTGCCCTTGGCGCGCCTGCGCCTCAGCACATTCCTGCCCGATTTTGTTTTCATACGCTTCATAAAGCCGTGCTCACGGCTGCGCTGCCTTTTTTTAGGCTGGTACGTCATTTTCATAATTGTGTTCTTCTCCTAATCTATACGATCCGGACGTCTGCCGCACCACGTGCCTTCGCCCCACAGGGCGGCAAATAATGCAGGAAAAAACCGGATTCTCAGTAATAATTGCTGCGGGACGGCGACCGCCCCGCAGCGATAAAAATACGCATATCATTATATACTTTATAGAGCACGGATGTCAACCAAAACGATGCGAGAGCATGTTTTATTGCTGGTCGTCCGGCCCCTTGTTTTCATTTGGCCCATTATCAGGAGGTGTCGCTCCACCCTGCTGCTGTGGCTGTTGCCCCTGTTGCGGTTGGCCATACCCTTGGTAAGGCTGCTGCGGCTGGCCGTAGCCTTGCGCCTGCCCATACCCTTGGCCCGGTCCATATTGTTGCGGCTGGCCGTATCCCTGCTGTGGGGTTCTATAATAATTCTCCGCCGCCGGGCTATACTCCTCAAAGTCATCGCGCAGCGTCACAACGCCCCGCCGCAAAGCATCCCGCTTGACCTCGTCATAAAACCCTGCCAGCGTCGCCTGCCAGTAAGGCCCCACATAAAACACATAAAGAACCCCAAACGTCAATCCCGAAAGGATAAACCATCCCAGGAAGGAAAGACCCAGCACAAACAGCTCCCACTTGTGCCCGTACATAATCTTTTTGGAGAGAGCCGCCGCATCCATCGCATACACATTGGGACTGTCCGCCAGTATAAAGGACGTCATTGCATATGAAAAAGACACGATAATTGCAGGAATTGAAGCCAGAATGGCAACAAGGTACAGCCCCGGCAGAATTGCGAACACCGCCCATGGATTGCTGAAGCTGTAATAACTGAGAAACATGGTCGACATCGACACAACAAGATAAATAATGATGGCCGCAACAGCAATCAGTTCCCATAGGAAAACTTTCAGGCTCATCCACAGCATGCCCCCCAGCACGCGCCCATACCGCTTGAAGGGATCAAAAACCGTCTCTACCCCCATGTTCCACCCCCTGTATATAGAGATAGAAACAAGGGACAGGCCCACCGTTATCACTGTGCCCACCAGCAACGCAAACACCCATCCTACAACAGGTATTGCCGATAGCACGCCGCTGATCAGCATTCCTAAGAAAAGAATTCCAACCGACGGCCAGTATCTTTGCTGGAACATATACTTTGCTGTTTCTTTTATCTGCGCTCTGTCCT
>DHOD01000131.1:0-10119 GCA_002407725.1 Christensenella sp. UBA5399 | reverse complement strand
TTTTATCTGCGCTCTGTCCTTCATCATTATTTTATCCTTCTTTCGTTATATAATCTTTTATACGATATACTTATAATACTTCTTTATGCGCACTAAAACAATTTGTTTTACAAAAAACATCCTCCGCTTTTGTGGATAAAATTAATTTTTTATCTCGTTTCCCGGTGTCCCCATCGCCTTTTTGATACAAACCGCCGCTTTTTTGACAATTTCAAACCAAAATTCCTATTGCTATCAACCGGTTGTTTGTGCTATTATCAAGTTGTTGTAACCCCGATTGTTATGCGGTTTATGCACTCGATGTGGATAGTTTTGTGGATAGTTTTGTGGTTGGTTTGCGGGGACATGCAACACAAGCAAAAGTATAATGTGTATAACTGTTTTACACATAGGTTGAGAGGTATTGTTGTCATGAGCGCGTTTAATGTTCTGTGGGAAAAAACCCTGAATTACCTTGAAGAGGATCTTCCCATGTTTCAGTATAATGTATGGATCAAAGATTTAAAACCTATCGTCCATGAGGGCGGGGTTTATTTTTTCGAGGTTTCAAGCCCCATGCACAAAAACCTTATAGCCGAAAAATACGGTGAAAAGATTTACCGTACAATGAAGCACGCCTACCAGGATATGTACGGTGAAGGCGAGGCTGTATTTGATTTGGATTTTGTCACCCCGGTGGAGGCGGAAACCCTCCTCTCAAAAGATGAGACCGACAGCGGCAAATCCGCCGCGATTTCTTTCGGGGAAAAATCGCCCTCTTCCTCCACATTGTATCCCAACTATACATTTGATACGTTTGTGGTAGGCGAATCCAACAAATTTGCCAATGCGGCCGCACATGCTGTGGCCTCGGCGCCCGGTCGGGCATATAATCCGCTTTTCCTCTATGGCGGCGTGGGCCTTGGGAAAACGCACCTGATGCACGCGATCGGCAACAAAATATTAAAAGAAAATCCCGGAACCAACATTGTATATGTAACCAGCGAAACATTTACCAACGAGCTGATCAACATGATTTCGCGTACCAACAACAATGCAAATATCGACATGCGCGAGCAATTCCGCAACAAATACCGAAAAGTGGATGTTCTGATGATCGACGATATACAGTTTATTGCAGGCAAAGATAAAACACAGGATGAATTTTTCCATACATTTAACGCACTGCATGAGTTAAATAAACAGATTATCATATCATCCGACCGCCCCCCAAAAGAAATGGAACAATTGGAAGAACGCATGCGGTCACGTTTTGAATGGGGGTTGATTGCCGATATTAAAATGCCGGATTATGAAACGCGCGTTGCAATACTGATCAAAAAGGCGCAAATGATCCAAAATGGAAACACGCTTCCTATAAAAGATGAAGTGTTTCACTATATTGCGGAGCAGCAGGATTCCAACATCCGTACACTGGAAGGCGCGTTGCAGCGCGTGATGATGTATGCCGAGCTGCACAAAGATATTTCCGGCATTAAAGAAATAGACATCACCATAGCAAAGCAAGCGTTGGAGGATTACTTCCGGCCCCCCATTCACAGAACCATTACACCCAAGCGTGTGATAGACTGCGTCTGCCGTTATTACGACATCACAGAGGACGATATCCGCGGCCAAAAGAAGAGCAGGGACGTTGCCTTTCCAAGGCAGGTTGCCATGTACATTATCAGGGATTTGACAGATATGTCCTTCATTAAAATAGCGGAGTATTTTGGAAAAAAAGACCATACGACAATCATGTATGCGGAAGAAAAAATAAAAAAACAACAGAAAGAAGATCCCGAACGGAAAAGGGAGATTGAGGATATTGTTGCGAAAATAAAAGAATAAAATGTGGATTGTAAAAAACAGGATTGATATCAATTTTTGACGGCTGTTTTTCTACCCACAGAGTATATCGGACATATCCTATAAAAAAATGCGAAGCACCCACTTGTTATTCAAATGTAAAGGGCGTGTAAAAACGCTGTATAAAAGCAAAAAATAAAGAAATCCACATTATCAGCACCCACTAATAATACTGATAATGCCTAATAAACAGATATTTGATGGAGGAAGAGAAATGTATTTTACCTGTTCAAAGTCGGACTTGCTTTCTGCGATAGCCACTGTGGCGAGGGCTGCTTCAAAAATGCAGAAAACAATACTTGAGTGCATCCTTTTTTCGGGGGAAGACGGCGCGATCACACTAAAAGCAACGGACATCGCGATATCGATCAAGACAAAATTGAATGCGAATGTGGAAAAGACAGGCGTGGCGGCAATTCCCGCACGCGTGCTGCATGAGATTATAAACCGTTTCCCGGAAAGCGACGTGACATTTGAAAGCAAAGGCGAGAATGCTGTGGAAATCAGCTGCCTGAATTCGAAAGTTTTACTGCAGCAGATGGACGCGGATGAGTTTCCCGCTTTTCCTGAGATAGAGAAGGAAGTACAGGTAAAAATACCGCAGAATGTAATGCGGAAGATGATTGGGAGCACGATATTTTCTGTTGCGGTCACGGAGGATAAGCCTATACTGACAGGCCTTCTTTTTGACATCAGGGACGGCTCGCTAAACCTTGTAGGGCTGGATGGGTACAGGATGGCTGTTTGCAGGGAAGGCGTGATATCGGAGAAGGATGCGTCTTGCGTGATTCCTGCGCGGACATTGCGCGAAGTTTCCAGGATTATCAGCGATTCGGAAGAAAATTTAAAAATTGCGATCAGCGGCAATATGGCGCTTTTTGAGGTGGACGATACGCAAATCTATACACGTCTTTTGGATGGTGATTTTGTCAATTACGAAAACCTGCTGCCAAAGGATTATACGACAAATGTAAAAGTAGAAACAGAGATGCTGAAGGACAGCCTGGAGCGGGCGTCGATCATGGCGAGGGAAGGCGGCAACAATGTCATCAAATTTGTTGTGGAAGGCGACACGCTGGAGGTTACATCCAATTCCGAAATGGGAAATATCGATGAAAATATCCATGTTGTGACGGAAGGGCAGGATATTAAGATCGCTTTTAACGCCAAATACCTGTTGGATGTGCTGAAAAGCATTGATGACAGCGAGGTATCCATGCGGTTTAATACGGCGATCAGCCCATGTGTGATCAAAAAAGAAGGGTCTTCTGCTTACGAATACCTTGTTTTGCCCGTTCAAATGAGGGACTGAAAAAAGAATTGTGGATGAATTTGTGAAAAAGCGGCGGATGAAAAGATTACGCCGCTTTCTGTCTTATAGGGGAAAAAGAATTGCCGCCTGGTTTTTTATAATACTAAACACTGATAGAAAAGCCTTACACCCCAGGGTTCCCTCTCTTCCGCCTTTGGCGGAATTCACCTTGAATCGGCTTTTCTATCGCCGCATAAAATGCGGAATAAAAATGGTATGTCATTTTTAAAGTGATAGTATTACACGGTTTAACCGGCTCATAATGAAAAAACATTATGAGCCCCGCGCAGATGCGCGGAATTATTGCAGTTTCTCAAACGGTTGCGCAAGCAAGCTTTGCAAGAAACTGCAATAATCGGTGAATAGTATAAAGGACGAAAAATTGTACATAGACAAACTAAAGTTGGTTCAATTCAGGAACTATGAACAATTGAATATGGAATCAATCCCTGATGGAATCAATATTATTTTTGGTAAAAATGCCCAGGGAAAGACAAACCTGATAGAAGCCGTCAGTATTTGCGCGGGCGGCAAGTCTTTTCGTGCGGGTACCGATTCCAGAACCATTATGACAGGGCGGAAAAACGCATATATTTACGCAGGGTATGTTTTGTCGGGGCGAAACCACTCGGTCGAAGCATTGATTGAAAAGGGCAGCAAGAGCTTTAAAAAGGACGGAATACCGCAAAAAAGCATCAAAGATATGCTGGGAAGCCTGTATTCCGTTGTTTTTTCTCCGGAGGATATGCGGACGGCAAAGGAGTCGCCTTCCCTCCGGCGGGCTTTTTTGGACAGTGAAATATCAAAAATACGGCCGTCGTATGTGGATGCTTTAAAAAAATATACGGAGATTATATCGGAAAAGAATACAGCGCTTAAAAAGTCGCTGAAAAACAACGTAACAGACCTGATTGAAGCATATAACGAGCAGTTGGTGCGGTATATAAAAATTATACTAAAAAACAGGCTGTCCTATATAGCGAAGCTCAACGAATATGTGATACAGACGCATGCGGAAATATCGGGTGGGGCAGAGCAGATTGAGTTGAAATACGGGGCGACGATTGGGTACGAGGACATTGAAGGGCAGCTGCAAAGGCTTGTACGGCGCGAAAAACACGAAATGCAGGTTGCCTGTGGGCCGCACAGGGACGATATGAAAATATTGATTGACGGGCAGGACGCCCGCGTGTATGCGTCGCAGGGCCAACTCAGGACCATTATGCTTGCAATCAAAATTGCGTGCCTTAAAATTCTTGCGGATTCGACAGGCCATACGCCCATCATGTTGCTGGATGATGTTTTTTCGGAACTGGATGGGGCGCGAAAGGATCATTTGGTTAAAGCGCTGCAGGGTTTCCAGGCTTTTATTACCACAGCGGACAAGAGCGATATAGCACGGGTCCCAAACGCTGGAATGATTCGGGTTTCGGACGGTTCAGCGGCTTTTTTAAAATGAAAAACCCTTCCAATTTATATATAGATAGTGTATAATAATTTTATAGGATATGAACATAAGAGACGGGGCTTTTCCCCGCTCTGTTTATGTTCTTGAGGGTGGAAAAAAGAAGGGATATGTATGGTTCTTCATTTGGGAAGTGACTGTTTTGTCACGATGCAGAATGTGTTGATGATTTTGGACTATAAAGAAGCAACGGTAAACGAAGATACCGTAAACTTTCTGAAGGGGATACCCAAAGTCAACATCTGCGATGATATCAGGCCGAAAGCCTTTATTATTGTGGAGGAAGAAGGGGACAAAAAAGCGTACATCTCACCCATATCGCCGGCAACGCTTTTTAAGCGCGGCGCGGGCGATGGTTGGAGTACGCTTTTTACACCGGCGGAAGATTAATTTTTTTGGAGATAGCAAATGCAAAACGAACAGTATGATGAAAGTCAAATTCAGATCCTGGAAGGGCTGGAACCCGTCCGCAAAAGGCCGGGCATGTATATTGGGTCGACAGACCTGCGGGGCCTTCACCACCTCATTTACGAGGTTGTCGATAATTCCATAGACGAAGCGATGGCGGGCTTCTGCAACGAGGTACATGTGACGCTGAACAAGGACGGCAGCGCGACAATTGTTGATAATGGGCGCGGCATACCCACAGGGATGCATCCGCAGGCGGGCATGTCGTCGCTGCAGGTGGCGCTTACCATGCTGCACGCGGGCGGCAAGTTTGGCGGCGACGGCTACAAGGTGTCCGGCGGCCTGCACGGCGTAGGCGTTTCTGTTGTAAACGCGCTTTCCAGCAAGCTTGTGGCGACGATCAAACGGGAGGGGAAAACCCACCAACAGGAATATGCCCGTGGCGAGGCGATGACAGAGCTTGATATTGTGGGCAGCTGCGAAGATACGGGAACGACAATCCAGTTTTGGCCCGATGAAGAGATATTTGAAGATGTGAATTTTGTGTACGATACGCTGCGCAGCAGGTTGCGGGAAATGGCGTTCCTTAACAGGGGGATCCGCATCACGCTGGAGGACAAGCGCGGTGACACAGAAAGAAAGCATGTCCACCACTATGAAGGCGGCATCAAGTCGTTTGTGGAGTATTTGAACAAGGGCAAAAGCCCCCTCCACCCCGAGCCGGTATATTTCCGCAAAGAAAAAGGCACAAACGTTGTGGAAATTGCCATGCAGTATAACGACGGCTATGCCGAGAATATTTTTTCGTATGCCAACAACATTTCCACACACGAAGGCGGCACGCACCTGACCGGCTTTAAAAACGCGCTGACGCGTGTGGTCAACGATTATGCAAAAAACCGCAAATGGATCAAAGAGAACGAGGCGGCGCTTTCCGGCGAGGATATCCGCGAGGGGCTGACGGCGATCATCAGTGTCAAGCTGGTGGAACCGCAGTTTGAAGGCCAGACAAAAACCAAATTGGGCAACAGCGAAATGCGCGCGATTGTGGACGCCACTGTGGCGGAGGGGCTTTCTACGTTTATGGAGGAGAACCCCGCCATTGCCAAGGTGATCATTGACAAATGCCTGATGGCAAGGCGCGCACGGGAGGCGGCGCGCAAGGCGCGCGAGCTGACACGGCGCAAAAGCGCGCTTGACAGCGCGGCGTTGCCGGGCAAGCTGGCCGATTGCAGCGAGAAGGACGCCAGCAAGTGCGAAATATTTATTGTAGAGGGCGACAGCGCCGGCGGAAGCGCCAAGCAGGGCCGGGACCGCGCGTTTCAGGCGATCCTGCCGTTGCGCGGAAAGATATTGAATGTGGAAAAAGCCCGTCAAGACCGAGCGCTTGCCAACAACGAGATCAAAGCGATGATCACGGCGTTTGGCGCGGGCATGGGCGAGGATTTTGACGAGGAGAAGCTGCGTTACCATAAAATCATCTGCATGACGGATGCGGACGTGGACGGCAGCCATATCCGCATACTGATGCTGACGTTTTTCTACCGTTACATGCGGCCGCTTATAGAGAAGGGGTATGTGTATATTGCCCAGCCGCCACTGTATAAGGTGAGCAAAAAGGGACATGAGGACAGGTATCTATACCAGCCCGAAGAGCTGGAGAAATATATGGAAGAGATCGGCGGAAACGCGGATGTGCAGCGCTATAAAGGCCTGGGCGAGATGAACCCCGACCAGCTTTGGGAGACAACAATGGATCCCGATACGCGGACGTTGCTGCAGGTCAAGATGGAGGACGAATTTGAAATAGAAGAGACGTTCAGCGTGCTGATGGGCGACGACGTGGAGCCGCGCAGGGAATTTATTGAGCAAAACGCGCGCCTGGTTGCGGACCTGGATATATAATTTTTTGGTTGGGTGTAAGGAGAATCACAATTGGAAGAGATAAATAAGAACATAGTCCCCATAGATATCAATTACGAGATGCAGAAGTCGTTTATCTCGTACGCCATGGCGGTTATCATCAACCGTGCGCTGCCCGATGTGCGCGATGGGCTCAAGCCGGTGCACAGGCGCATACTGTACTCGATGCACGAGATGGGCCTGTATTCGGACAAGCCGTACAGAAAAAGCGCGCGCGTTGTCGGCGATGTGCTGGGTAAATACCACCCGCACGGCGACAGTGCGATTTACGACAGCATGGTGCGCCTGGCGCAACCTTTCTCTATGCGGCACATGCTGGTGGACGGTCACGGCAACTTTGGATCGGTGGATGGCGACGGCGCCGCCGCAATGCGGTATACCGAAGCGCGTATGGCCAAAATCACCATGGAAATGCTGCGGGACATCGACAAGGACACGGTTGATTTTTATCCCAACTTTGATGAGACATTGGAGCAGCCGCAGGTACTGCCCGCAAGGTTTCCCAACCTGCTGGTCAACGGTACGGGCGGTATTGCCGTCGGCATGGCGACCAACATCCCGCCCCACAACATGGGCGAGACAATTGACGCGACCATTGCGTTGATCGACAATCCGGAAATTACCATTGACGATATCATTGAGAAAATGCCCGGGCCGGATTTCCCCACGGGGGGGATCATTTGCGGCATATCGGGCGTGCATTCCGCATACAAGACGGGGCGGGGCCGCATCCGTGTGCGCGCAAAGGCCGAGATCGAGCCGATGAGCGCGGACAGGGAGCGCATTATTGTTACAGAAATCCCGTACCAGGTCAACAAGGCGAACCTGATCGAAAAAATTGCCGAACTGGTGCAGGACAAGCGGATCGAGGGAATTTCCGACCTGCGCGATGAATCGGACAAGGCGGGCATGCGTATTGTTGTAGAACTGAAACGCGGCGCAAATGCCAATGTAATACTCAACCTGCTGTACAAGCACACACAGATGCAGGATACGTTTGGCGTTATCATGCTGGCGCTGGTGGACGGCGAACCCCGCGTGCTCAACGTCAAGCAGGTGTTGGAGCACTACATCGACCATCAAAAGGACGTGATTATCCGCCGCACCAAGTTTGATTTGGAGAAGGCGCAGCGCAGGGCGCACATACTGGAAGGCCTGATTATTGCGCTGGACAACATAGACGAGATTGTGGAACTGATTAAAAAATCGCCGGACGGCGCAACGGCCAGGGTAAGCCTGATGGAGCGCTTTGCGCTTTCCGAAGTGCAGGCGCAGGCGATACTGGATATGCGGCTGCAAAGGCTGACAGGCCTTGAGCGCGACAAGATCATGGCGGAGCACGCGGAGCTGCTGGAGAGGATCGCGTATTTCCAATCGATCCTTGCAACGCCGCAGATGGTGCTGGATATCATCAAGGAAGACCTGATGGAGATCCGTAATAAATATGCGGATGAGCGCCGGACAGAAATTACGTTTGATGAGGACGACATCGACCTGGACGAGCTGATTGCCCGCGAGGATATGGTGGTTACGCTGACCCATTACGGCTATATCAAACGTATCGGGCTGGAAACATATCGCGCGCAAAAGCGTGGCGGCAGGGGCATTACGGCAATGTCTACCCGTGAGGAGGACTTTGCGGAGCAGGTGTTTGTGACGTCTACGCACAACCAGTTGTTGTTCTTTACCAATAACGGCAAAGTATATATGAAAAAGTGCTACCAGATTCCGGAATCGGGGCGGACCGCGAAGGGGACGGCAATTGTCAACCTGCTAAACCTGGATGCGGGCGAAAAGGTGACGGCTGTGTTCCCGGCGACAGGTATGAAGGAGGACACCAACCTGGTGATTGTGACGCGCGGCGGGCTGATCAAAAAGACTGCTGTGAGCGAATATCAAAACATCAGGCAATCGGGGCTGCGGGCGGTCAACCTGCGCGAAGGCGACGAACTGATTGCGGTGATGGAGACGGACGGCGACCAGAATATTATTGTGGGAACAAAGCTGGGTATGTCCGTCCGGTTTAACGAGAGCGATGTGCGCGCTGTCGGGCGTACGGCAATGGGCGTAAGAGCAATCCGGCTGCGCGAAGGCGACAGCGTTGTGGACGCATGCATTGCAGAGGAAGGCAAGCAGGTGCTGGCCATCACCGAAAACGGGTATGGAAAACGCACGGAGCTTTCCGAATACCGCCTGCAAAACCGCGGGGGGATCGGCATTAAGGCAATGAACATTACGGATAAAACAGGCCCGCTTTGCGGCATGAAAATGGTTACGGGCGATCAAGATATTATGCTGATAAACGATGCGGGCGTTGTGATCCGCATGAATGTGGGCGAGATATCGGTGATTGGCCGCTCGACGCAGGGCGTGCGGCTGATGCGCGTGGATGAAGAGACAAAGGTTGTGTGCGTCGAGAAGATCGTTGAAGAAAACGGAGACGACGAAGAAGGCGCGGAGGCGCTGGAAGGCGATACAGAAATGACTGAAGATGTCACGGAACCTGCGCCTGACGCAGATTGACAAAAGGTATGCCACTTTGATAAAATACAAACGCCCTCGTTTACGCATGAGGGCGCTTGTAACTGTGGCAGATAATACATTGGAGGAATAGCGAAGTGGTCATAACGCGGCGGTCTTGAAAACCGTTTGGGTTCACGCCCACGGGGGTTCGAATCCCTCTTCCTCCGCCAAAACCCTTTGATACCGCTGTTTCAGAGGGTTTTTGTTTGCCCGTTTTCGTGTGCAAAGCTGTCGTTTTTTGCTGTTCGAACCTCGTTCGAACTTTCAAGCTTCTCCCGGTTTGCTCAATACCCGTTTGCTACAAGCAGGTTGGCGCACATCGCGGCGTACGTTCAAAGGACTTGGGTGTTGCCCTGCGCTTATTCATTATTCTGACGCCCTTCTATACGTAGTTACCCAATCTCTAAGCTCCTGGCGTGATTTTAAACTTCGCCTTCTAGCGACATAAGCATCTACTTTCCCCCATGATAACAGAGATATGTATCCGCACAAAGCGCAAGCAGCTTTTCCATTGACGCCTGCGCCGCCTCCATATCCAATGTAAACTGTGGATTGGCAATAACTGTTTTCCCGTCTTCCAAAGCAAAAGCGTCGCCCACTATAACTGTATTTTGCCCCTGGGCTGCCCCCAATCTTTGTA
>DHOD01000137.1:6619-6928 GCA_002407725.1 Christensenella sp. UBA5399 | reverse complement strand
GGCGGCATTTTGTCGGCGCACACGGGCAGCATTATACGGGGGATATGTTATGAAATATACTTTGATCCTTAAACGGGAGATGGTGGAAGGGGTTCAGAATATCATCGGATCTTCGGCAGAAACAGGAAATACGGACGGCGAGGCGTTTGAAATAAGGGATGTCCAGAAGGCGGACAATGAGGGCAATCTCAAAATAACAATTGTGGACGAAAACAACGAACATTACGATGTGATGTTTCAGACAAGCCCAATCGGCGCGATCAAATTTTAGGGGTGGAACGACCACATAATACTAATATCCAATAGAAA
>DHOD01000137.1:0-6347 GCA_002407725.1 Christensenella sp. UBA5399 | reverse complement strand
AAAAACGTCTACGTTTTTATTGGAAAATAGTATAAAAAAGAGCCTGCCCGGTGTCAGCCGGGGCAGGCTCTTTGCGCATGTGGAAATATCGCTTGCCGGTTTTGTTGTTTGGCTTGATTTTATGGTAAAATACACAATATCAAACCAATGAGGCAAAAGAGGAGAGAGCGCCATGAGAAGAAAAGAAAGGGAGATGCCGGAGGCATTTGCGCTTGAAGTGGTGGATAAGTGTATGTATGCAACTTTGGCGACGGCGGGGACGGACGGGCAGCCCTACTGCGTACCGGTATCGGTTGTGCGGGACGGAAGGGTGGTGTACATCCATTGTGCAATGCAGGGCCGCAAAACGGACAACATGCGCGATAGCCCCAAGGTGTGCATCAGTTGCGTTGGCGATGTGCATTTAGTGGAGGACAAGTTTACGGTGGAATACGAATCGGCGGTGATCTTTGGCCGGGCGGAAGAAGTGACGGCGGATGAAGAAAAAACACAGGCGCTGAAATTGATTTGCGAACGATTTGCGCCAAGCCAGATGCAGGCATTTGACCAGGCTGTGCAAAGAAGCCTCCACCGTACGGCCGTGTGGAAGGTGCAGGCGACGGAGGTCACGGGCAAACGCAAAAAGTATGACCACAACGGTGAAGAGATGAAGTTTGGGCGGATGGAATAACATGGATCACAAAAAACGGGCGGCTGTATAAGCCGCCCGTTTTTGCTATAGTAGATTATTTTTCGCCGGAAAACAGTGCAACCAGCCTGTCCCAAAATGTTTCGGGTTCGTCGTTGTCCGTGTCGGGGGCATCAGCCTCCGGCGCATCAGGCTCTTCAATGGGCTCGGTCTGCATGACAAACTGCACAAAGCCGGTATCGGTATTTTTGGATGAAGCAAACGAGACGGCATCGAAATCAGCGGGCATATACTGATCTTTCATATTGTCGATTTCTGACTGGAGCGTGTCGGGCAAGTCGGCAATCTCGTCATTGAGTGTGTTTGTGCCGTCGTACAATTCGCCCACGCCATCGCTTAGTTCGGTCACGCCGTTATCGAAGGACGTGATGCCGGAATGGAAGCTGGAATAATTGGATGCAAGCGTCTGTACGCCGCCGGTATATGCGACCAGGCCGGAGTGGAAGCTGGAATAATTGGCCGAGAGCGTCGACAGCCCGGATACGAGTTCGCTAAGCTGGCTCAGGCCGTCAAGCTGCGACAATGAACTGCTTATTTGCGTGGCGGTTGTATCCAGCGTATCCGCCATTGTGCCGATTGCGGCGGTCGTGGAATCGATGACCGTGCCAACGCCGTCAAAAGCGTCTTTTACAGATGCGTATGTGCCTTTGACTTCTTGTGCCGCGCCATAATTATCTACGAGTGCGCCGACTGTCCCATATTGGCTGGGGTCGGTCATGGCGTACAGTGTTTGGATGTCGGTTTCCGATATTGCAGGATCAGGAATTTTTGCAATTGTGGCATCCAGCGCAGCATACGCAGGCGCAAACTGTCCTTGGAATGTGGTTAGCCCGCCGGATAGTTCGCGCAGCCCGCCCGCCCAAGCCGTCAGACCGGCCGGAAGCTGCGAAACCGCGCTCAAGTCGATGTTTTCAATGCCGCTTTGGGCAAGCGATGTGGCAATTTGCGACAACGCCCCGTTGATTTGTGCGGACGCATTGACCAGCTGTGCAGAATTGCCACTCAGTTGGTTCAACCCGCTTTGGATGCCTGCAGAGCCGCTGGACAACTGGTCTGCGCCGTCCTTCAGTTCCATTGTGCCTTCATCCAGCTCGCCCACGCCGTCGTTCAGTTCGGATATTGCGTCGGGCAGCTTTTCAAGGTCCGAAAACTGCTCGTCGGTGTCGGGAAAGTCCATGCTCATCGAGTAGGGCACGGCCGCTATGCTGATCCCTGTCATTGTGAAATCGCGCACATCGGCCGTGAGCGCAAAATCGGCGTTGTTTTCCGGCAGAACTGTAAACGCGATGGTTTTGTTTTTGCCGGCACTGGCCGAAGTGCCGTCGGGCGCTTCGATGTTGCTGCACTTTTCGGTGTCCAGCGTGACGGTGATTTGCAGCATATAGTGATCATAAAAAGTGCTGTCGACCAAATCGTTGGGCGACGATGAAATTTTGATTTCCAGTGCGCCGTCAGCGCCGGCAATATCCTGCGGGGCCATCTGCTCGCCGTTCAGATAGTACGAGATATTGAATATCCAGGGCAGGTCTTTGCCGGCCATATTGCCCTGATAATAGAAATTATCTTCACCGGCAACAAAGGAAACAGAATCGCCATTGACAGCCAGGTCGTTGGTGTTTGTCAGGTTGACGACAGACGCATAGTCGCCGTAATCGGTGATGTCCCCACCCTGTGCTGCGGAAAAATGGTTGACTACATAGATGGCTTCCACATTGCCGCTTGGCGTCAACGTCGCATAGACGACCTCGTCTTTGTTTTTTGTTGGGGCGGTTGCTGCAGCGCTTTCAGCGCTGTTTGCCGGCAACTCATTTTCTGCGGGGGCCGCAGTACTGAGCCCAAGCGGCACCATGCACACAACCGCAATGATGGTGCATACTGTGATGAAACGTTTAAACTTCATTTCGCCTTTCCTTTCTGCTCATGCGCTTCGTATCTGGTTTATCTTTATCGTAATAAAAATCCGCCTTGTAGGTAGATTTTCCAATTGCTTTGTCAAAAAGCTTGAGCATGGCGGGCAGGAAGCACAGAACCATGATCAGGGAGAATAATGTGCCGCGTCCCAGCAGCAGCCCGATATCGGAGACCGGCGGATTCGATGATGTAGCGTACAGCGTAAATCCCGCAACAGAGAGTGTGGCCGCAGATACAATGATCGATTTGAAGTTTTCGCCCATGGCCTGATTCATGGCTTCGCGCTGTGGCATCAGCTTTCGTTTTCGCATATAACTGGTAGTCAGCAAAATCGCATAATCCACCGTTGCGCCCAGTTGCACGGTGTTGAGCACAAGGTATCCTATAAAGTTGATCGATGTCCCCGTGAAATACGGTATGGACAGATTGACCCATATACCCGTTTCGATGGTCAAAAGCAGTATAAAGGGTAACGTGCCGGAGCGGAATGTGAACAGCAGCACAAGGAATATGGCAATCACCGCAATGATGGTGACAAACTGGTTATCCCTGGTGATGACGGTTTTCATATCGTACAGGTTGGCGCTCTGGCCGACGGAATAGACGGAATCGCCGTAATAAGATTGCGCGACGGCGGTGATATCCTCAACGGTGGCAAAGGCGACGTCGCCTTCATCGGGCGTATCGGTGTATACCACGATACGGGCATAGTTGTCCGAATAAAACTGGTTTGTGACGTCCGTCCCCAAAAATTCGGGTGGAAATGCGGTGCCTACCGTGTTTGCATAGGATATGACGCTTGTTACGTGATCCAGTTGCTTCAGGTCCTCGCCGAGTGCGTATTCCTTGGCGACATCACCGCGCGGCACAAGCAAGGCCATGATGGTCGACTGGCCGAATTCTTCCTGTATCTCGGCTTTTTGCTGTCCGCTGTCGCCGTTGGCGCCCACGTTGCCGCTCCCGTAAATAAACGGCGTCTGCCCTTGTCCCAAAAAGCAGGGGATGATGATGATGGCAACCAGGATGACCGCCGGGATTGTCAGCCGGGAAAAGAAACGGTTGACGTTCTTGAAGTTGGGCAAAAACGACCGGTGGTGCGTTTTATCAATCAATTTGTACATGCTCAACGTAAGCGCGGGCAGGAATATAATGGTGGTGGCAAAGCTGAAGATGATGCCCTTTGCCAGATTCCACCCAAGGTCCGCCCCAATCTGGAAATCCATGAATGTCAATGCCAGGAAGCCAAACAGCGTTGTGAGCGCGCTTGCCGCAATGGTCGATACGGATTCCTTAATGGAATTTTGCATGGCCTCGTCGACATTGAGTGTCCTTTGACGGTTTGCCGCAAAACTGTGCAGCAGGAAGATTGCGTAATCCAGCGATACGGCAAGCTGCAATATGGGGCTGACGGAGTTTGTCATAAATGAAACTTCGCCGAAAAAGATGTTTGTCCCCATGTTGAGAAGTATGGATATACCGATCGTCAGGATGAACAGTAAAGGATCGATCCACGACGATGATGCCAGGATAAGGATTGCGATAACAAGAGGGAGGAGTATGGCCATTGCGTTGCCGACCTCGGCGCTTGTGGCCTGCTGCATGGTCGCAGTGTCTGCCGCCTCGCCGGAAATGGCGTTGCCTTCGCCAATCAGCGCCTGTATGGCGTCGATGGCATCCAGCTCCATACCTTTTGTAATGGTAACGGTAAACAGCGCGTTGCCGTCTTTGTAGAAGCTCTCCACAGTCTCGCTGTCCGCCATTTCGATCGGTTCCTTGAGGTCGATCGTATCGTCCAGCCACATCACTTCGCTTACGCCGTCAATGGCAGCCAAGTCATCCTTGTAGTCGAGGGCCTGCTGGATGCTGACGTCCTTGACCATGACGTTTGTATTGGGCATACTGGTGTCGAATTCATCGGTCATGATCTCCAGCGCTTTTGTCGATTGGGCGTCGGGGGGCAGGTAGTCCACCATGTTGTAGTTCACCCCGACAAACATCGTCAAAAACGCGTAAATCACAGCGGCGACGACAAATAATACAATCAGTGATTTTTTATGATGTGTCACAAAGCAAGCAAATTTGTCCATAGACCCTCCAAGTGTAGTCGTATCAGTTGCGATTACGCACGCTTTGTATTATAATAAACACAGTGTTGTTTTACAACCAACAATGTCGTAAAAAAAGTCTTTTTCCCAACATTTATAAAAAAAGTGTTGGATAATTTACAGAAATTTCAAATTTGGAGGCAAAGCATGGAAGGCAAAAAGTTGGACAGGCGTATAAAATATACGATTGCGGCGTTGCAGGCCGCACTGGTGGAATCCATGCAAAGCACCCATATCTCCAAAATATCAGTGAAATCGCTCTGTGACATGGCGGATGTAAACCGGAGCACGTTTTATGCGCATTTCAAGGATCAATACGACCTGCTGCGTGGCATCGAGCAGGAGGCGCTGGATAACATCAAGCAGTTTTTGGAAAGCCAGGATTTTGCGGTCAAGCGACCGATATCTGCGCAGGGATTGAGCAGCATACTGGAATATGTAAAGGAAAACGCTGCCATTTTTAAAGCGCTGCTCAGCGACAATTGTGAGCCGGATATCCAACGGGAAATCATGAATCTGGCGCAGGTGCTTCCCATTCCGTTGTATGGGGATTCCGGTGAGCGCGTAAAGGACTACCTTGCGGTTTTTGGCATAACAGGGTGCATCAGCATACTGCAAAAATGGCTGGAGGACGGTACGCCCGAATCGACTGCGGAAATTGCAGAACTGGTACTGCAGGTGCTCTATAAAGGTATGGCAAGTTTTTGGTAAAATAGCGCCCGCGCATAGCCGAAAAACAAAAAAGTGATTTTTATCACATTGTAAAACCCTTTTATAATCATGATTTGAGCAAAATATTGCATATGTGCATAAATATACACATGCCGTGTGCGCAGAGAAAAAAACTCGTATTTTATAGTAATTTTAAAACAGTTATTTCCCGGGGCGGTTGTCCTCTCATTTGGCTGAAACGTACTGCCCTTAACATGCGATACGCGCTCTGTCCAATCCATTTGCTGTACACATAACGTAATGCGTGTCATTCATTTGAATAAAACAGTGTTATTTGTTTATTATATGTTGGAAGGGAGTTATATATTTATGAAAAAAAAGAAATATGAAATAATTCTCGGACAGGACCTGGCAGACAAGATAGACAGTATGGTCACAAGGACGGGAAAAGAGCGCTCACAGGTCATAAATGACATATTGGAGAGCTATTTTTCTGCAGAATCCCTATCTTTTAGGGGGAATATGCTTGTTGCGCACATCAACAAAAAAGCGCTTGAAAATGCGGGCTTTGCGGTGTACTATCGCGAGGGGGACAGTGCGATTTTGCTAAAAAGCGCCATCCGCCACCGCCACCGGCCGGAATTGAAGTTTTCATTTGTGCCGGCGGACGATATGCGCAGCCTCGGCACGGTCAAACTGGCGCTGCGGGATAACAATGTGGAGAGCCTCAGGCGGTTTCAGCAGTTTGCCAGCGATTGGGCAGCGCTGGAGCAATATTACCTGAAGGATGCAGTGGATATGGAAACCGTTCGGTATGTTTTTGACGAAGGGCGATTTGTACGGGTATTGGCGCGACCTTCAGCCGGTCAGGATATTTCGACAGAGGCGTTGGGAAATGCGATCGGGGAATACCTGCATACGATAGACAATGAGGTCAAACTATATTTTGGCGCGGGAGATATCGGGCGGCA
>DHOD01000143.1:59470-59591 GCA_002407725.1 Christensenella sp. UBA5399 | reverse complement strand
CTACCAAACTGCGCCACACCCAGGGGTATATAAAAATCGCTAAGGTCGCAGAACAATGGTTCCCGACACTTTTCCTATTCTATCATATTTTAATCAAATTGCAAGAATTTTGTTGTGCTCT
>DHOD01000143.1:58182-59302 GCA_002407725.1 Christensenella sp. UBA5399 | reverse complement strand
ATTTTGTTGTGCTCTTACGGAAAAATGGTGAGGCCCGATATCAGATAAAACAGCAATGGAAAAAGGAAAAGGCCCTTTTGCCTTGGAGCGTAAGGGCCTTCCACATGATCTGGTTGTGGTTTATTCGCCCATCACGGTGACTTTGACAGTACGCTTGCGTGCGCGTACCTGATCCCAGTCGATAAAATAGACGTAGCCGAACTCGCCCAGGTCGGGTTCGCCGTCCTCGATCACGATCGATTCGGAGCGTCCAAAAAACACGGAGCGGAGGTGACCGTCGGTGTTGAGGCTTGTCCAGGCGCCCGGCTCGCCTACGCTATCCCCAAACTCAACGTGCTTGGGGCCGGGGTGCAGGTATTGGTTCTCCACACGGCAGGTGGGCACCAACCCCTCCATGATGTTGCAAAGGTCCTGCTGCAAAAATTCAAGCCCAAAGTATGTCTTGTCGTGGGAGCATTCCTGCACCATGACAGAGCAAGTGGTGTGATGTGAATACACTGTCACCACGCCTGCTTTAATGCCGGATTTTTTGATGATCTCTTTCACCTGTTTAGTGACGTCGTGGAATGTGGGATGCAGCCCCTCGGACTGCACGTCGATTTTGTCCTGGTATACCATTATTTGTATCTCCTTTTATTTAGCGTTATTGAAATATGTACAATTTACTTGTGTCTGGCGTCCCATGCTTCGCGGGCGGCGGCAATCATTTCGTCCACCATGGCGAGCATATCGGGGGCGCAGACAACACCGCTGGACGATCCGGATGCATCCGAACCCGCGTAAATCACGTCGTATACATGTTTGCCGGAGCTGATGCCGGCGCCCTGTAGCACCAGTATATCGGGATCGACCGATTTAACGGCATCGATAGACTGCATGACATAATCCAGATCGCTTGCCTGGCCTGTGCCAATCAGCTCGGTGGGTTCGGGTACGACAATGTTGGGCCGCAATTGCGCAACGGCCTTGGCCTCGGCAATCGAATCGGCGCAGACAATTGTCGCAAGACCAATCGCATCCGCGCGATCGATCGTTTTTCGCAGTGTAGCCAGTGTCATGGGTTTTTCGCAATGGTTGAGCATAACGCCTACGGCGCCTGCGGCCTGGATGGCCTCCGGTT
>DHOD01000143.1:54343-57995 GCA_002407725.1 Christensenella sp. UBA5399 | reverse complement strand
GGTCCATGTGCGGTGAGAATACAAAAAGCCGGTCGGTTGCTTCCGCCACCCGGCGGATTTCCGTATACGGTGTAGTAAAAATGATGTCCACGTCGTACTTTTTGGATGCTTCGTCAGCTTTGCGCGCCAGCTTGAGCACGTCGTCGCCAAAAAGATAATTTTTGGGTCCTATTTCAAAAAACGGGGGTTTTAAAGGAAAGTTTTTGATCATGACGTCTCCTTGCAGTTGATATAAAAGAAAATAAATCTTACGAAAAGTATATAAAAAGAAAGAATAAATGTCAATATATTTATCCGAAAAAATAGTGTTGATTTCTTTTTGGATAATGATATACTAATTGGAAAGGAAACGAAAGCGAGAGGTATCTGTATGAAAAATGAGTCATGGACACAGGCTGTCGCTGCTTTTGACATAGAAGCGGAGTCGTTGGCGGCTACCAAAGAGGGCATGGACCAGGAAGCGTTTGCGCAGGCTTTGGATGCGCTGAAATCGGCTGCGCGTATAGGCGTCGCGGGATGCGGCCATACGGGAATCTCGTGCATGCACTTTGCGCATTTGATGTGTTGCATCGAGCGTCCTGCGCGCTTTATTTCGCCTGCAGAGGCGGTGCACGGCGCCATGGGTTACATCCAAAAGGGCGACGTGCTGGTGCTGGCCTCGCGCGGGGGGAAGACGCAGGAGTTGATCCCCATGATGGAAATTGCGAAAGGCAAAGGCGCAACGGTGATCAGCGTGACGGAAAACCTGGATTCGCCGCTGGCAAAGGGCGCGGATATTGTGCTTGGAGTGCGGGTGACGCGGGAGACGGATAAGTATAACAGCCAGGGGACGAGCAGCTTTGCCGTGGTGAATGCGATGTTTGACGCGCTGCAGATAGCGCTGGTGGAGGAGACCGGGTACAGGAACGAGCAGTTTGCGGTCATTCATCCCGGCGGCGCGGTTGGTGAACGGCTGAACAGGAGGTAGCAATGGGAAGTGGCTCCGGGCTTAAGATTGATGAACGGCGGAAGCAGATATTGGAAATATTATCGCGTCAGGGGAGCGTGCGTGTCACGGAATTGAGCGCGGCCCTTGGGGCGACGGTCGTCACGATACGGAGCGACCTTTCTGCGTTGGAGCGGGACGGGTATCTGGAGCGTGTGCAGGGCGGCGCGGTGCAGTCCGTTAAGAACTTTTACAACATGGGGTTTAACCGCCGGGCTACGGAGAACGAGTCTTTCAAAAAGGAGGTTGCGCGCCGGGCGGCCGATATGGTACGGGATGGGGAAACGCTTTTTATCAACTCCGGCACCACAACGCTGCTGACGGCAATGGAGCTGAAGCGAAAGCTGAATTTGAATATATTGACAGATTCGCTGCCGGTTGCGGTGGAATTGGGCGCGGTGCCCACATTCCGCGTGATGCTGCTGGGCGGAGAGATCAACGCGCAATACCTGTTTACGTATGGCAATGACGCGCGGGAGCGGTTGAAAGGGTTTGTGGCGGACAAAGCGATCCTCTCGGTAGACGGCGTGGATGCGGAAGCGGGCATCACAACATACCATGCGGAAGAAGCGACCATCGATAAAATGATGATGGAGCGCAGCAGGCAGACCTTGATTGTGGCGGATTATACCAAACTGGGGCACGCAAGCTTCTCGCGCGTGGGCGATGTGAACGAAGCGGAGGTGCTGGTCACCAACGCCGAGGCGAGGCAGGAGACCGGGCAAGTGCTGGAGAAGCTGGACATAGAGATCGTCTATGCGGAATCGGAAACTGAATGGATATGAGCAAAGGAGAAAAACATGAATAGCAAAGCAAAAGTAGGATTCGTATGTTTTGGGGAGATCAATACGCCTTACGAGCGCTTAGAGATACTGCGTGACGATGCGTTGCAAGCGCTTGGCGCGCTGCAAGCGGACATCGTGGATGCGGGTATTGTGATAGACGACTCGGCTTATGAAACGGCTGAAAAAGCAATTGCGAAACTGAAGGCGGCGGAATTTTCCAGCCTGATCGTCTGCATTGCGGGCTGGGTGCCCACCCACGCGGTTGTCAAGGTGACGGATGTTTTCCGGCACATGCCGATGGTGCTGTGGGGGCTTAAAGGCTGGCGCGAAGGGGATTTGATACTGAGTACTGCGCCCCAGGCCGGGTCGACAGCGGCGCGTGGCGCGCTTGACGCGCTGGGGTACACGTTCAAATATGTGTACAGCGCAATGGACCAGCCGCATCCTGTAGGCAAAATCGACGCGTTTGTACGGGCCGCGCACGCGGCGGCATGCCTGCGAAATGCGCGCGTGGGCAGCATGGGGTACCGCGATATGCTGTTGTACGGCACACAGTTTGAAGGCAACTCGATGCGCGGGCAGCTGGGCGTTGAAGTCGAGACGTTTGAAATGTTGGAAATGGTGGGCAATATAGAAAAGCTCGACCCAAAAGATGTGGATGCCGGTGTGCAGTTTGTGAAGGACAACTGGGTGATTGACGGTGAAGTTGATGACGTGGTGATTGAAAACGGTGTGAAATATGCGCTGGCGATCGGCATGAAAATCAAGGAACGCGGATACGAGGCCGTGACGCTGCTGGATGTGGATGGCATGAAAAAACTGATGGGTTTCCCGCCCGCTATGGTGTTTATGCTGCTTGATCATTATTATGGTGTGCAGGTTACGCCGGAAAATGATGTGATGGGCAATGTGACACAGTTGATGCTGCACTATATCACCGGTGAGCAGATACAGTATCTGGAATATTATGAATTTCTGAAAGAGGGTATGATTGCCGGGGTACCGGACTTTATTATCAAGAGTGTGACCGACGGCGATGTGCATATGCTGCCTGCGGCGTTTGGGTTGTTGTCCGCCTCGCTTTCCAATGTATCGAAGGTACGCCCCGGTTATGTGACATGCGCGCGGCTGTATTACAAAAACGGACAGTACTATATGCATATGTATACAGGAGATGGAAAGCGCCCGCCCAAGTGGACGGAATTTGGCTGGGACGACCCTGTGCCGATGCTGCCCAGCCTGGAGATTGCGCCCGACAGCTGCACAGTGGAGGAATTTGCGGACAAGGTGACCAGCCAGCACGTGATTGTGGCGTATGGCGACCAGAGCGAGCCGCTCAAGGACCTTTGCAGGCTGCTGGACATCAAGGTTGTGTAAACGGTATAGTGATTTGAGATGGCGGAGGGTGCACTTCCGCCATTTTAAGTATGTGGACAACATCATTGTGGCGGGGAATCCTGCAAAAATTTTAAAAACGCTGGAAGACGATATTGAAAGATAAAGAGGGGATTTAAACAAATCTTTTCCGCTTTACTGCCCTAAAATTAGAGTGTATAATCGTATGTAGATGAATGGGGAGACAGCGGCATTTTGAAAACACGCATGGACCGGCACAAAACGTATTACAGGGCGCAGCGGATGTCCCTGAAAACCATTGAACGCAAAAAAGGGTTTGATGGCGTGCTTTTTGGCGGCGTTATACTGCTGGTGATCGGATACATACTGCTGCACGATATTTTTGGTGGGACGTTGCTGGCACACAGAAACTGGGACAGCTACACGCTTCAGGCGATGGCGTGGCGGCAGGGAAATTTGGGCCTCGGACAGGATTACAGCTGGCTGGAGCTGGCGGTCTATAACGGCGACTGGTATTCGCCATTCC
>DHOD01000143.1:51243-54213 GCA_002407725.1 Christensenella sp. UBA5399 | reverse complement strand
ACTGGTATTCGCCATTCCCCGTTGTGCCGACATTCGTGATGTACCCGTTGACGTTTTTGTTCGGGGATATGACGCCCAACAACCTGATTGTGATGGCCTATGCCATCATCAGTATTGTGTTTGTATACCTGTGCTTCAAAAACCTGGAAACGCCCCGGCTGTACGCGATGTTTCTGGCAATTGTATTTGTGCTGGGCAGCAACGCCATGTGGATGTCCACCAACGGCGGCGTGTGGTTCCAGGCGCAAATGCTCAATATGCTGCTTTGCTTTGCGGGCATCTTTTGCCTGCTGAAGGAACAGAATACGCTTTCGCTTGTGCTGATTGCGCTTGCCGTAGGGTGCAGGCCGTTCAGCATATTGCTGCTGCTGGGCGTTTTCCTGTATCTTGTCATCAATGAACGGCGCAACACAGGCAAAAACCCGGTGCTGGTCTTTTTCAAGCAGATGCGGTATCTGATACTGCCCGCGCTGATCGGGGTGGGCTACTTATACTTTAACTATATTCGTTTCGGCGATTGGTTTGACTTCGGGCGGGCCTACCTGCCGGAATTTGCCGCGGTGGGCGGCAGGGAATTCGGGTTGGAATACGTGCTGCCCAACCTGTACAACCTTTTTGTAGAGCCGGTGCGTATGCTGGCGGACGGCAGCCTGACATTCCCCGCGTTCGACGGTTTCATGTTCTTTATCGCCAACCCCATTTTTATCATATGGTTTATCAATATCATCAAGGATATCGCGCACAAAAAGATGTCGCCTGAAAAGGTGGTGCTGATTGTGATGTGGGTGTTAAACCTGCTGTTGCTGACCATGCACAAAACAATGGGCGGCTGGCAGTTTGGCGCGCGGTATACCGTCGACTTGATTCCGTATGTACTGCTGTATACACTTTTTAATGTGGACGTCAAGGTGGAAAAACTGACGGTGTTTATTGGGATATTTGCGCTGATGTTCAATGTATACGGTGCGCTGGTCATGAATTTTAAAGAAGGATTCATGATGTGATGGATGTGATATACAAGGATGGCAGGGCTATATTGCGTGAGGCAGCCGAGTTTGAACCCGCGCACATTTTTGATAACGGGCAGTGCTTCCGTTTTATCAGACAGGCGGACGGTGCGTACCATGGCGTGGCCCATGGGCGCTTTTTATGTGTGGAGAAAAACGGGGCCGATGTCAGCCTGTCCCCCTGCTCGCGGGATGAGTTTGAAGGCATATGGAATGGCTATTTTGACCTTGGACGGGATTACGCAAAGCTGTTTGCGGGTTGCGGCGACAGAGCGCTGTTGGAAGGGCGTAAATATGGGCAAGGGCTGCGTGTGCTCAACCAGGAGCCTTTTGAAACGTTGATTTCCTTCATTATATCCGCCAACAATAACCTGGGGAGGATCCGCGGGATCGTCGACCGGATTTGCAAGGCCTGCGGCGAGCCGTTTGAATACGCAGGGCGCACATATCATGCGTTCCCCACACCCGGCAGGCTGGCGACGCTGGATGTAGACGGGTTTGCCGGCTGTGGCTGCGGTTACCGCTCGCCCTATCTGCGCGAAACCGCCCGGCAGGTGGCGGATGGGTTTGACCTGGAGGCGCTGCGGAGCCTGCCCTACGGGGAAGCGAAAAAGCAACTGATGCGGCTCAAGGGGGTGGGCCCCAAGGTGGCGGATTGCGTGTTGCTCTTTTCATTGGGGAAGGCGGATGCGTTTCCGGCGGACGTGTGGATTAAGCGCGTCATGAAGAACTTGTATGGGTTTGAGGGAAACGACAGGCAGGTATATGCATTTGCCAAAAAAAAGTTTGGTAAAAATGCGGGGATCGCGCAACAGTATCTTTTTTATTATGCGCGAGAAAATAAACTGGTGTGACCAACCCTATTTATTTTATGTCCCATCTGTTGTATAATTTGAGTATTATGATTTTGAAGGTAGACACACATTCACATACAGTGGCAAGCTGCCACGCCTATTCAACCTTGAAGGAAAATGCACAGGAAGCTTATGAAAAAGGGCTGGAAGCGCTTGTGATATCCGACCACGGGCCGGCCGTCCAGGGTGCTGCGCCGGGGTATATATTGAGCGGGGCGCTTGCGTTCGTGCCTGACTATGTCGAGGGTGTGCGCCTGGTCAAAGGCGTGGAGGCCAACATCATAGATTATGAAGGCGGCATGGATATCAAGGATAAATACTTTGCGTGTACGGAGTTTGCCATTGCCGCGCTGCATACCGTGTGCATCCGTGACGGCGGCGTAATGGAGAACACGGACGCGCTTCTGGGCGCGTTGCAAAACCCGTATGTCGACGTTATCGCGCATTCGGGTAACCCGCAGTTTCCCATCGATATAGATGCATACCTGGATGAGGTGGAGCGGCAAAACAAGCTGGTGGAAATTAACAACCAGTCGTTTGTGTTTCGCGCGGGGAGTGAAGGCAACTGCAAAGAGATCATCAGGCAATGCAAACGGCGGGGCATACGGCTGACCGTGGCGTCCGATTCGCATTTCTGCAAAAATATTGGGGAGTTTGGCCACGCGGTCAGAGCGATAGAGGAATGCGGCTTCCCGGAAGAACTGATTGTTTCATCAACCAAAGAAAAATTCCTCGCGTATCTGGAGGAGCGGAAAAGGCGGTGCAGCGGCTTTGAAGTATGAGGTCAGGCACACAAGGAAGAAAATACTGCGGTTTATCAAAAAGCACCGGTTTGCGCTGTTGATTGCGGTGGCTGCCGCCGTTGTGGTGCTGCTGCTTGTCTTTGTAATCCTGCCCGGCGGTGATGCGGCAACGCCGGAGGCGGAGATTCCCGACAATTACGATACGCCGGTAGAGGAGATTGACGCGGAGACACTGGCGGGGCTTTCGGGCGAAGGATCGGCCCTGGGAACGCAGGAAGAAACGGGTGAGATCAAAATTGGCGTTACGTTGCAGGAGATGACCGGCAAAAACAGCGGGTTGCTGGCGGGGCTGGAAAGCGCGGCCGC
>DHOD01000143.1:45433-51042 GCA_002407725.1 Christensenella sp. UBA5399 | reverse complement strand
GAAAGCGCGGCCGCCGCGGATATCAAAAGCGGCGCGATAGAGGATTTTGAGGTGCGTGACGCGAACGGCAGCCAGAACCAGCAGATACAGGACGTGTATACCATGATCAACAAGGGGTATTCCGTGATTGTGGTGGCGGGTGCGGACACATATAATTTTGAGAAGATTACGGAGATTTGCGCCAACAACAATGTGCAGGTGGTGGCGTACGACGTAGATGCGGCGAGCGGCTTCGCGGTCAACGTAGTGGACAAATCCGACGCTTCGGCGGACTTTGCGCAGTTTATAAAGGACGCGGGGCTAAGCGCTACATCGGTGCTCAAGGGCACGGAGCAGCAAATTGAGACCGTGCAATCTATCGTTAACGTGGATAAGCAGTTTACGGAAATGTGGGATGCGGTGTACGATATTGGCGTATCCATTGAGAATGAAGATCCCTTGCAGTCGATTATTGTGTTTGATTATAACTCCAACGACGTGCTGCGCGCGTGGCTCAGGCAGGATACTACGCCCAAGGCGATGGCGGGCGTGGCGACGGTGGCGTTTGTAAAAACATGGTACGAGCTGTTGAACGGCGGCGTGGAGATACAGATCGGCGAAGTGGACGAGGAATCGGATGAAGAGCCGGAAACCAAAACGGTTTCCGCGACGGCGGCCGATTTCAGCGCGTACGCAATGACGTCGATCGAGAACGTGGGTGATGTGCTTTACGAATTTGCCAAAAGGCTGGCGGAGGGCGGCAGCCTGCCCGAAGCGAACTATGTATACGAGGTAGAGGGCTATGACGGCATTACGAGCAGCAACATCGCACAGTATTATGAAAAGGTGAAGGACAGGGATTCCGGACTTGTATACAGCACAGTCGATCTGGGCGATATAGATGCGCTGTTTGCGCAGGGCGCACAGCAGTAGAAAGGGAATGTAATTTATGGCATACAAGGCGCTGTACCGCGTGTTCCGCCCGGGCGGGTTCGACGAGGTATACGGGCAGCAGCACATCACCGATGTGCTCAAAAATCAGATAAAAACGGGGAAGTCCTCGCATGCGTACCTGTTTTGCGGACCGCGGGGCACGGGCAAAACCAGCACGGCGAAGATATTTGCGAACGCGCTCAACTGCCTGGATCCGCAGGACGTCAGCCCGTGTGGCAAGTGCGAGGTTTGCCGCGCGTTTGGCAACGACAACTTTGTGGATATCATAGAGATTGACGCGGCATCCAACAACGGTGTGGACAGCGTACGGGATATACGTGAAAAGGCGACATTGCTGCCCGCGCAGGGCAAGTACAAGGTCTATATCATTGACGAGGTGCATATGCTGTCGCAGGGGGCGTTTAACGCGCTGCTGAAGACATTGGAGGAGCCGCCCGCGCACGCGGTGTTTATACTGGCGACGACAGAGCAGCGCAAAGTGCCGGCGACCATTTCATCACGCTGCCAGCGGTATGACTTCCGTCGGCTTGGTGAGAAGGATATACTGGCGCGGTTGGAATACGTCGCGCAGCAGACAGGTATCCGGTGCGACCGGGATGCGCTGGAGTTGATTGCCAAGCAGGCCGAAGGCGCGATGCGCGATGCGCTGTCGATCATGGACCAATGTATTGCGGGCAAAGATGCGCTCACAATGGACGATGTGATCGAGACGATGGGCATTGCGGGAAGCGAGGAGATGCGCCGGCTGGCCGATGCGGTCAATGGCGAGAATACGTCCACCGCCATGCAGGTGCTGCAGGTGCTGCTGGAAGAGGGGACTTCGCCGCACAATATACTGCGCGACTTGATCGTGGAGCTTTCCGGTGACCTCGCGGCAAATGCGCGGGACGCGTACAGGTGCGCGGGCATTCTGCGCAGCATAGAAGCGCTGATTGCGGCGCAGGCGGGCATGCGCTATTCCAACGTGCCGGATGCCGTGCTGACCGCCGCCGTGGTGCGCGCAACGGTCAACACAACCGATGTGGATATGGATGATGTGGGCCTGCGGCTGAAGAAGCTGGAGGAGCGGGTAGAGAAGCTGGCTGTGGAAAGGCCCGCGCAGCAGCAAGTGAGCGCCCGGGCAGTGGAAAAGCCACCGGTAAAAGCGCCTGCGCAAAAGCAGGAGATTCCGTCGCCGTCCCCCGATGAGGGAGGGCCGGAAAAGCAGGTAGAAGCCGCCCGTGCGCCGGTGGAGCGGCAAACGGCAGAGGCCCCAAAAGCACAGGCGGATGGGGATGCTAAGGAAAAACTGGCGGAGCTGAAAAATGGTATACTGATGAAGAACATGGCGCTGTTTCCTTCGATTGACGCGGTGCAGGAGATGGAGATTATAGGCGAGCGCATTGTCCTTGGGGTTGCGCCCGATGACGAGCCGATTGTGGCCATGCTGGCAAGCGAAGCGCACAAGGCGGATGTGCAGGCGGTGGTGGAAGAGGTGTTTGGCAAGCCGATGCGGCTGGAAATTGCGCACAAGGCTGCCGCCGCAGCAGAAGACAACAGCATCCAGAACGAGCTTTTTGAATTATTTGGCGAAGAAAACGTAGACATTATAGAATAAAACCGAATGAAAAAGAAAATAATGATGGAGGACAAACAAAAATGGCAAGAGGCGGTTTCCCCGGTGGGGGAATGAACATGCAGAATATGATGAAGCAGGCGCAGCAGATGCAGGCGAAAATGCAGGAGATGCAGGAAGAGCTTGAGCAGAAGGAAGTGGAAGCGTCTGCGGGCGGCGGCGTGGTCAAGGTTGTCGCGACGGGTAAAAAAGAGATCAAAAGCATTGAGATCAGCCCCGAGGCGGTAGACCCGGACGATGTGGAAATGCTGGAAGACCTGGTGATTGCCGCGGTCAACGAGGCGCTGGGAAAAGTCGATGAGATGGTCAACGCCGAAATGGGCAAGATTACCGGCGGTATGAACCTGGGCGGGCTTTTTTAGGCAATGGAGCAGACGCAATCGTTAAACAGGCTGGTGGCGCATTTCGCGAAGCTGCCGGGTATAGGCGTCAAAACGGCACAGCGGCTGGCGTATTATGTGATCAATATGCCGGAGGAAGACGTGCGCCAGTTTGCGCGCGATATGGAAGAGGCGCGGGCCAAGGTCCGCTACTGCGGCGTTTGCGGCAATCTTTCGGAGGAGGAAACCTGCGAGATTTGCGGCGACGTCAAGCGTGACGCGTCCATTATTTGCGTTGTAAAGGATGCGCGTGATGTGCAGGCGATCGAGAAGACGCACGAATTCCGCGGGCTGTACCATGTGCTGGGCGGCACAATATCGCCGCTGGAAGGCGTAGGGCCGGACGACATCGCAATTAAGCCACTGCTTGGCAGGTTGGATGGTGCTGTCAAAGAGGTGATTTTGGCGACCAACCCCGATGTGCAGGGCGAGGCGACCGCCGCGTACATTTCACGGTTGATTTCGCCTTTGGGCGTAGAGGTGACGCGCATTGCGCACGGTATCCCCATTGGGGCGGAGCTGGAATATGCCGACGAGGTGACAATCGCACGGGCCATTGAGGGCAGGCAGCGTATGAAAGGGTAATATAGTATGGGGTATCCAGCATCAAGGAGTTGTATAACGACGTGATGTCGTGCGAAAAATGCAGGCTGAAGGAGCGGCGCAAGACGGTTGTGTTTGGCGAAGGGAACATCCATGCCGACCTGATGTTTATTGGCGAGGGGCCCGGCGCGCGCGAGGATGAGACGGGCAGGCCGTTTGTAGGCCCGGCAGGCCAACTGCTGGACAAGATGCTGGGAGATATCGGCCTTAAGCGCGAAGATGTCTACATTGCCAATGTGGTCAAGTGTAGGCCGCCAAACAACCGGGATCCACAGCCCGACGAGCGTGAAATGTGCATGGGGTACCTGCGCGCGCAGGTGGCTTTTATCAAGCCCAGGGTCATCGTGTGCCTGGGGCGCATTGCGGCGGGCGTGATTTTGGGGCGGGAGGTGCGGATGACGCGCGACCACGGTCAGGCGGTGCAGGTCAAGGACTTCGCGATCATACCGACGTTTCACCCGGCTGCGCTGTTGCACAACCCCGACCACAAAGCGGACGCCGAGGCGGATTTCAGGATAATAGGGGAAAAACTGGATGAATTGCGGCAGGCTTGAGGATGTATACGGGCGTATACGTGCGCATTATGGCAGCGACGAGCTGGTCATGGGGGAGGGCAAACCCGATGCGTCCATGATGCTGATTGGCGAAGCGCCCGGTAAGGACGAGGTAAAAAACAGGAGGCCCTTTTGTGGCAAGGCGGGCAGAAACCTGGACGAATTTTTGCGCGCGACATCGCTTAAGCGGGAGGAAATCTATATTTCCAACGTCTGCAAATTCCGGCCAACCAAAACGGGCAGCAAAGGTACCGTATCCAACCGCACCCCTGTTAAAGGGGAGATTGTGGAAGCGTTGCCTTTTTTGTTTGAGGAAATCGGCGCAGTATCCCCAAAGGTTATTGTGACATTGGGCAATATCCCCCTGCGGGCGTGCAAGAATGATTTCTCGGCAAATATAGGCGATTACCACGGAGAGATGACAACAACAGAAATAAACGGCATATCATATAACCATTTCGCCCTTTACCATCCGGCGAGCATCATATACAACAGGCAATTGAAGGACGTGTACCTGGAGGATATGGGAAAACTTGCAAATTATGTACAAATGCTTACAGACAGGCGCTAAACTTGCTTTTTGAATGAATATTATTGTATAATACCTAAGGGTATGGATGTACGCGCAGGTGGGAGATATGAAACTTAGCAAAAAGATGTTGTCGGTCGTGCTTTCCGCAATTGTATTGATGACATCGCTAACGCTGATTCCAGCAAGAAAAGCTGAAGCCGCAATCCCGACATTTGAAGAGGCGGTTATCATTGCCCATGGCGTCAATATGCGGCTCAGGCCAACGGTGGATTCACCTTTTGTGCTCAAGCTGAACAATGGGACGCGCGTGGGTGTGTTTTGTGAAGAAGTTGACGGTTGGTACAGGATTTTATACGGCAATTATCGCGGGTATGTGAGCAAGGATTATGTCTTTTTGCCCTCGACCGATATGCTGGTGGGCAATGTGCTTGCCGACGATACGCCGGTATTCCTGAACGCGGGTGAGTTTTCGGAAGAGATCGATACGCTCAATGCGGGCGCAGGCCTGACAATCACCAGCATGCAGGGCGATTATTACGGCGTGGAATACGAGGCCAGCGGCGCTGTAGTGCCGGAGCCGGTCACCGGGGAAACTGCCGGGGAAGCAGCGGAAAATGAATCGGCGGAACCTGCAGCACCGGAGGAAGATACACAGCCGGCCGAAGGCGATGAGTCGGGGCTGGAAACCACGCAGATGTCGGCCGCGGCACCCGGGGCCGAAACTGCAGGAGAGCAGGCGCCGGTGGACGGCGCGGCGGTTGCTGCGGAGGAGGAAATCCTTGCGACGCCCGCGGACGAGAGCAACATCAATATAAAGCGCGGGTATGTAAAGCAGGACACGGTGAAGACAAGCGCATCCAAAAATGCCGCCAACATGATCAAGGAAGGCATGACGGGCGTAGAGGTCAATAAAATGCAGCGCGAGCTGCGGGAACGTGGATTCCTTGGCGCGGCTGCGACAGGCGAGTTTGGCGAACAGACAAAAAAAGCGG
>DHOD01000143.1:38887-45249 GCA_002407725.1 Christensenella sp. UBA5399 | reverse complement strand
AAAATTTGCGGACCTGGATGCGGACGGCATCGCGGGCGCAAAGACGCTGGAGCTGCTGTACGGCGATAACGATATCCGGTGCACGTACGCCCAGCGTATGGGGATTGACGGTGAGGTGTACCTGACGTCGTGGGATAAAATGCAGGATATATACTATAAGGGCTGCACGGCAAAAATCACAGATGTGGAAACGGGATTGTCCTGGTATACACGTCGTTTTGGCGGGTGGTTCCATGCCGATGTAGAGCCGGTCTCGGCCGATGATACCGCAAATATGAAGGCAGCGACGGGCGGCAGTTGGACATGGGACAGGCGTGCGATTTGGGTGACGATAGACGGCGTGACATATGCCGCATCCATGAACTGTATGCCCCACCTTTCCAGCACGATTGGCGACAATAATTTTGACGGGCACCATTGCATACATTTTTACCAGAGCAAGGTGCATGAGAACTCGAAGGAATGCCCGCGGCACCAGTCGATGGTGCAGACGGCCTATATAAAAGGCAACAGCTGACGGAGGTTATTGGTTGGACAAGAAAAAAGTGATCATATTATGCGCGGTGATTGCCGCATCGGCCTGTTTGATTACAGGCCTGTTTACGTATTTCTACATCACGTCGCAGGAGCGCGGCAATGAAATACGCATTGGCACCGGCAATTATGACGACATTGCAAAATATATGGAGATCAGCGACCTGGAAGGACTGATCAAGGAATATTATTACCAGGACGTGGAAGAGGATGCGCTGGTTTCCGGCGCGCTTGAAGGCATGGTGGATTCGCTGGGCGACCCGTATTCCGCGTATTATCCGGATGACGAATACAGCGATTTTACAGCCAGCAATGAAGGCACGTTTGTGGGCGTGGGCATGCATGTAGCGCCCGTGTCGCAGGACCTCGGGTACCTCAGGGTGGTATCGGTGTATGGCGGGGGGCCTGCCGAATCGGCGGGCGTACTCAATAACGACCTGGTCGTGGCTGTGGATGGCATCGACCTGCGGAATCTGGACTTTGACAGTGCGCAAAACCTGATCAGCGGCCCAAGCGGGTCGGACGTCACGCTGACTGTTGCGACCGACGGGGTGTCGCGCGACGCGGTGATGAAGCGTGCGGAGGTGCCGACGCCGTCTGTGTCTTATTCCACACTGGATGACAGGATCGGCGAGATCATTATATCGGATTTCAACGGCGACTGTGTGAAGGAGTTTGAAGATTCACTGGCGGCGCTGATTGAGGAAGAAGAAGTAGAGGGGATTGTGATCGATATCCGGGACAATATGAACGGCACAGCCAAGAGCGTGGCGGATATACTGGATATGATTATGCCGGAAGGCATTATAGGATACAGCATCGATAAAAACGGCGACAGAAGCGACCTTTTTGCCAAAGGGGAATATAACGACATCCCGATAGCCGTGATTGTCAACGGCGCGACCGGGAGCGCCAGCGAGCTTTTTGCCGGCGCGGTGCAGGATGGCGCCAGGGGCCAGGTGATCGGGACACAGACGTTTGGCAAAGGCGTGGCGCAAACGATACTGGAAATGCCTTACTCGGGCGGCGGGGTCAAGCTGACCACATCAGAATATTTCACGCCCCTAGGGAACACGATCAACGGCGTGGGTATTACGCCAGACGTGGTGGTGGAGATGCCGGAGGATACGTCGTCGCTGACGGCGGAAACAGACCCGCAGATTCTGGCGGCGATGCAGGCGATTTATGAACAGATAGGGGAAGGCTGATGGACGGCAAAAAAAGGATCGGCAGCATAGCGGTCATTATAGAGGATAACCGCAAAAGCGTGGCGGAGGTAAACAAGATCCTTTCGGAGTATTTTGAATGCATTATGGCGCGCACAGGGATCCCCAATCACGATAGGGGCATTTATGTGATGTCGCTGATCGTGGAGCTGACAACGGAACAATTGGGCGCAGTGACCGGCAGGCTGGGCAATTTGCCGGGTGTGACGGTCAAGAGCCTGTTGACGGACAAGAGTTATTGAATATGAGCAGAAAAGAGCAAATTATTGAGCGGCTGCGGCGCGCGTATGCGGACACGCAGACCGCGTTGCATTTTAAAAACCCTTACGAGTTGCTGGTAGCGACCATACTGGCGGCGCAGTGCACCGACAAAAGGGTCAATATCATTACAGAAGAGCTGTTTAAAAAGTATCCGTCGCCGGCAGAGCTTGCGCAGGCGGAGCTTGGCGAGCTGGAGCAGGATATCAGGACGTGTGGGCTGTATAAAAACAAGGCGAAAAACCTGCTGCTGTGTGCAAACCGCCTGATGGACAGCTATGGCGGCGAGGTGCCCGATACGATGGAAGATTTGACCTCGCTTGCGGGCGTGGGGCGAAAGACGGCAAACGTGGTGCTGGCATTTGCGTTTAACCAGCCGGCTTTCCCCGTGGATACGCACGTGGGACGCGTGGCAAACAGGCTGGGGCTGGCGAATTCCAAAAATCCTGACAAGGTGGAAGAAAGCCTGAAGAAGGTGTTCAAAAAGGAAGACTGGTCACAGGCGCACCACTGGATGATTTGGCATGGCAGGCTGGTGTGTAAGGCGCAGCGCCCGCTGTGCGCGCAATGCATACTGGCGGATGTATGCCCGTCAAAAAAGGATTATGTGAAATCATGATTGTCGATAAGGTTAAAATAAAAATTAAGGCGGGCAACGGCGGCAACGGTGCTGTTTCGTTCCGCAGGGAAAAATACGTCAACGCGGGCGGGCCGGACGGCGGCGACGGTGGGCGCGGCGGGAATATTGTTTTTGCGGCGAACCCGAGTATGCGCACGCTGATGGATTTTCGCCTGAAACGTGTGTTTAAAGCGGAAAACGGCGAGAATGGCAAAAAGAAAAACATGACGGGCGCAACCGGAGGCGACTTGGTGATCGGGGTGCCGGTGGGCACTGTGATATACGACGACGAGGGTCGCGTGGTGGCGGACGTGACGGAAGGAAAGAATGTTGTGGTGCTGCGGGGCGGGCCCGGCGGAAAAGGCAACGCGCGTTTTTCCACATCGATACGGCAAACCCCGCGATTTGCGACGCCCGGCAAAAAGGTGCAGGAGCGGCAGGGCACGCTGGAGCTGAAATCCATTGCGGATGTCGGCCTTGTGGGTTTTCCCAATGTGGGCAAATCGACACTGCTCTCCAGCATGACGTCGGCGCGTCCCAAGATTGACAATTATCACTTTACGACGCTGGCGCCCAATCTTGGCGTGGTAAAGACGGACGATTACAGCTTTATTATGGCGGATATCCCGGGGTTGATTGAAGGCGCGTCCGGCGGCGCGGGTCTGGGGCATGATTTCCTCAGGCATATCGAGCGTACAAGGATGATTGCGCATGTGCTGGATATATCCGGATCGGAGGGGCGCGACCCGCTGGAGGATTATGCGGCCATCCGCAGTGAGTTGGAGCAATATTCCGCAGTGCTCGCAGGGCGCAGGGAGATTGTCGTTGCCAACAAGGCCGACCTGCCGGAGGCGGAAGAAAATCTGGCGCAGTTTAAAAAGGCGCATCCGGATTTGGATGTCTACCTTGTTTCCGCGGCGACGGGCGAGGGAACCAGCCGGGTGAAGTATGCGATGGAAGAGATATTGAAGGAACTGCCGCACGAGAAGGTGATTGAGGAAGAAGGCGTCATAGAGGAATGGGAACATGAGGACGCGCGCCTGACTGCCGAGGTGGGCAAGGGCGATGACGGCGTACTGGAGATCAACGGGACGCTGATAGAGAGTATTTTTGATAAAATAAATCCGGACGAGCCCGACTCGGTGCGCCACTTCCATAAGCTGCTCAAGGACATGGGCATCATCAAAATGCTGCGGAACGCGGGTGCGCGCGACGGCGATACGGTCAGGCTGAATGGGGAAGAATTTGATTTTGTGGAGTGAGCGATGATAAACAGTAAACAGAGGGCGGCGCTGCGCAAAGCGGCACAGACAGAGGAGCCGATCGTGCACATAGGCAAGGACGGCGTGACGGAAAATGTGATTGTGCAGGCCGACCAGGCGCTGGAGGCAAGGGAGCTGGTGAAGGGTACGGTGCAGCAGAACAGCAGCGTGAGCGCGCGCGAGGCATGCGACGCCGTTTGCCAGGCAACCGGTGCGGATTCGGTCGGTGTGATCGGGCGCAAATTTATATTGTACCGCCAGTCAAGCGACAAGAAAAACAGAAAGATCAAGATTTGACGCGGAGTGGTTATGGAATTTACAACAGCTGTAGAAATTGATGACCGCCTGAGCCTGCTGTACCCGCACAAGAAAGTGGGGATACTGGGGGGGACGTTCAACCCCCTGCACAACGGGCATTTTGATATGGCCTACAACGTGAAGGAAGAATGCGAACTCGACAGCGTGATGCTGTTGCCGGCAGGCAACCCGCCCCACAAGACGGACGTGGAGACGGCCCCCGCAAATGTGCGCCTTCGCATGGCCGTGCTGTGCGCACTGGAGCCCGACTGGCTGACTGTAAGCGACCTGGAAATCAAGCGGGAGGGGCCCTCGTATACGGTGGACACCATGCGGGAGCTTACGCAAAAATATAAGGATACGGATTTTTATTTTATTATAGGGTCGGATTCGCTTTTTGAGATGGAAACATGGCGGAATGTGGCGGAACTGTTCAAGCTGACCAGGTTTGTGTGTGTGCGGCGCAGGGAGCATGAGAAGCTGGCCACGGCGGCAGAGGCGGCGCGGCTTGCGGAAAAATACGACGCGGTGATATCGATCTCCCGTTACGACGGGCTAAACATCAGCTCGTCCGAGGTGCGGAAAAGGGTTGCGGAAGGCAGGAGCATTGCAGATTTTGTGCCTGCCCCGGTGGAGGAATATATTCATGCCAGTGGATTATACAAAAAACCATGACCAGCTGCTGAAGCTGCTGAAAAAGTATCTGCGCGGCGAGAAATTTACCCACAGCCTGGGTGTGGAACAAACGGCAATCAAGCTTGCCAAGCGGCATGGCGCCGATTGGAAAAAAGCAGGGCTGGCAGGGATGCTGCACGACATCACCAAACAGATGGATAACGCGGCGCTGGCGCGGCAGTACGGCATCAGCTCCGTATCCGAGAAGACGCTGCACGGCCCGGTCGCGGCCTGCTGGCTGTATGAGAACGGCATTGTTGAAGATGAAGAAGTGTTGAGCGCAATCAAATACCACACGACAGGCAGGGCGGATATGACGCTGCTGGAGAAGGTGATCTACCTGGCCGACTTTGTTGAGCCGTCCAGGGATTTTGAGGGCGTGGCCCAGTTGCGCGAGCTGGTGTTTGCGGACATAGGGCAGGGCCTGCTGGAAGGGCTGGAAATGTCGCTGCGAGAGGTGCTGAGGAAGAAGACGACCATTGACGCCGACACGGTTGCGGCATACAATTGTTACAGGCTGATGGAAGCAAGAAAAACGGGAGCAGACGAATTGGAGGAGGAATAGATTTTTACGATGCTTGAAATTTCGGATAAGGCGAAGAGCATAGCGGATATACTGGACGCGAAAAAAGCGCAGGATATTGTAGTGCTGAAAGTGGAAGGCATGACGATCATATCGGACTACTTTGTGGTGGCGAGCGCAGGGTCGACGACGCATGTGCAGACGCTGGCGGAAGACCTGCAGATGAAGATGTTTGAGAAGTGGGAAGAAAAGCCCGCGCGGGCAGAAGGCGAGCGGCAGGGCCGCTGGATTGTCCTCGATTACGGCGATGTGCTGGTACACCTGTTCCACAAGGAGGAAAGGGATTTTTACCAGATCGAACGGCTCTGGAAAACAGAGGATAACTACTACGATTATACCCCGGAGAAAAAGGCCTGATTGGGGCTGTAAGCGGTATCAGTCAATCCGGGCGCTGCTTGTCGTTGGTATGGTACCCGTAGAGGATCTGGTTCAGCTCGCGCAGTGCGTCGGGGCTGGCCGACACGGTTGCGGCATGCTTTTGTGAGAAAAGCGTAACCTTGTAGAATGAATCGCTGACCGAATCGAACAGATCCACAAGCGTCGGGTCGAAATGTGTTGCGCGCCCTTCCTTAATCACGTCAACAGCCTTGGCATGCTCCATGGCTTTTTTATATGGGCGTTCGGAAATCAGTTCGTCGTACACATCCGCAATGGCCATAAGCCGCCCCTGCAGGGGAATTTTCTCACCCTTCAGGCCATATGGGTATCCGCTGCCGTCCCACTTTTCATGATGGCTTTCCGCAAATATCTTTGCATGTGTAAGGAACGCTTTCTCTACCGTGTTCTGGCTGATTTTATCTATGACCATACCACCAAATGTCGTATGGGTTTTCATATTTTCAAATTCATCGTCCGTCAGCTTGCCGGGTTTCATCAGAATGCTGTCGCTGATGGCGATTTTACCCACC
>DHOD01000143.1:35922-38744 GCA_002407725.1 Christensenella sp. UBA5399 | reverse complement strand
CTGATGGCGATTTTACCCACATCGTGGAGAAGGGCAGACTGGAAGAAGAAATCATCCTCTGCCCATTCGGCAGCTTTGTCGGCGTAGATGTTCTGGTCGAGCATCGCGTAGACCAGTATGCGCAGGTAGTGCTGTGTGCGCTCGATATGCCCCCCGGTGATGTCGTCCCGGCACTCGACAAGTTCGGCCACCGTTTGGAGCACGGAATTTTGCAATTGCAGCACCGTTTCGGTTTTTTTGTTGACCAAATCCTGTAAGTTGTGGTTATACTCCTGCAGCTCCTGTTTTTGTGATTCTACAAGCAAGTGCAGGTCGATGCGCTTTAAGAGGAGCGGCGGCGAGAATGGCTTTGAGATGTAGTCTACAGCACCGAGGGAAAGGCCCTCGAGCTCGCTTCCCGTATCACTCTTGGCCGTCAGGAAGATCACGGGGATATCCTTTGTGTTCTGGTTGCTCTTCAGGCGTTTGATGACCTCGTGCCCATCCATTTCGGGCATCTCGATATCCAGCAGGATCAGGTCGGGAATCATCTTCTCCAACAGCACAAACAACTTTTCGCCTGAGGGAACGGTAAATACGTCATATTTCTCCAACAGCACGTTTTTACCAATGGTCAGGTTGGCGATATTATCGTCTACCAGCATGATTTTTTTTCGTTTGTTATCCGCCATATTTCATTTTCAATTCTTGCGCAGCGCCAATACCCGTATTCAGGATTTTGTCTGCGCCTCCACCAGCGATTCGCCGCAATAGGTTTCGCGCAGTTTGGGTTTTTCAATCTTTCCTGTGGGGTTGCGGGGCACATCGGCAAAAATAATCCGCCGGGGCCGCTTGTAGCGTGGCAGGCCTTTGCAGTAATAGGCGAGGTCTTCCTCCGTGCAGTCGCTTCCCGGTTTCAGTTCCACAATGGCAGCGGAAATCTCGCCAAGCCGGTGGTCGGGCATGCCAATAACGGCGACGTCCTTGACATCCTCGTGCGCATGCAGGAAATCCTCGATCTGGACGGGGTAGATATTCTCGCCCCCGCAGATGATCACGTCTTTCTTTCTGTCTACAAGGTATATAAAGCCGTCCTCGTCCTTTTTTGCCATGTCGCCCGTATAGAGCCATCCATCCTTCAGCGAAGCGTTTGTGGCAGCCTCGTCGTTAAAGTAGCACTTCATGACGCCGGGGCCTTTGACAATCAGCTCGCCGACACTGCCGTCCGGAACGGGCGTGCCGTTCTCGTCAACGATGGAGACTTCCCAGTGGTACCCGGGAATGCCAATTGCCCCGACCTTGTGGATGTTTTCGACCCCCAGGTGTACGCAGCCGGGGCCGATCGATTCGCTCAGGCCGTAATTGGTATCGTAAGCGTGGTTGGGAAAGTGCTTTTTCCAGCGCTTGATCAGGCTGGGCGGCACCGGCTGCGCGCCGATGTGCATCAGCCGCCATTTGGACAGGTTGTAATCGTTCAGATCCACCTTGCCGTCCTCTATGCAGTCGAGCATATCCTGCGCCCACGGGACCAGCAACCAGACAATGGTCACATCTTCCTCGCTTGCCGCCTTGAGTATCCAGCGGGGCTTCACGCCGCGCAGCAGCACTGCCTTGCCACCCGTAAGGAGGCTGCCGAACCAGTGCATTTTTGCCCCTGTGTGATAAAGCGGGGGAATGCAGAGGAATATATCGTCCTTTGTCTGCCCGTGGTGGTTCTGCTCGGTTTCGCAGGATGACACCAGGCTTGCGTGCGTGTGCAGTATCGCCTTGGGGAAACCGGTTGTGCCCGAAGAAAAATAGATGGCGGCATCCTCGTCGTCGCTGATCGGGATTTCCGGCTCTTCTGTAGAGGCCGCTTGTGTGAGCGCATCATAGCTTTGCGCGTATGGCGGGCAGTCCTCGCCTACAAAGATCAGCTCGCCCGTTTGGTCGAGCGAATCTTTGATTTCGTCAATACGGTCAATAAACTCGGGCCCAAAAAAGAGCGCGTCCGATTCGGAAAGACCGAGGCAATATTTGATCTCTTCGGATGTATAGCGGAAGTTGAGCGGCACGACGACCGCGCCGGTCTTCAAAATACCAAAGTAAATGGGCAGCCATTCCAGGCAGTTCATAAGCAGTATCGCAACTTTATTTCCTTTGGTCAGGCCTTTTGCAAGGAGCATGTTGGCAACCTTGTTGGCTTTTTCGTTAAATTGCCGCCATGTGATTTTAAACCGATATCCCTTGGCGTGTCCCGGCTCGACCAGCTGGTATTCTTTCCATTTGTGCTCGTGGTGCTCCTGGATTTCAGGGTTCAGCTCCACCAGGCTGACATCGTCCGCAAACGCGGTTGCGTTTTTGATCAGTATATCGGTTATTGGCATTACATCCTCCGTTCGGCCGCCGTGCGCGGCGAATCATAAACTTTTCTGTTGGTGCTTCCCATACAAAAAACACATCGTATTTGTCGGTACTGCGCCTTGCTCCGTTGAAATGCCCTTCAAAGAAGAGCGGTAAGAACTTGCTATGGCGCGCCGCGCATTTGAGATTTGTATTACACCCAAAGATTATTATACTACAAACGGAAAAGGAATTGATAAATATTTTACAGATGTTTAAAAAATACATAAAGCGGTCGGCACGAGCTTTGGCGGTTGCATTTGCAGTGCAGGGTATTGTATAATTTATATTTGTTTATATCATGTATTGGGGGAAAGAAGTTATGAGTGAAACAGGAAGTGTAAAGGCGGCAAATCCGGGGCCGCTGGGGCTGCTGGGCTTTGGGATGACAACCATTCTGCTGAACCTGCACAACGCCGGGATCATCGAGCTTTCGGTGGTGATTGTAGCCATGGGCTTTG
>DHOD01000143.1:21627-35769 GCA_002407725.1 Christensenella sp. UBA5399 | reverse complement strand
GATTGTAGCCATGGGCTTTGCGTTGGGCGGGGCTGCGCAGATTATCGCGGGGATACTGGAGTTTGTGGGAAAAAACACATTTGGCGGCACGGCGTTTACGGCGTACGGATTCTTTTGGTGGTCGCTGATTTTTATCTGGTGCAATCCGACAAACGGGGCAGTGCAGGCGGCGGACAAGGTTTCCATGGGCTTTTACCTGCTGCTTTGGGGGATATTCACACTGTTTATGTTTGTGGGCACGCTCAAGCACAACCGTGCCACGCAGGTGGTCTTCCTCAGCCTTGCGATACTGTTCTTTGGGCTGGCGCTGGGCGATTTTACAGGGATTGCGGCAATCACGACCGTGTCGGGCGTGATCGGCATATTCTGCGGGGCCAGCGCAATTTACAGCGCGATGGGGCAGGTGGTCAACAATGAGTTTGGCCGCAACGTTTGGCCGTTGGGATAAAAACAGACTTCGCAGGCAGTTCTGTAGGGGAAGCAACCAATTAATAAGTAATGAAAAAGAAGCTTTTCACATTGTGAAAAGCTTCTTTGCGTCATGCATACTATTTTCGCTGGGGCGAAGCGACCGGTTGTTTCTACCCCACGCGTAGGTGCGGATGATCGAGCGTTTGGCAGTCCAGAGGTTTTCGCCGTCTGACGCGGCAATTGCGCGGAAGCTAACGCTTGTTGGCGAGCTGTTCCAGTTTTCCAATGTGCTCTTCAGAACCGACGACGATGATGACATCGTCCTTGTGCAGCACGTTGCCGGGCGTGGGATTGACGTTGATTTTGCCATCGTGGCGGATCGCAATGATGTTCAGGCCGTACTTCTTGCGGAAATCAAGTTCGACCAGGTTCTTTTCTTCCCATTTTTCGTAAATCTCAAATTCGGCGATTCCATATTCGGGTGAAAGCTCAATAAAATCCAAAATGTTGGAGGAAACCAGCTTGTGCGCCATGCTGATGCCGGTGTCGTTCTCCGGGAAGACGACCCGGTCGGCGCCCATGCGCTCCAGCACTTTGGTGTGCAGGTCGCTGCTGGACTTGGAGATGACATGCTTCACCCCGTATTCCTTGCAAAGCAGCGTGATCATAATGCTGGACTGGATTTCGCCAATGCAGACGCAAACGACGTCAAAATTTCCTATGCCCAGTGATTGCAGCGCCGCCTCGTCGGTTGCGTCCATCTCGACGGCATGCGTAGCGAAAGCCATGGCGTCGTTTATTTTATCCTCGTTGTTGTCGATGACAAGCACTTCCGCATCGAGCTCTGCAAGCGTACGGGCAATCCCGGTGCCAAACCTTCCCAAGCCTATTACGGCAAACTGTCTTTTCATTGTTACACCTCTAACCTATCAATATTTTATCTTCAGGATACCGGATATCCTTGCGGGTCTTTTCCAGCCGGTATGAGAGCGCCATCGCAAACGTAAATATGCCGACCCTGCCCCCAAACATCGTAAGCATCATCAGCACGAGGCTGGGCACCGAGAGCATGGCCGTAACGCCTGTGGTAAGGCCGGTGGTGCCAAATGCCGCAATCACCTCAAACGATATATTGTCCAGCGAAAACCGCCCCTGCTCAATGACGTAGATCGTGGAGCACATGACCAGTACAAATGCGATCCCCAGCGTGGTAATGGCAACTGCGCGCAGTACAAGGTTGCGGTTGAGACGCCTTTTGGCCACCTCCACATCTTCCTTGCCGCGCAGTATAGACACGATAAAGAGTACAAATAGGGCGATGGTTGTTGTTTTGATGCCGCCGCCGGTGCCGCTGGGCGATGCGCCGATAAACATCAGGCCGATTGTCGCCATGATGGAAAGCGGCTGCAAATGCGATTGATCCACGGTATAGAACCCGGCGGAGCGCGCGTTGACCGACTGGAACAGCGCGCCCATAACCTTTTCATGCGGTTTTAAATGCGGGGCGCCCAGGGTAAGCGGATTATTCCATTCGGATATGAGGAATACAACAAAACCACCGGCAATCAGCCCCGCCGTCATGACCAATACCATTTTTGTGTGCAGGGACAAACGCTTTTTGGAACGCCGGGCAACTTTGGTGAACAGCTCCGATACAACAAAAAAGCCCAGGCCGCCAATGACCACAAGCAGCATAGTGACAACATTGATTAAAACATCATCCGCAAAGGGGATCATATTGGTGCTCTGGCCGAAGACGTCGAAACCGACGTTACAGAACGCGGAAACGGACTGGTACACGCTGTAATAAAAACCGCGCGCCGCCCCGTACATGGGGATCAGCCGGATGCAAAACAAGGCAATGCCGAATCCTTCCGCAACAGCGGTGATCAGCGCCACATGGCGGGTCATGCGCACAACGCCCTGCAATGGCGACTGGCTGAAGCTGTAGCTGAGTATCATTCTCTCGGACAGTGTGATGCGCTTGCCCATGATCAGGTATATAAACGACGTCATGGTCATAATGCCTATGCCGCCAAGCTGTATCAATATCAGCACAACGATTTGACCAAACAAAGAAAGGCCCGAACCGATATCGATGGTGGACATGCCAATGACGCATGTGGCTGAAGTGGATGTAAAAAACGCATTAAAAAGGCCGATGGGTGGTTGGCCGGCGGGCGAAGCGGCGGGCAGGCCCAGAAGCAATGCGCCCATGACAATGATGATGGCGAAGCCAAATACAAGTATGAGTGCCGGACTTTTTGCAATCTGAAACTTTGATAAAGCCATCACCTGTTCTCCATAGAATATCAGTATCCATTATACACTGTTTTGGCCGCCTTGGTATACCAACAATAAAAATATGGCAAAAATTTGGAATATATTTGTCAGACCGTGAATATATATAAATAAAGACACAAAATTATTGGAGAGGCTGGGAAAAAGTGAAAAAAGACGCGAATATATTGATTGTGGACGACGATGCGCGGACAGCGAATACATTGAAGGATTTTCTTGCGGCGAAGGGAAATGTGAAAAAAGCGGAATGGGCGGCATCGGTGGCGGAAGCGCATGAAATGCTGGATATCATGGATACGGACGTCATCATACTGGACTTGATCATGTCCATGAGCGACGGGTATTCTTTTCTGGAATCGATGAGAAGGGTTCCGCAGGCGGAAAAGGCGGACGTCATTGTGACTTCTGCCATCAATAATGAAGGCGCGATCAAAAAGGCGTTTGATATGGGCGCGAAGTACTATATGGTAAAGCCGTATGAAAATGAAGTGCTCTATGACCGTATCGTGGATGTGATGGAGTTTGAAGGCAATGCGAAAGCAGGCGCAGGCAATCGCCGGAACATCGATCAGAAAATCATGAATATCTTTCTGTCGCTGGGGATCCCGCCGCATTTGAAGGGGTATCAATACCTCAGGGAGGCCATCAAGATTGTTCTTGCGGAGCCGGCGATGATATACAGCATCACAAAGGGGCTTTATCCGCGCGTGGCCGAACGGTTTGGGGTAACGCCCACCAAAGTGGAGCTTGCCATCAGGCATACGCTTGAGGTGGCGTGGCAGCGGAACAAGATGGATAATATCAACGAAGTTTTTGGCTGCGATATCTATTTAAAGAACTGTAAACCGACAAACGGCGAGTTTATCGCGCTGGTTGCGGACAAGTTGGCGACCGAAGAACCACAAAACGAATATTAATGCATGAATTCATTTTTTGTTCAAATCTGAATCTTTCGTGCAACGGTGGAACAAGTGTATAAAAGTGTGGATAACTTGGACGATTTTAAGCTAAATATTCGTGGTTGGTGTATAGATATGTGGATAAAGAGGATAACTCGAAGAATATTGCACAGGCTTTTGTGAATAATGTCGTTGTGACAAAAGCTATAAAAATCTGGAAGTTCGCAAAAATATGCAGAATTTATATACAAAAATGCGCATAAAAATGCAAGTAAGCGAGCGCTAACAATCGGCTTACCTGCATTTTTTGATACTGGATAATCATTTTATGGAGGCAGGATCAGATTTTTTCCGCCATGCCGACGCTCTTCTTCATTGTGTCCCAGGTTCCCTTGGGCGGCTTATCAAACGCATTGCGTAAAGCGATAAAATTGAAATGAGACTTATTACTGTAAATCTTTCATGTTACGGGCGATTGTTGCATACTGATTGGGCGCGAGGTCCTGCGCGCGTGCGTTTTCCGGAATCTCCGCCTGGTGCAGCGCTGCCCTGGCTGCATCGGCGCCGGCAAGCGCCTTGAGGTTGTTGAAGATGGTTTTGCGTCGCATCGCAAAGGCCGCGCGTACAATCCTGGTATAGTCGGCGCGTGCCACGTCAAAGTGTGGCGGTGACGCGGGAATAAACTGTATGATGGAAGAATCGACATCGGGGGCGGGGTAAAAGCAGTTTTTGGATACATTGAACAGTATTTGCGGCCGGGCATAGTAACAAAGCGAGGCGGTCAGCGCGCCGTAATCGGGATCGCCCGGGGCTGCGGCCAGCCGCTGTGCAACCTCTTTTTGCACCATAAACGTTGCGGATGCAATGGGTGCGCCGCTCTCCAATATATGCAGCAGCAGCTTGGAGGTAATGTAGTAGGGAAGGTTGCCGCAGACATGGAAGGCAGCGTCCTTAAAAAACTTCTCTCCAACTTCCTGTAAATTCGTTTCCAAAGCGTCGCCCTGCAACAGTGTGGCATTGGGCAGGTCCGCCAGGAGTTCGCCGTAACAGGCGTAAAGGCCGTGATCCAGCTCAATGCTCACGACTTGCCCGAATGTTGCGCAAAGCGCCCTGGTCAGCGCGCCGAGGCCGGTGCCGATCTCGAACACACAATCAGCGTTGGCCGTACCCGCCGACTGCGCAATTTTGGCAGTGATGTTGGCATCGACAAGAAAATTCTGCCCCAGTTTCTTGAGCGGGGCCAGTTTATGCTGATTCAAAAAATGTTTTACATCCTTCACTGACGTGGGGTTCATGGTCCCTCCTGCGCGCATACTATGTCCAAATGAAAACAGATGTTTTCATTTGGACATGTCCCGCCGATGGCGTGGCATGTTTCACGCTAAATTAGCGCGAAACCCGTCTCATGCCATCCCAAACGCGCGTACCGCGCTATAAAAAACGCCAGCGTTTTTTAAATGGGATTGGTATCGCTACATAAAAAAGGGCGGGAATCTCCCGCCCTCAAAAAATCCTTTTATCCTATGACATAGACCGTACGATAGCCGGTGCTCCACTCGTTACCGCAGTTGCACGATTCGCGCTCGCCGATGTATACGTCAATGGTGCCCGCCGAGAAACCGCCGGTATCCTGCACAACGCCGTACCCATAGCCGGGCACAAAAAGCTTGGTGCCAAACGGGAACTGGCTGGTGCTGGCGGCAATGGTGCCGTGCGACGCATACGCGCCGGATGCCGTCCTGGTGCCGCCGTTGCATGCCGAGCAATACGCCGTTACGCGGACTTCGACAGAATAGGTGGCCTGCACGCCGTCATCCAGCGTGGTGGGGCCGCTGACTTGCCCGCCGCCGCTGCTACCGCCACCGCTCTTTTTGATTTCGGAAATCTTGACGGTCTTTTTGGGCGGCGGAGCCACATATGTGCCTACGGAAGTGATTTCCGTGACAGGCTCCTTGGTGATCACCTCGGAAATAAGCTCCTCGGATGTCATCATGCCATTTTTATAGATCTGCTCAAATATCAGCTCGGTTTCCCCATTCTCGCCTTCCTGGGCGATCTCCGTCTTGCCCTTTTCCAGGTCTTTGTCTTCCTGGGTATCTTTCCCGTAGGGGATTTCACGGTATTCCGTACGGTTTTGCACTTCGACCACAATATGCTCGATTTTCATGCCCGAGCGAATATAAGTATCGGGAGCGGGGTACACCTCGTCGTGCTCGGCAGGGTATACGCCCGCCTTGTCAAGCGCCTCCTGTACGGTACCTGTCACCATGTTGATGGTGATAGACTGGTCGCCCGAATGCACGGTTACGGGCATCGCACGGCGAATCAATATTTCCATATCTTCCGAAATCTTGGCGTCAAGGCTTGTTTCCAGTATATCGTCAGGGCCGAGGGTGATTTTGTTATCGTCGATAAATTCGCCCACGGTCTGGGCGGCCGTACTGGCCTCCAGAATCCGGCCGGCGTCGTTGAGCGTGATGTTGGTAGTCGGTTTGGCAAACGATGTGGGGATGGCAATCACGGATACAACAACAATGATTGCGCAGGCAACCATCACATTGCGTATGAAAAAGTCGGCTTTGACGGCGGCGCGTGAATACGCCTGGCTGTTGCCCGTGCCCCGTACAGGCTGCTGCCTGCCCGAGCGCCGGGTCGATCCGTCCGATTTAACGGTACCGCGTTTGCGGGGGGACGGTTTGTCGGGGATACGCAGTCTTTTTGCCGTGTGCGCGGATGCATCTTCGCGCTTTTTGCGCGATGCGCGCCTGCTTTCAAAAACGGGCATGTCATCATCATTGTCCTGGCCCGCCGGGCTGGAGTACAATATCCCTTTGTATTTTTTATCAGGATAGAGGTTCTCGTCCTCTTCGCTAATATGTTTTCTCATCAATCCCTCCGATGGTCAAGGTAATGCTTATTTTATTATAAAAACGCGTTAAAGTCAAATATAGTGGAGCAAAGCAGGAATGATTCCAGATGAAAAAGCGGCGTGGTGGGGAATCATGCCGCAATCGGGCAAGGCGGGGCGCTTTGCATGACAATAGAAAACATAGTATAATGATGAAAATTTCAATATGCAACTGGATGGTGCCGATGAGAAAGATCACTGTAAAAATTATGTTGGCGGCAATGTTGGCCTTGTTATGCACACCGCTTGGGGCGTGCGCATCCTACACGGACGGCGCTGCGACAACCGGGTATGCGTTTGTCGATAAAATGGCCGCGCAAAAGTATGACGAGGCGTTTGAATATATCTACTCGTTTTCCTCCGACGTGCAGACAAAGAGCGATTTTGTGGAGCGATTTGAGAATATTTATGATGCGTTGGAGATCACCGGCGTCAAGCTGATGAGCCGCAATGTGGAGCAGCGCGGGGAAGAAGAGAGCGAATACGACCTCACATACACACTGCAGATGGAAAGCGGCCTGCTGGGCCTCTTGACGTACGAATTTGAGACGGAAATTGTGGCGGGGCCGCTGGGGTACACGGTGGTTTATACGCCTGCGTTGATTTTGCCCATGCTGGAGGAAGGCGACAAGGTCCGGGTGACAAACCAGTACGGCGTGCGGGGCGAAGTTTTTTCAGCGGACGGAAAGCTTCTTGCGCAGAATGATTATGCGCAGAGCATCTATATAGACCTTGACCAGAACCCGGACATCGGGCAGGTCAAGACCTTTTTGAGCACAAATTTTGACGTGGATGCGGACAGGGTGCAGCGAAGGTACGACAATGCCGTGGAAAAGGGATACCCGTTGGAGGTGCTGGCGACGTTTCCGCGGGAGACGCTGACCGCGGGCGAAATTGAGCAAATCAGTGCGGTAGAGGGCCTTGGTGTCGACGATAAGAGGCTGACGCCCATCCGCTACTATCCCATGGGCGACAACGCGGCGCATGTGGTCGGCTATATGGGCGACCCTTCGGAAGAGCAGATTGCCCAGGCGGAGGAAGAGGGAAGCACGCTCAATGTCAGCGTGGGTAAATCGGGTATCGAATATGCGTTTGAGGAAACGTTGCGTGGCACGGACGGGCGCATGATTTATATTGAGGACGACAAGGCAGAGGTCAAGGAAGTGCTGTGGGAAGATGCAAAGGCTGACGGGTCCGACGTACACCTGACGCTGGACACCAATCTGCAAAACACAGCGTACACACTGCTGGCGGCCAACTGCGCCGAAGGGCAGAGCGGCGCGGCGGTGGTCATGGATTACACCAGCGGCGATGTCAAGGCGATGGTTTCGTATCCTTCATTTGACAACAACCTGTTCAACTTCCCCGTTGAAGAAAAGGTTTGGGCATATTATTCAGACGAAGCCAACCAAAACCCGCTCTTTCACAGGGCGACACAGGCGACATACATGCCGGGGTCGGCGTTCAAGCCTTTCTCGGCGGTGCCTGCTATCGAGTCGGGCATACTGACCGAATCGTCCTCGCCGCCCATCACGGTGGTGGAAAACAAGTGGACGCCTCAGATGGAGGGGTGGCATTTTCCCACAATCAACCGTTTCGAGACGCCGGTAGGGGGGGACTGGGTCTTTGAAATTGCGATGAAATCCTCCGATAATATCTTTTTTGCCTACTATGCGTTGCAGACGGGCAAAGATGCTTTTATGGACTATATGCGGAAAATCGGGATAGGCGAAGCACCTGACTTTGAGTTGCCTGTCAAGGCATCAAACCTGATCAATGCGGACACGGAAGAGGTCAGCCTGCACTTGCTGGCGGAGATGGGGTACGGCAACGGGCAACTGGAGGTCAGCCCTGTCCAGATGGCCAGCATGTATACGGCCTTCGCTAACGGCGGGGACATGGTCAACCCCACGATCGTGGAGAAAATATCGAATACGAAGGACAATGTGGAAACCGTCGAGTGGGAAAACGCGCGCACGCTGTTTAAAGAAGATACGATACAGCAATCTACAATAGATATGGAAATACCCGCCATGCGGAGGGTGTTTACGGACGGTACGGCGTACCAGGCCAACCTGGGCAACATTGAGGGGCTGTACGGAAAAACGGGCACGGCGCGCATGGGCAGCCGTGAGATCAACTGGATCATTGCGCTCAACCCCAACGACGGGCTATTGTACCTTGTGGTGCTCGATACGGGACTGGACGTGGGGTCGGCGCCCAAACAGGCGATATTAAACGGCTTGCTCAAGCCGGAGAACTATAACAATGCGTTGCGGCAGGATACAGGCCTGTCATCGGGCGGAAACAGCGAAAGCCCCAGCGACAACCAATCGAACGATCCGGACCCGGGGCCGGAGCCGGAAGCGCCGCAGGACGTGGTGCCCGACCCGCAGCCCGATCCGGTGCAGGAGCCGCCGGAGCAAAACGACCCGGCCCCACAGGAAGGTGAGTGACGCCTGACGGAAAGCGGATTGTGAGGCGCGCAAATCATAGCAATTGCAACAATACCCGCTCTACGGGGGAGCAAGGTTGCTGCGCGCGCTGGAAACATATGATGATGGACAGGATTATGAGGTGGAAAATTTACCAAATATAGCAATTTTGAGATTAAAGTGGTGTAACCCGTGTTATAGTATAATTAAGGAAACGTATCAATCCTGAAAATAACTGGCGGGCAGGGTGTTTCATTACAGTGATGAAACAAAGCGCCTGCTACAACGTAAATACTGTACGGAGGTATATCATGGCTGATAATTCAAAAAAACTTTCCGGGGTCATGGTCAAAATTATTATCGATATCGTGATACTGGTCATCGGTATTGTGCTATTGGCTGTTCCCAATGCCGCAATGCAGACGATTACGATTATCCTGGGTATCATATTATTGGCCTATGGCGGCATAACGCTCTGCATCGTACTTTATAAAAAGGATGGGCGAAGTCCGCTGGTCGCGATCATCTGTATTGTGCTGGGGATACTGCTGCTGGTGTTCAGCGGCGTGTTTGCAAATACGGTGCTGCCTTTTGTCATAGGTATATGGATGCTGATCATGGGTATTGTTGGCTTGGCAAGCGCCAAGCATGTGGGCAAGGTGCCGATGGTCATGTCGATCGTAGCGATTGCGCTTGGCGTCATTATATTGATAGGCGTGTTTGTGGGTGCGAATGTTTTGGCGGTGCTGCTCGGCGTCTGCATGCTGATTTACGGCATCAGTTCGATCATCGATTTTATTGCGGTCAAGGGCGCAAACAACTAAACAGAGAAGCATCTGAAAATCAGGGACCGCCTGCATTGGGCGGTCTTTTTTTATACACAAAATCATTTTAGTTTCAGCTAAGCACAATATTAACTAAAATATGTTTTGATTCGGTTAAGCCGTTATGCTATAATCCTGATTGTTGAATACTTTTATGTTTTGGAGGAAATAAAAAATGGCTTTAGTAAACATGACGGGAATGCTGCAGGACGCAAAAAAGGGTGGCTATGCGGTGCCGATGTTTGACGTGATCAACAGCGACATGACCCGCGCGATCATCAACGCGGCAGAGGAGAAAAAATCACCGGTGATTGTGGCGTACGAGGAACCGACGGAGCCGTTGAGCCCGCTGGAAATATTCACACCGGCGCTGATTGCGGAGGCGGAGATGGCAAGCGTGCCCGTGGCGATACACCTTGACCATGCCCGCTCGGTGGAGTTTGTGCAAAAAGCGGTGGACAATGGATTCACGTCTGTGATGATGGATTCTTCCGACGAGACGTTTGCGATCAACGTGGAGAAAACCCGTAAAGTGGTGGAAATATGCAAGTCCAAGAACATTACGGTGGAATCGGAGATCGGCCATGTGGGCGGCAACGAGGGATACGCGTTCAACGCGATCACGGAAGAAGAGCTGGAAGCGGGATACACGGTGGTAAGCGAGGCCGTCGAGTTTGTGAAGCAGACGGATGTGGATGCGCTGGCGGTTGCCATCGGTACGATACACGGCGTATATACACGGGAGCCCAAACTGAACCTGCAGAGGCTGCGCGAGCTCAATGAGGCGATCAGCATACCGCTTGTGCTGCACGGCGGCAGCGGCCTTTCGGAGGACGATTTCAAAAACGCGATCAAGGACGGTATTGCAAAGGTCAATATCTACACAGAATTGATCACTTCGGCGATGAAGGCGACAAAGGCAAATGCCGACAAGGAATATTCTGAGATATGCATGGCTGTGCAGGAGGCGATCAAGGGCGTCGCGCTGCGCAAAATGGAATTGTTTGGCTCGGCAGGCAAAGGCTGATTACAGCAAATATGTAATAAAGGAACGCGGGATGCACCCTGTGGCGCGCCCCGCGTTTTTTGATTGATTTTTGCATGGAAAGTATTGCGGTAAAAGGCAGTCCGTAAGCTATTTGACTATACACACGTTATATGGTTTGTCAGATTAGATGTATCCGATACAGGCAGGGCGGCCTTGTTAAAGAAGCGGGAATTACTGTTGAACAAGCAATTCATAAATTTTACCTATTGTTTTTCTGTTTCGGGCAGTCAAGGGGATGGCGAGCCTCGCCAATAATACTGCTAATTTGGAATCTCTGATGCTTTGATAGCAGAGCAGGTATATTTCCTGCCGGCCTATGTATAATTTGTCATTGCCATCATAAGTCCGGTATAATTCTTCTAATGCTGCTGTGTCTATAGCATCTTTAGAAAAGTAAATATATACGTGTTCAACATCGGGCGTTATTGTTTCCGCCTGCTTAATTTCCTCATCTGTAAAAGGAAAGTTTGACATGACCGCAGATATTTCATCTATTGAACGCAAGATGACGTTGCTTTGAAACCCAAACTGCTTTGCAAAGGCTTGCGCGATGATATCCATCAATAGTGCTTTTTCCTGGCTGGATTCAAAAATAACATTTCCGCTTTGGATATATGTTTTTATTCCTTTGAAGCCGCAGGTGGAAAATAGATGTCGTAATTCATCCATTTTCACTTTGTTTTTACCACCAACATTTATGCCCCGAAAAAAAGCGACATATTTCATGGATGCGCTCCCTTCATCTTATGGATTCGCTACAACGCAATCAATCCCGTATAGGTAACAGAGTTTTCACCATCGTTATATTGCAATCCGACAAGCGTACAAAGTTTGGATACGTCGATCCCGCAGGCCTCCACGGATATAATTTTATGATCGGGATGCCTGCAAGGCTTCCCCGGGAAGGCGCATGCGGGGCAGAGCGCACATGTGCCTGCGCCGTATATGCGGAAGTTTGTATTGTGCTGCATAAGCAGATCTTGCATTTTCGATCCGATTTGGGCAAATGCTCGGGCGTGGGCCTGCATGCCGGGGTAATCAAACGAATCTTCCAGCCCGCCGGTGTACTGATATACGATGCCATGCGCATGGCTTCTGATTTCACCAGAAAGCGTTTCAACGCTGCCGCAATGGGGCGGGCAGCTCCAGTTGGTGTCGTATTGCCCGCAGGCGTTTTGCTCGCAAAGCCGCCGCAATTCGGGGAAAAAAGCGATATCACGCGTCATGACGGGGGCGGCCCGGAGGGCGCCGGCATTTTTGGCGATTGCAATATATTGCTGTAGCTGTGCGGTAAGGTTCATAGTATAGATGATAAGTGAAAATGTTATGCGTGTAAACAAAAAAGCGGCAAAACCGCTTTTTTGTTTGATTGGGGGTATGTATTGTCAGTTGTCGTATGCTGTTTTAATGAACCCTCTCGGATTCACTCTATATATAAACGTGGCCCCGGTGCTTAAACACAAAAAACAAAAATATTTTTTGAAAAAGTATTTTTGCAAATGTAAAATGCGAAAAAGCCTTTCATAAAGCTAAATGTATACTATAAAAGCAAAACGGAAAAAGTCGCAACAAAAGCAAATATTACAAAAATGTAAAATTTGAGTGGACAAAATCGTTGTTTTCCGGTATAATGTGAAGCATACTCGGGTAATCTGGGTTGTGGTACGTGAATTTTATAGAACAAACATGAGGTATGTATGAAGAGACTCTTTGTGATGTTGGCTGAGAAGCTTAAACGTCATCCCAAAAGTCTGGAGACCGATAACACTGCAAGTGAAGACAGCAAATCAGAAAAAACACCGATATACAAAAAAAACATTTTCAAAATTCCTGCAATTGCAGCCGCGGCGTTAGTGGCGGTGCTCGTTCCTGTTTTGGGTATGCCGCAGGCGGAGGCCGTGCCTCTTGCACCGGCAAATGAGCAGGCGGAAGAAAAGCGTGTTGTCGTGGCCCCGGGCGCGGAAGAAGCGGAAACAGAAGAGAAAAAGCTGACCGTTGACGCGGAGATACTGGAAGAAGAAATCAACAGGCTGGGGGAAACAGAGAATGCCGCCGAACTGAGCGAAGCGACAATTCCCAAAGCCGGGGGAGAGCAAGAGAACCTGAGCATGGTGGGCGAAGTGTTTGAATCGACCACCGGGGGACAGGTTGTGGACCAGGGCAATTCGGCCGATGGAACCGGGGCGGCAGGCATTGAAGGTGCTGGCGATGGCGGGACGGACGGCGAAGATGCCGCGGCATTGACAGCGCCGGAAGGGGAAGACGCTGATATGGAAGAGACCACCCAGCAACCGGGCGAAGAAAAACAGGGCAGCCAAACGGCTGAGGACGAGAATACAGGCGCGCAGGCGGACGATGTGGAAAAGGCGGATACGGAAACGCAGGATGGCGTTACGAACCCGGCCGCGGCGCAGAGTGCCATGAACCCGGAAGATCTGCCTGAATCGGTGGAAGAACGCGTAGTGATATTGAAGGAAAGATTGATGGCGCTTGGGTATATGCAGCAGGATATCATCACTGCCAGTTATGACCCATATACGCAGTTGGGCGTGATGTTTTTTCAGCGGGATAACGGCCTGACCGTTACAGGGATTGCCGACGCGATGACGCTGATTGCTGTGATTGACGAGAATGCAAAACCGTACCTGATGCAGGACGGCACCGAGGGCGAGGACGTAAGGCAGCTGCAGAGCGGACTTTTGAGCCTGGGGTATACGCTGGAGGTCACAAGCAAATATGATGCGATGACAGCGGAAGCGGTCAAGCTGTTCCAAAGCCAGCGCGGCGCGGAACCGACCGGTATAGTGGACGCTTACCTGCGCCAGATCATAGCCAACGAGGCGGCGCTGAACGGCACGTTTATTGCGGACACCAATCCGCAGGTAGAGGCGATGATCAGCGTGGGGCAGCAGCAGCTGGGCAAGCCGTATTCGCTGGGGGCCAAAGGGCCGGATGCGTTTGACTGTTCCGGGTTTGTGTACTATTGCCTGAACCAGAGCGGATATGCGATCGAGTATATGACTTCGGGCGGCTGGGCGAATTCGGGATATGAGACGGTGACCGGTATGGAAAACCTGCAACGGGGCGATATTGTGTGCTTCTCGGGTCATGTGGGCATTTATCTGGGGGATGGCATGATGATTGACGCATCCAACAGCGCCAATGCCATACGAATCACCAACGACATACGCAACACAGCCTACTGGGTCAATTCGTTTATTTGCGGCAAGCGCGTTTTCTGATAAAAATGAGAAATAAAAAGCCCGGCGATGCCGGGCTTTTTTTCGTGTCGGTGATACGTTCTGCTTTTGTCAGG
>DHOD01000143.1:21275-21413 GCA_002407725.1 Christensenella sp. UBA5399 | reverse complement strand
ACCATATCCTTGATGGCCTGCCTTGCAGGGGTCAGGTATTGGCGAGGGTCGAAGGCTTCGGGGTTCTCGGCCATATACTTGCGTATGGTGGCGGTCATTGCTAGCCGCAGGTCGGAATCGATATTGATTTTGCATACC
>DHOD01000143.1:16604-21131 GCA_002407725.1 Christensenella sp. UBA5399 | reverse complement strand
GAATCGATATTGATTTTGCATACCGCGCTTTTGGCGGCCTGGCGGAGCATATCCTCGGGCACGCCCTGCGCGCCGGGCATTTTGCCGCCGTATTTGTTGATCATTTCCACAAATTCGGGAATGACGGACGATGCGCCATGCAGCACAATGGGGAAACCGGGCAGGCGCTTTGATACTTCGTCCAGTATATCGAACCGCAGTTCCGGTTCGCCCTGGAATTTGAACGCGCCGTGGCTGGTGCCGATGGCAATTGCCAGGCTGTCGACGTTTGTTTTGGATACAAATTCCTCCACCTCTTCGGGGTGGGTATACGATGAATCTTCGGCCGAGACGCTGATTTCGTCCTCTACGCCGGCAAGGCGTCCAAGCTCGCCTTCCACAACGGCACCGTGGTCGTGCGCATAGTCCACCACCTTGCGGGTAAGCGCGATGTTATCCTCAAACGGCAGGTGCGAGCCGTCGATCATAACCGATGTAAACCCGCCGTCAATGCAGGATACGCATGTCTCGTAGCTATCGCCGTGGTCGAGGTGCAGCACAATGGGCAGCCCCGTATCGTCCAGCGCGGCCTCCACGAGCTTTGTCAGGTAGACCGGCTTCGCGTAGTTGCGCGCGCCTTTGGACACCTGCAGTATCAGCGGGGCGTTAAGCTCGGCGCCGGCCTCGGTGATCCCCTGAATGATCTCCATGTTGTTGACGTTGAACGCGCCGATGGCATATCCGCCGTCGTAGGCTTTTTTAAACATTTCTTTTGTTGTTACCAGTGGCATATCATCTATTCCTCCTTCAGTTTAAACCATATTCAAAACAATAACACAAGTATACTCTTTTGGGCCAGTGGAGTAAAGGCAGGGGTTTTCTTTTTTGGGTTTTCATACTATAATGGAACATATTCTGGACGCTGAAACAGGAATCCGATTGGGAGAGGGCATGCTGAAATTCTGGGGCAAAATACTGAAAAAAGAAAAAATACTGCGGGCGGAGACATTTGTCAGCAACAAAGAGCAGATGTCGGACGCACTGCTGGAATGCCTGGAGTTTTTTGCGGCGAAGTTTAATATGGAAGCGCCCATGTGGCATTCGCAGCATACAAAGCAGATGGGGCTTTTTCACAAAGCGGTTTTTAAACCGGATGATTTTATAGATAAAGTGGATTTTGATAAGTTTGAAATACAAATTTTGAGTGATTAAGAAAAAAAAGGAGTAACGGGTATATGGGCAAATGTCTGGCATACAAAATTCTGGAAAACCATCTTGTGAGCGGGGAGATGATTCCCGGTAGCGAGATCGCCATTACAATCGATTACACGCTGACGCAGGATTCGACGGGGACGATGGCATACCTGCAGTTTGAGGCAATGGACATCGACAGGGTGAAGACAAAAAAATCGGTGGCGTACATTGACCACAACACGCTGCAAAGCGGGTTTGAAAACGCGGACGATCACAATTACATCATGAGCGTGGCCAAAAAACACGGGATTTACGCATCGCGTCCCGGCAACGGCATCTGCCACCAGGTCAACCTGGAACGGTTTGGCGTGCCGGGGGCGACATTGCTTGGGTCGGACAGCCACACGCCCACGGGCGGCGGCATAGGCATGATCGCGATTGGCGCGGGCGGGCTGGACGTCGCCGTGGCGATGGGCGGCGGCGCGTATTACCTCAATTGCCCCAGGTTTGTCAATGTGGAACTGCAGGGCAAGCTGAATCCGGGTGTTTCCGCAAAGGATGTGATACTGGAAGTGCTGCGCCTGCTGACTGTTAAGGGCGGCGTGGGCAAAATTATTGAATATACCGGCGAGGGCGTGGCGACGCTCAGCGTGCCGGAGCGCGCGACCATCACCAACATGGGCGCGGAGCTGGGGGCGACCACATCGATTTTCCCCAGTGACGAAGTGACACGGACATTCCTTGCGGCGCAGGGCCGGGAAGCGGATTTCACGCCGCTTGCGCCCGACGCCGACGCGCAATACGACGAGCATGTGGTCATCGACCTTGGCACATTGAAACCAATGACGGCGATGCCCCACAGCCCCGACAATGTAAAGACGATCGACGAACTGCCGCCTGTTAAAGTTGACCAGGTGTGCATCGGCAGTTGCACAAACGCGTCGTATCTCGACCTGATGCGCGTGGCGGCGATTCTGAAAGGAAAGACGATATCGCCCCATGTCAGTCTGACAATTTCGCCCGGGTCCAAGCAGGTGATGAATATGCTGGCAAAAAACGGCGCGTTGGCGGATATGATCGACGCGGGGGCGCGCATACTGGAATGTGCATGCGGCCCGTGCATCGGCATGGGGCAATCGCCCGCAACGGATGCCGTTTCGGTGCGGACGTTTAACCGAAATTTCTTTGGGCGCAGCGGGACAAAGAGCGCAAGCGTATACCTGGTCAGCCCGGAGACGGCGGCAGTGACGGCACTGTATGGATACCTGACGGATGCGACCGCGCTGGATGATTTGTCGGTGCTGGATATCGACATGCCGGAGAAATTTGAAGTGAACGACAACATGGTTGCCCCGCCGGCCGAATTCCCGGCAGCGGTAGAGGTTGTGCGCGGGCCCAACATCAAGCAGTTCCCCATCAACGAGGAATTGCCCGACACCATAGAGGCGAAGGCGCTGCTTAAGATGGAGGATAATATTACGACCGACCACATCATGCCATCCAACGCAAGCCTGTTGCCATACCGCTCCAATGTGCCGCATTTGGCAAACTATTGCCTGGCGCCCGTGGACGAGACATTTCCCGCGCGGGCAAAACAGGAAGGCAAAAGCATACTGATTGCGGGCGATAATTACGGCCAGGGATCGTCGCGCGAGCATGCCGCGCTTGCGCCGCTGCAACTGGGCGTGAAGGCGGTCATTGCCAAAAGTTTTGCGCGCATCCATGCGGCAAACCTGATCAACAGCGGGATATTGCCGCTCACATTTGTGAACGCGGAAGATTATGACGCGGTTGGGCAGGACGACGTGTTGCGCATCGAGGGGGTACAGGATAAGGTTGCGGAGAAAGACGTTTTTGAGGTGGAGGATGTGACAAAAGGCTTCACGTTTGACGTGCGCCTGGATGTTTCGCCGCGGCTGCGCAAGGTGCTGCTTGCGGGCGGTTTGCTCAACTATACAAAAAAGAATGCCGGCAAATAGTTGCCGCGGGAGGAAGATTGTGATGATGAAAAAATGTGCGCATTGCGCCAGTGAGTATCAAAATGGAGAAGCGTGCCCTGTTTGCGGATGTACAGCATGCGTGGACGTGCAGAACGGTGCGGGGGATCAGCCGCCGGCGCCGCCGCGTCCGCAATACGGATACAATCCACAGCAGCAATATGGACGGGCGCAGGAGCCTGCCAGGCTGCCTGAGGCAGATGGCGATTTGTCGATTGCGCGCAGCAATTCGACAGCTGCACTGGTGTGCGGCGTATTGGGCTTCATAATTCCCCTGGCGGGCATTGTGCTGGCGATCATTGCCATTGTGCTGGGCAATTCGGCACGTAAAAGGCTGCCGGCTGCGGAGCGGACCGTTGCCTCGGCAGGCTTTACGCTGGGCATTGCCGCGCTGATCTACTCCATTATCCTGTTGATTGTGGTGCTGTGGGTGGTTGGCGTGCTGCTGCTGGTGTCGTCGAGCTACATGGATCCATGGAGCTATGGATACGACGTGCCGTATTATTGGTAATTGACATAAGCACAAAAAATCCCGGCCAACATAACGGCTGGGATTTTTTTTGCTTTGGTAAAGGGGGCGATGTATAATACGATCATATCAATATTGCTTGTATGAAAGGAAACTGGTAGCATGCCAAAGTGTAAAATTACCGTATTGAAAAAAGAATTGTATGAGGATTTGCAGGCGCAATACCTGGCCGACCCGGCATCGGGCAAGTGCCCGTATTTTGAGGAAGGGCAGGAATTCCTTGTAGAGAACGACGTTTTTTCCGTATGCTGAACGGCAAATTTTGCGCGGAGGCGTGGGATTGCATTAGCCGGTATGTGTATGCGGCACTGCAGGGGGGCTCTATTATGCGCGGATGGACAAATGACGAAAGAGTCATGATCACCTGCTGCAATGACGGGACGCGCCCGGTGATATTCAAGCTGGAGCGGATCGACGATCTGGCGTGACCCACGCCGGGTGTTCCATGTTGTATGGGTATTATAGAAATTTTTCGTCCTGCCGCTTGCGTTGAAGCGCGATGAGTTCAGTTGAATAATCGTCTTCCTTGGTGGAGACGATGGCCGTAAGCAGTTGGTTGTACCACACAAGCGCATCCAAAAAGGCCTGGCTGATCTGGGATATGTCCGCGTCGTTCTGGAACATCAGCTGGGTTGTTTTATCCCAATCGGCGCGTTCGTAAGCGTAAATCATTTCCATCACAGGATAATAAGGGCCCATATTGTCAACCAGCGCGCTCCTGATCCGCCGGTCGACGCCAATCTCATCCAGGGCGGTGTGCAGCGGTTTTTCCAGCATCACATCCAGCAGCGAAAACAGACCTGTCATAAACAGGCTGGGCTGCAGCAT
>DHOD01000143.1:15985-16445 GCA_002407725.1 Christensenella sp. UBA5399 | reverse complement strand
CTGGGCTGCAGCATACCAAGGTCAAAAACCCCGGCGATATTTTCGGCAAACTTTGCCCTGACCAGCGAGAGCTTTGTGATTGCGCCCGGTTTATCCTCGCCCAGCGTGACAGAAAGCGTGATGGTGGCCCATTGGCGCACTTCCTTCTGGCCCAAAATCGCAACAGCCTGCCGGATCGATTCGATTTTCTGCCTGCCGCGTCCGGCGACGGACGAAGCTGTGTTGATGAATTTCAATAACGATATGGTACAATACGGATCGCGCTCAATGATCCGCACAACGTCGATCAGGTCAAAATCCTCCTTGTTGACCTGGCCGAGCAGATGCAGTGCGTTGACCTTTACCGGGGACAGTATTGCGCGGGCCTGTGTGATGGGCTGGCTATAAAAGCTTCCGGAAAAAAGAGCCTTTTCGTCGTAATTGATTTGTTTATACGCTTCCATGGAAGGAATGTTGGATA
>DHOD01000143.1:10741-15839 GCA_002407725.1 Christensenella sp. UBA5399 | reverse complement strand
TATCCAACATTCCTTCCATGGAAGGAATGTTGGATATGACTGGCTTTGTACCGCGGATTGTGCGGTAAAACCCGTTATACCGCTGAAAAAAGAGCGGGTCAGTGTAATCGAGTATGATATAGCTGGCGTACTCGAGCATGGGCGCGTCGGGATCTTCCGGATAGCCATCTATCGCGATGATATAGCCGTATTCTTTTAGCACGTGGACTTTGGTTGTCATCTCGCGGTCGGATATAAAGCTGACAGGGATCACGCACACGATCCTGTCAGGTCCCAGCGGGGAATCGATGGGAACGCCTGCCATAAGCTGCAGCCGCGACAATTCCAGAAACAACGGCTTGTCGTCTGCAAAGGCTTCGATGCCGATCTGCTCTACAATATCCAGCCCCGGGTTGGAGAGCGCTTCATTTGTATAAACGTGGTCGTCGTCCATACCCAGCACTTTTTCGCCGTGCGCGCACAACTGGTACGCCTGGACAGCCATATTGGAATCAAATAATGGAATTGCAACGATAAAAACATTCATGACGTTCCCCAATTACCCTGTAGCATGCAAAAAAATGGTCTCAGAATCCCTTTGGGGTTTGAGATGGAAAATCAAACCCTCACATAAATTATATCACAAAATGTTGTAAAGCTATACGGAAAGATGGAATATTATCCCAATCTCATTTAAAAGCATGCATTGCTTTGTATAATGCAAAGCGCGCCGCCCCAATAAAGTGCTTATGTTTATTTGGGGACAGTATCAGTATATACGACTGTTTTCTGTAGAAGACCACATGTCGGCGTTTCCGCCGATACATGCTTTGACATCCTCGGTGGCGGCAGTCATTTGATTGGCAAACTCCGGCGACAGAGAGAGGTCAAGCGCCTTCATGTTTTCGGTAAGTTCGCTGACGCTGCTGGCGCCGGTCAGCACGGCACGGATTCCCGGCCTGCCATAAAGCCATGCGATGGCGGCAGGGGCGAGCGCCACACCCACATCTTTGCACAGTTGCTTGAGCATGGCAATAGCCGGAAAAACCTGTTGTTCGCAGCCCGGTTCGCCATGGCCTTCGCCCTTGCTGTCAAAGAAGCGCAATACCTTGAGGTTTTGGGGTGCGTCTGCGGCGCTTTCATACTTTCCGGTCAAAAGCCCTTGCGCAAGCGGGCTATAGCATACGATCGGCAAGTGGTAGCTTTCACACTTTTGCTGGATGCCGTACTCGATTGCGCGCAAAAGCAGGCTGTACGGCAGTTGTTGCATTTCAATGTCATCCATAAAGCCGGCTTTGGCGACCGCGTCCATTGCCTGTACACCAAAATTGCTGAGCCCAATACCGCGTATCTTCCCCTGATCCCGCAGCTTGCGCATGGCGCCAAATGTCTCATCAAAGGGAATCTCCTTGCTGGCAAAGTGGGGGCTGAAGACGTCCAGGTAATCCGTACCCATCCTGCGCAGGCTGTTTTCGCAAACGGCGATGACGTCGGGTGCATGCAGCTTGTCCAGGTATACCTTGGTAGAGACCACAAACCGGTCGCGTCGGCCACGCATCGCCTTGCCCAGCACTTTGTCGGATTCGCCGTCGTTGTACGAATCCGCTGAGTCGAACAGATTGATGCCGATGTCCAGGGCCGCGTCGATGGTATCGAGCGAGGCATTATCGTCTTTGACATTGCCCCAGTAATCGCCCCCGCCGAACGCCCATGTACCCAGCGCGAGGACAGAAACCTTTGTGGCGGATTTTTTCAATTCGAAGTATTGCATTTTATTTATCTCCTTGTATATAGTATTGATAAGTGCTTTATGCCAAAAAATGGATGTTTTTTCAATGGGATGGGTATCATCAAAAGAATCAGTGATTCAGTATTACACATGTTTGGCACGTTTGAAACGTGTTTTACAGGAAAATATGGGTATAATTGAACTGTAGTTTGAATTTTATGGACGGAAAGGGAATATATGGGCATTGTGATTGTGACGGGTGCTTCATCGGGCATGGGGCGCGAGTTTGTGAAACAGATCTGCGAGCATGGCGGTGTGGATGCGGTTTGGGCTGTGGCCCGCCGGAAGGATCGCCTGGAAGAGCTGCAGGATAGCCTTGGCAGCGTGGTTGTGCCTGTCGAATGCGACCTCACCGATCAGCAGGAAATCAAAAAACTGGCGGATATGCTGGCGGAGCAAAAAACGCAGGTGGATATGCTGGTCAACTGCGCGGGTTTTGCGAAGTTTGGGGCGTATGACGAAATCAACCTTACCGATGCGCTGGGCATGATTGACCTGGATGTCCGCGCGCTGGTGTACCTGACGCAGACCGCGCTGCCGTATATGGGAGAAGGCGGGTGTGTGGTGCAGATTGCATCGACCGCGGCTTTTCAGCCGTTGCCCGATATGAATGTATATGCGGCATGCAAGGCATTTGTGCTCAGTTATTCGCGTGCGCTCAACGACGAATTGCAGGAGCGGGCGATCAGTGTCACCACCGTGTGCCCCGGTTGGACAAAGACGGAGTTTTTTGACGTTGCGGAGCAGGGGACGTCCCCAAAAGCAGTGGGCAACCAGCTTTTTATGTCTACGCCCGCGCATGTGGTGGCAAGCGCCCTCAGGGCCGCGCGCAGCCACCGCGAAATGTGTGTGCCGGGCCTGTTCAACAAGCTGCATCTGTTTTTTTCAAAAATCATTCCCGACAGCCTGATCATGCGGATTTGGAAAATGTTGAAGGGGTAAATACAAAGTACACGTGAACGGTGTTTGTGCTTATTTCAAACGCCAGGTAGCATAGGACAACTGAACGAACCTCTTTGGCCTCTAGAGAATCACCCTTAAGTTTTGGAAGAAATTTTCTCAATATTTCATTCCAATTTGCACAATTTAAGTTTTTCGACAGCCTAACGCCGTTGGCGTTTTTTCTTTGTACCGTCATGGGCAAAAGAAGTAACAGCGCCCGGGACGTCCTTGCGCATTTTGGTACCGTATAGTAAAATGATTTGGGAAGAGGAAACATATGCATGCAGAAGAGTTAAAATATAAAAGAGTCGGGCCGATTGCCGGGATTTTTGTGACGCTGGGCCTAGTGTTTGGCGTGCTTGGTTGTGTTTTTGTCGCTTCGTTTTTGCAATATTGGCTCCATAGCATCTGGCCGGGAATCATTTTAATCGTTCTGGTGATGGCTCTGGCGTTTTTGATTGTCAAAACGCGGCTGACGGATTATATTTACCTGATCGAGAAGGACAGGATCACATTTGGGCGGCGCGTCGGGAAGCGCGAAAAGGAGCTGCTTTTTGTGCCGTTCAGGGATATACGCGCTTTTGGGCCTTACGAGGACATTGTGGCGAAAAATCCGGAAAAGAAAAAGCGTTACAAGTTTACATTCAAAAAACAGCCCGACTGGTACGCGATCGATTGCGCCGACTGCCTGATCATCCTTTCGCCCACACAGGAATATCTCGATTGCCTGAAGGAAGCGAAAAAGCGCCGGTAATGCGGCTGGTTTTTTATACGTAGTACAGAAGTGAAATTAAACGGACTTTGTGAGGACGTGATGTAAACATGGATACACCGATACTGGATATGCTCAAAAAAATTGCAGCCAGCGGCGATGCGCGGTTCTGCATGCCCGGACACAAGGGAAAACCGGGTTTTTTGGGCGGTGCGGTCAATGACTACGACATCACGGAACTGCCGGGCGCCGACAACCTATATATGCCGGAAGGGCCAATTTTGCAATCGCAGCAGCTGCATGCGGAATATATCGGGGCGTCGCACAGTTTCTTTTTGGTGAACGGCAGCTCGATCGGTGTGCACGCAAGCATTCTTGCGGTGCTGAAGCGCGGGGATAAAGTGATTGTGGGCCGGGACATGCACCTGAGCGCAATCAACGCGCTGGCGCTTGCCGGGGCGAGGCCGCTGTTGGTACATCCGTCGGCCTCCGGTACGGAATTGTTTGGGGTGCTCACGCCCGAGGATGTGCGGCGCGCTGTGCTGCGCTATCCGGATGCGAAGGCAGTGTATATCACCTATCCCAATTATTACGGACTCTGCTCCGATATCAACGAGATTTGCGCAGTGGCGCACCGGGCAGGTATGAAGGTGATCTGTGATGCGGCGCATGCGGCTGCGTTCGACTATTCCGACCTGTTGCCCGTGCCGCCTGCGGCGGCGGGCTGCGACGTCTGGGCGACCAGCCTGCACAAAACGCTGCCCGCCATGAACCAGTGCGCGGTGATGAGCGTTGGGACCGGGGTGGAGTGGGGTACGGCGCAGGCGGTGCTGAACATGCTGCAGACGACAAGCCCTTCGTATGTGTTGCTGGGATCGAGCGATTATGCACTGGGATATATGCGCGACAAAGGCAAGCAGAAGCTTGCGGCGGTGATTGCGCTGGTGGAGGACAACATACGTAAAATTGAGGCGTTGGGCGGATACCGGTGTGTGACAAAGGACGTCCCGGTGCTGACGGGCGCGTACGACAGGGATATACTGAAGCTGGTGATTGATGTGACAGACAGGGGCATCAGCGGATTTTCGGCGGCGCGCAGCCTGGCGAAAAACGGCATTTGCGTGGAGGCTGCCGACAGCGCGAACATTGTGCTGATCTGTTCGGTGGCGGACGGCCAGGAGGACCTTGACAGGTTGAAGGCGGCGCTGTACGCCCTGAAGGGTTCCAACTACAGCATACAGAGCAAAATGACGGCAATTGAACTTGCGGGGGTGTTTGACCGCCAGCTTTCGATGGAGATTGGCGAGGCTGTGTTTGGCAAAAAGCGGAATGTTCCGTTGCTGGAGAGTGTGGGGGAGATCGCTGCAGCTTCCGTGGGGGCGTATCCGCCGGGCATCCCGGTGATTATTCCCGGGCAGAAGATCACCTATGACATGGTGGACTACATTGCCAGAATGCGCCAGCAGGGCTACACGGTGTTTGGCAGCGACGGAAATATAGATATTGTGGAAGGATGACCTGGCAGCATGAGGGGGATGTTTATCACGTTTGAGGGCGTGGACGGTTGCGGGAAAAGCACCCAGATGCGTTTTATAGCGGAATACTTGCAGGAGATGGGATACGACCTCCTGCTGACAAGGGAACCGGGCGGCTGCCCGATTGCGGAGAAGATCAGG
>DHOD01000143.1:8691-10589 GCA_002407725.1 Christensenella sp. UBA5399 | reverse complement strand
TTGCGGAGAAGATCAGGGAGCTGGTGCTGGACGTAAACAACGGCGAGATGACGGACCAGACAGAGGCGTTGCTCTATGCCGCGGCACGCGCGCAACACGTTACGCAGGTGATTGCCCCGGCAATTGCGCAGGGCAAAGTTGTGCTTTGCGACCGGTTTATCGATTCGTCGCTGGCATACCAGGGCCTGGGCAGGGGGCTGGGGGTGGAGCGTATCATGGACATCAACGAATTTGCGATTGACGGCGTGATGCCCGACAAAACGTTTTTTCTGGATTTCCCGCCGCACCTTGCGTTTAAGCGCATGAGTGAGAAGCGGGTGCATGACCGGCTGGAAAAGCAGGACGAGGAATTCTACATGCAACTGTATAACGGGTTTGTCACATTTGCTGAAAGGTGGCCGGAAAGAATGATACGGATTGACGCGTCGGGCAACAAGTTTGAAACAAGGGATATGATCCGCGCGGAAATGCTCCAGTTGCTGGATGCGGCGGGCATCAGCCCCGGAGGCGCGGATTGAACGGAATATTGCGTAACGCGCTTGATACGGGCAACATTGCGGGCGCGTATATCATTGAAGGGGCGGCGCCGGAAGCGGCGTGGAGGGAAGCGGATGAGTTTGTATCCGCTCTTTTCTGTGCGGCGGGGACGGGCTGCGGCAGTTGCCCCGGCTGCAAAAAGTATTTTGCGCGAAATCATGCCGATGTGATGGTGATCGACGGGGAAGGCAAATCCATCAAGGTGGATGCGGTGCGGGACATCCCTTCGTTTGTGTACAGGAAATCGTACGAGGGCGGATACAAAGCGGTGATTGTCGCCGGTGCGCAGGACATGACGGAACAGGCGCAAAACGCACTGCTGAAGGTGCTGGAAGAGCCGCCCGCGCGGACGGTCTTCCTGCTGCTGGCACAAAATGCCAAAAGCTTGTTGCCTACCATACTTTCGCGGTGTATAATTTTAGATGCGCACAGCAACGTGCCCGATGCGGAGGGCCGTATAGCGGAGGAATTTTCTGTTTCGACCGCTGCGGCGCGTGTGATGCTGCGTGCTGCCGGCGGGGATTATTACAAGGCGCGGATATACGCGGAAAATGGATATACGGAAATGCGCAACGATATGATCCTTGCGCTGGGCAGGCTGTTTTATGCAAAGAATATGGCGGTCAGCGTAACGGAAAAGCTGATTTTGAAATATGAAGAGTCGCTCGCGCTGGCAATAGATGTCGCGCTGATCTACATCAAGGATGTGCTGGGGTATAAGCACACGCAAAACGAAGGCGCGATTGTTAATATAGACCGGATCGAGGAGATCAAAAAACATGCGATGCTGCGCGACCGTACATTGGTGGGCACGGCGGACCTGCTTGCAGGTTTTACGGTGCGGAGTTGCCAGTGTCCCGGGGCAAACAAAAAACTGATGCTTACGGGGACATTGTTTGATATATTGGAGGTTACTATATGAGCACGATTGTAGGGGTACGATTTTTAGAGGTGGGAAAAGTATATTATTTTGATCCTGCGGATATCGCGCTGGAGCAGGGCGATAAGGTGGTCGTGGAGACCATCAGGGGTGTGGAGCTGGGCGAAGTGGTGCTGGGGCCGCGGGATGTCGGCGACGAGAAAATCAAAAAACCGTTGAAAAAAGTGATACGCAAGGCGGATGAACGCGACCTGAAAAAGCAGGAGAAAAACCAGAAAAAAGAGCGGGAAGCGTTTGCGACGTGTGAAGAGAAAATTGCGAAGCACAAAATGCCGATGAAGCTGGTGGACGTGGAATATACGTTTGACGGCGGAAAGATCATATTTTACTTTACTGCGGAAGGCAGGGTGGATTTCCGCGAACTGGTCAAAGACCTGGCGTCCGTATTTAAAACGCGGATTGAGCTGCGGCAGATTGGCGT
>DHOD01000143.1:8400-8536 GCA_002407725.1 Christensenella sp. UBA5399 | reverse complement strand
GATTGAGCTGCGGCAGATTGGCGTGCGCGACGAGGCAAAAAAGGTCGGCGGCCTGGGCCCCTGCGGCAGGCCTGCATGCTGTAATGCGTTTATGGGTGATTTTCAGCCGGTGTCGATCAAAATGGCGAAGGAGCAG
>DHOD01000143.1:4084-8177 GCA_002407725.1 Christensenella sp. UBA5399 | reverse complement strand
CGGGCGGCTGATGTGCTGCCTGAACTATGAGAATGAATTTTATAAGGAAATGCGCAAAAAGCTGCCCAAGATGGGGTCGATTGTAAGGACGCCGGACGGCGATGCGGAAGTGGTGGGCACAAACGGCCTCACCGAGAAGGTCAAGGTGAAGGCGGAACTGCCGGACGGGACGTACGAGATGCGCGTGTACAAAATGGCGGAAGTCAAACCCAAAGGGCGGCGTGCTGCCCCTGCTGTCGTTGAGGAGGTAGAGGTGGAGATCGACGAGGAGATCAAGGCGCTGCTGGACGAATAACCGGCCCGGAGCGGGAGCAGTTTCAGCCGAAAAAAATGTTGCATTTTATAAAAGTGATGGTACAATAAAACAAAGATGGTTTAGAAGTATAAACTTGGAGGTGCAAAATGGCTTATAAAATTTCTGACGAATGCATCGCCTGTGGCGCATGCTCTGCGGAGTGTCCCACCGATGCGATCTCTGATGCAGGCGAAAAGTACGAGATCGACGCAGATACATGCATCGATTGCGGCGCTTGTGCGGATGTTTGCCCCGTAGACGCGATTTCACCTGGTTGATGCGCAAAGCGGGATAGTGGACGAAACAGAAAAGGATCTGCGGTGCAGGTTCTTTTTTTCTACCGGCACCAATGAAATTTGAACAGAGGATAGGTTATGGAACGGTGCGACGATCTACAGCTTAAAGGACTGAAAATCATACAGGATACAGACCTGTTCTGTTTTGGCACGGACGCCGTGCTGCTCGCGGATTTTGCGGAAATCAAAAAGGGCGAAAGCGTGGTTGACCTGGGCACGGCGTCGGGTATACTGCCGTTGCTGTTATATGGCAGGCAGGAGAAGGCGGCCTACCGTGCGGTGGAGATACAAAGCGAGCTGCATGCGCTTGCGCGGAAAAACGTCCAACTAAACGGACTGGATGGAGTGGTGGACGTGCGCCTCGGCGATATCAGGAATGCGCCGGATATGTTTGGGCGTGCCAACGATGTTGTGGTGTGCAACCCGCCGTATGAGAAGGCGGATGACGGCGCGTCACGGGGCACAGAGAGCCACAGGATTGCCCGTAAGGAGGTATTGATAGATTTTGCGGGTGTATGTGCGGCTGCGGGGCGGCTGCTCAGGCAGGGCGGCAGGTTTTATGTGATACACTAGGCGTCGCGTATGGCCGGGGTGATGTATACGTTAAAGGAACACCGCCTGGAGCCAAAGACGCTGCGGTTGGTGCACAGCAGGGTAGCGGAAGAGCCGCGGTATGTGCTGGTGCACGCGGTAAAAGGGGCCAAGGAATTTTTGCGGGTGCTGCCGCCGCTTGTCCTGTATGACGCGGACGGCGGGGAAACGCAGGAAATGAAAAGGATATATAACAAATGACAAAGGGAAAGCTGTACATTGTGGCCACGCCGATAGGCAATATGGGTGATATCACAGTGCGTGCGCTGGATGTGCTGAAGGCGGCGGAAATGATCGCGGCGGAGGACACACGCAGGACGGTGAAGCTGTTGAACCATTTTGGCATCAAAGGGAAAATGGTCAGCTTTCATGAGCACAGCAGCGAGGCGCGCCGCAAGGAGATTGTCGCGCACATGATGGAAGGCAGAGCAGTGGCACTGGTCTCGGATGCGGGCACGCCGGTTATTTCCGACCCTGGCCTAATGCTGGTGCGGGACTGTATTGCGGCGGATATCCCTATAGAAAGCATACCGGGAGCAAATGCCGCAGTTGTGGCGGTCACACTGAGCGGCATCGATTGCAGCAATTTTATTTTTGCGGGCTTTTTGCCGCAAAAAGGGGCGGCGCGTAAAAAAAAGCTGGACGCGCTGGCGGCGGCGCATATGCCGGTGGTGTTCTATGAAAGCCCGGGGCGGGTGACGGCGCTGCTGGAAGGTGTGGCGGAAGCCTTTGGCCCGGGTACGCCCGTTTGCGTATCGCGGGAGCTGACAAAAATGTATGAGGAAACGCTGCGCGGCAGTGCGGAAGCGATTTGCGCGCAACTTGCGGAACGCGAGGCGGTAAAAGGGGAATTTGTTGTTGTGGCCGGCGTGCCGGAACAGGCAGGCGATGAGGCGACCGATGAGATGATCGTGGAACAGCTGGAGAAATGTATTGCGGCTGGGCACACAAAAAAAGAAGCCGTAACGTTGGTTACGGCTGATCTTTCCTGTTCTAAAAATCGAGTTTACAAAATTATGATACACATGGATTAAAGTTACACAGTGCCGGACAATTTCTCCGCACAAGCTGAGCAGACATTCTTTCCGTTAAAGACGGTGATGTCATCCATGCTTTCGCAGAATATGCAAGACGGCTGGTACTTTTTCAGCAAAATATAGTCGCTGTCTACATAGATTTCCACGGGATCTTTGGGCTTGAGTCCCAGCACACGCCGGAGCTCAATTGGCAGCACAACTCGGCCGAGCGAGTCGAGCGGCCTCACGATACCTGTCGATTTCATTGTAAAAACCTCCTATTAACATAATAGTATTGTATGTATAGCAAACACACACTCTATTATATGTCAAAAAATATAAAAATCAACAAAAAATTAAAAAAGAATTTACATTTTTTAAAAATAAAATCCATTTTATGAAATTTTAATAATCAAATATTTCATATTTTTACAATATTTATAGTAATCATATAAAAAAAACAATACGTTTTATACAGCAAAACACCAGCAGCGTGTGTCACAGCGGCACTTTCCGAAATTACAACAAATGTTTACAGCATTTTGACTTATCATTTATGCAACAAGGAATGCTGCATGCTCCTGCCATAAAGAATACTGAATGATTTGATTGTGTAATTCTTTATGGCATCCGCGATAAATTTGGAATTAGTATCTACTTGTATAGGCCGGCGGATGTGGTATAATACAATAGATTGAAAATGAGTGAGGTGGCAAATGAAAGTAACCAGTATAGCGTCTTATGAAGACTTGAACAACGGTGCGTTGCTCGGCAAGACTGCGATGATGATCGATGCGCTTCGGGCGTCTTCGACTATTATAACGGCGGTGTCCAACGGATGTGACAGGATTGTCCCTACAGGCGAAGCGAATGAAGCCGCGGCTATCAAAAAGATATCCGAAGGCAGCGTTCTGCTGTGCGGCGAAATTGGGGCGAAAAAAGTCAGCGGGTTTGACCTGGGGAATTCCCCGCTGGAATATACACAGGAAGTGGTGGAGGGTAGGGTGCTGATTTACTCTACCTCAAACGGTTCGGTGGCGGTCAAGGCACTCGCCGAGGCGGAGGATGTGTTGATCGGGACTTTTATCAACGCGACGGCAGCGGCCAAGGCGGCCTATGCGCTGGAGCGGGATATCATGCTGGTTTGCGCGGGCACCAAGGGGCAATTTTCTACCGACGACATCGTCGCGCTGGGTTGCATTGTCAGCAGGCTGACACAAATGGACGATACGGTGGAAGTGGACGACCTTGGCAAAGTGGCGTACAAGATTTATAATAATGCCAAGGCGGACATTATGGGTGCGCTGGAGGGCAGCAGCAACTATGAGTACCTGAAAGGGCTGCAGCTGTTTGACGACCTGGAGTATTGCACGAGGGAAGACATGTTTGACATTGTGCCGGTCTATAAAGAGGGCGTTATCGTGAAGTAGCGGGCAGGCACATAAAAAAGCTGGCAAACGCTCTTACACGGGCGTTTTTTCTTGGAGAGGGTAACCTATGAGTGAAAAATTTTATATAACCACGCCAATCTATTATCCAAGCGACAACCTGCACATAGGGCACGCATACTGCACGACGGCGGCCGATACTATTGCGCGGTTTAAGCGCCAGACCGGTTATGACGTGATGTTTTTGACCGGGACGGACGAGCACGGGCAGAAGATTGAGAAAATTGCCCAGGAGCTGGGGGTGCCGCCCAAGCAATATGTGGATGGCATTGTGAAAAACATCAAAGAGCTCTGGAGCCTGATGGAGGTTACCAACGATGATTTTATCCGCACGACGGATCAACGCCATATAGACTGCGTGCAAAAAATCTTCCAGAAGCTGTACGACCAGGGCGACATTTATAAGAGCGAATACGAAAGCTGGTACTGCACTCCCTGCGAATCCTT
>DHOD01000143.1:1445-3977 GCA_002407725.1 Christensenella sp. UBA5399 | reverse complement strand
TATAAGAGCGAATACGAAAGCTGGTACTGCACTCCCTGCGAATCCTTTTGGACGGATGTGCAGCTGGAGGAGGGCAAATGCCCCGACTGCGGGCGGGACGTACAAAAGGTAAAAGAGGAAAGTTATTTTTTCCGCGCGTCCAAGTATGCGGACAGACTGATTCGGCATATTGAGGAGAACCCCGGGTTTATTGAGCCGGAATCGCGTAAAAACGAAATGATGACCAACTTCCTGTTGCCGGGGCTGGAGGATCTTTGCGTGTCGCGTTCCTCGTTTAAGTGGGGCATCCCCGTGCCGTTTGACGACAAACATATCATCTATGTCTGGATCGACGCGCTCTCCAACTACATCACCGCGCTGGGCTACCTTACGGATGACGAGAGTAAGTTTGAGCGTTACTGGCCCGCCGACCTGCACCTGGTGGGCAAGGAGATCATACGTTTTCATACGATCACATGGCCGATCATACTGCTGGCGCTGGGGTTGCCGCTGCCTAAAAAGGTGTACGGGCACGGCTGGCTGACGCTGAGCGGTGGGAAGATGAGCAAATCCAAAGGAAATGTCATTGACCCGATGGTGCTTGTGGAGCGGTATGGGGTGGATGCGGTGCGCTATTTCCTGATGCGGGAAGCGCCGCTGGGGAACGACCTGCTGTTCTCCAACGAATTGCTGCTGAACCGGATCAACGCGGATCTTGCAAATGACCTGGGGAACCTGCTTTCGCGCACGGTGGCAATGGTAGAGAAATATTTTGACGGTATTATCCCGGCGGACGGCGAGCGGGAAGAGCCGGATGATAAAATCCGTGAAGTGGCGGCCGGGCTGCCTGCCGGATTTGCCGAAAAGATGGACAGGCTGAAAATAGCGGAGGCGCTGGAAGAGGTATGGGAGTATGTCGGCGCGCTCAATAAATACATAGACGTGACAATGCCCTGGGCACTGGCCAAGGACGAGGCCCGGCGCGCAAGGCTGGGCAGCGTGCTCCACAACCTGGCGGAAGGACTGCGTGTCATCAGCATACTGGTCGAGAGCGTGATGCCAAAGACCGGGTACGAGATCAGGCGGCAGCTTGGCATGGAGATGGGGGAATTGGGGACATTTGAAAGCGCAAAGAAGCCCGCGGCCATAGATGGGCTGAAGGTGACGAAGGGCAACGCGCTTTTCCCGCGCTTCGACGTTGCGGCGGAGCTTGACGAACTGGAAAAGATTAAACCGCAGTCCGCAGCCGAAAAGAAACAAGAGAGCCCAAAGACGCCGGAGGAGACGCCGCAGATCACCATAGACGAATTCAAGAAAGTTAACCTGAAAACGGCGAAGGTGATTGCGTGCGAGAACCTGGAAGGCTCCGATAAGCTGCTGAAGCTGACGGTGCAGTGCGGCGGTGAGCGGCGTACCATTGTATCGGGTATCAGGGAGAGCTATACGGCGGAAGAAATGGTGGGAAAAACGGTGATCATCGTTGCGAACCTGAAGCCCGCTAAACTGCGGGGCACGCTGTCAGAGGGGATGATACTTGCGGTGGGGGATAACCCCGGCGTAAAACTGCTGACGGCGGATGCGCCCGATGGCATGGATGTGGGGTGAAACCATATGCTTTTTGATTCGCACGCACATTTGCTGGATCCAAAATTTGACGAGGACAGGCAGCATATCATTGCAGGGTTGCCCGCGCGGGGCGTGGGGTACGTTGCCGAAATCGGGTGCTGCATCGATACGTCGATACGCGCGGCGGCGCTCGCGAAGGAGCACCATATCATTTGGGCGGTAGTGGGCGTGCACCCGCACGACGCCAAAACATGGGATGGGCACAGCGAGTCGCAGTTGCGTGCGCTCGCGAAGGAGGACAAGGTGGTTGCCATAGGCGAGATCGGCCTGGACTACCATTACGATTTCAGCCCGCGCGATGTGCAGGCGGATGTGTTTGAGCGGCAGATGCAGCTGGCGCAGGATTTGCAACTGCCTGTTGTGATCCACAGTCGTGAGGCGACGGCGGACACGCTGGATGTGCTCAGGCGGTTTCCACAGGTAGGGGGCATTATGCACAGCTTTTCGGGCAGTGTGGAGACGATGGAGTTGCTGGTCAAGATGGGGTACTATATATCTTTCAACGGGTCGGTGACATTCAAAAACGCCAAGAAGCCCGTAGAGGTGGCAGCTCATGTGCCGCTGGAACGCATGCTGGTGGAGACGGATTGCCCGTATATGACGCCGGTGCCGTTCAGGGGGAAGCGCAACGACCCCGGGTATGTGGGGCTGGTGGCACAGAAAATCGCGGATATCCGCGGTGTGGACGCAGAGGAGATTGAAGCCGCGACAACAAGGAATGCGGGCGCGGCTTATGGTATAGAGGTGAAGTGAATTTGGACACATATGTATACAAGTTGGGAAACGTCAATTACATTAATTTGACAAATAAATGCACAAATGATTGCGATTTTTGCCTGCGGCGGCAGCATACGGGCGTCGGCGGGTATGACCTGCGGCTGGAGAAGGAGCCGACGGCGCTGGATGTGATCGGCATACTGGCGCAGG
>DHOD01000143.1:0-1303 GCA_002407725.1 Christensenella sp. UBA5399 | reverse complement strand
TGTGATCGGCATACTGGCGCAGGACCAGACGGACATTGTGTTTTGTGGCCTGGGCGAGCCGACAATGAAGATTGAAACGTTGAAGGAAATTGCACAGTATGTGAAAAGCTATGGCGGGCATGTGCGCATCAATACCAACGGCCACGCGAGTGTGTACCACGGCAGGGATATTGCGGCAGAGCTGGCGGGGATGGTGGACGAGATTTCCATCAGCCTCAACGAGGCGGATGCCGATGCGTACGACGCGATTGTGCATTCGCGGTATGGGAAGGACGGGTATTCCTATATGCTCCGGTTTGCGGAGGATTGTGTGCGCCAGGGCATTAAAGTAACGCTGTCGGTGGTGGATGTGATCGGTGAAAACGAAATAGAAAAAGCAAGGCGGGTCGCGCAGGCGGTGGGGGCAAATTTCCGTGTCAGGACGTACGTGAGCTAATGCCTCGGGCAGGTAGCAGCGCGTGTGATGTATAGATGGGACGCCTCTGCGGCGTTCCTTTTTTGATTGGACTATGTTGGGCAGGAGGCACGGTGTATGAAATTCCAAAAAATCGATTTCGAGCATTGGGACAGGCGGGAGATATTCCAGTATTTTAAGGGGACGACTCTCTATATGAATGTGCACATCGACATCACGGAGTTTTTGGAACAGGTACGTGCGGCGGGCATTAAGTTTTATCCTGCGTTCATCCATTGCCTGGCGGGCGTGGCCAATGCGCATGACGAATTTCGATACGGATACGACGGGGACGGCTGTGTTGGCATATGGGCAAGGCTGGATCCGCTGTATACGGTGCCAAGGACGGGGAATCCCGCGCTGTTTTCAATGGTGGCCACGGAATATTGCGAGGGGTTACATGAATTTTGCGCACGCTTTGAGGACGATAGAAGACGCGCCCAAAATTGCGGAAAGTTGCTTTGTAGCGGAGAAATCCCCCCTAATGCCATGGGTGTAACGGCTGTGCCGGGCGTACATTTTTCGTCATTTTCTTTTGGCGGGGCGGAGTCGAAGCCGGACCTCGCGCCGTTTTTTGTCATCGGAAAATATGAATGGAAAGCGGGCAGGCTGATGCTGCCGCTTTGTGGGGAATTTGCGCATGAAGTCAACGACGGCTACCATATATCGTGTTTCTTTGACGCGCTAAAAGAAAAACTGAACATATTCTAATTATTCGAGCAAATTGCCAAACCATAGCTATCATTTGACAAATTACTCTAAATTCTTACGATATCGATGCCCTCGTTTTTATATTCCCTATATATTTCGTCGGGCAGGTTTGTATCGGTGATGATCATGGATACATCC
>DHOD01000102.1:3767-4307 GCA_002407725.1 Christensenella sp. UBA5399 | reverse complement strand
CCGCTTAGCGGGTGGATTTTTATTATGCTATTTCTCTAATGATATCAATCCAGCGCGTCCGCCAATTTGACGCCCAAATCGTACGCGGCCTTCAGGTCGTCCTCGCTGGGGTTCATTTTGGCCCGCGCCTGGCCCTGCACTTTGATGCCCAGGTTGCTGAGGCGTTGTTCCATGTAGCCGCAGGCCTCGCCGCTCCACCCAAATGTGCCGAACACCGCGGCGGGGCGGCCCTTCATGATGTAGGGGCAAAGGCAGGTCATCACATCCCATATGGGGGGCAGCGCATCCCGGTTGAGTGTGGGCGAACCCAGCGCAAACGCGTCGGCGCACACAATCTTTTCCAGTGCAACGCCCGGTTGCTCCTCCGAGATGTCTTTCAGTTCCACATCATATTTCCCACTGCTTTTGGCGCCTTCGTACACCTTTTGCGCCAGCTTGCTGGTGTAACCGTAGCAGCTCACATAACCGACGTAAATTTTCCTGGGGTTGTTGCTGGTGGGTTGTGCCCACTTCTCGTAGCGGTCAACCGCGCCCCAGGGG
>DHOD01000102.1:3370-3584 GCA_002407725.1 Christensenella sp. UBA5399 | reverse complement strand
CTGCCCGCAGAACCGGCCCGTGTGAGGGGGCGATGATGTCGATATCCAGTCCGCGGATTTTTTCAATCGCCTCCAGCACATACGGCTTGAACGGCGACATGATCACGTCAAAATAATACTTTTGGGCGCCTTCCAGTTCCTTGTCGAGCGGGGTCAGGTCGTCAAACACCTCGGCCGCGGAAAGATGGAAGCCAAAAGCGTCGCATGTGCTTAA
>DHOD01000102.1:2913-3183 GCA_002407725.1 Christensenella sp. UBA5399 | reverse complement strand
GCCAAAAGCGTCGCATGTGCTTAAAAACTTTTCTTCCGGTATATAGGTGAACATGGTGTCGGGCCAATGCAGGAACGGCGCGGAAATAAACTGGAGTGTTTTACCGCCCAGGTCAATGCTGTCGCCGTCGCCCACAACAATGCACTCAAAATCCCTGTTCAGCAGTTCTTTGATCAGCGTTTTTGCGGGACGCGAGCACACGACCGTTGCATTCTCCGCAAGCGCCAGCATAGCGGCCAGCGAGCCGGAATGGTCGGGCTCTGTATGGGT
>DHOD01000102.1:297-2755 GCA_002407725.1 Christensenella sp. UBA5399 | reverse complement strand
ACGCTCTGTATGGTTGACCACGACATAATCGATTTTAGACGGGTCGGTAATTTGGCGGATGCCCTCCATCTGCTCGTCAAAATACCCGTCGCGGACCGAATCGATCAACGCGGTCTTTTCCGTTCCCTTTACCAAATAAGAATTATACGAGGTTCCCCACTCCGTTCGCATAATCACGTCAAAAACCCTGAGATCGGGATTTTGCACACCGACCCACCAAATATCTTTTGTTACTTCCAAAGGTACCATTTGCTTTCCCCCTACTGTTTAGATACTAAATTCATATAAAATATTGATTCGTATTCGTAATTGACAGCCTGCTTACAAAGCGAGAATGCCGCCGACCTGTGCGGTCGCGGCATTCTCATTCATCAATTGTTACTTAATCCTTGTCGAATGCGGACTTGTCCGCGCCGCACATGGGGCAAACCCAACTCTCCGGAACATCGGCCCATTTGGTGCCGGGCGCTATGTTGTTGTCGGGGTCGCCTTCGGCCTCATCATACACATACCCACAAATCGTACATACATACTTCTCCATAACCGTACTTCCTTTCACGCAATTATTTTCTACCTGTTACCAGGCTTAGGCACACATTTACTCGGATTTGGAATCCAGGTAATCGTTGAGTTTTTTCTCCAGGGCGTCCGCGTCGATGCCGTGCACGGCGCATGCCTGCTCCAGATTCTCGAAATGCGCTGCGGCGCAACCAAGGCAGCCCATGCCCGATTCCATAAAAATGCTTGCGCATCCGTCATCGATGTTGATGATGTCCATGATATTCATCTGTTTGTTTACTTTACCCATTTTAACCTTCTTTCCGGGCGGAACATTTGCCGCCATATTTTATTTATAAACAATGCCGCTGCTGTCAAAACAACAAGCATCTTTTAGAATCGTTATTGATGTGGAGGGCAGCCCCTACGCACCAAATGTGACTATCAACTCGGGCGAGCCGTTTTCACGGTAAAAATCTACAAAATCCATCGGCGTTTCGATGCCGTCCGGCAACATCACGCCGCCCCTGCCAATGTCCTCCTCGCTGTGGGCGTCGCTGCCGCCGATCATGTACAGCTGATGATCGATCGCGTATTTGACGGCAAGCTGGTTGCGCGAAAAATGCCTTGGGTGGGTGTTGACAATCTCGATGCCGTCGTAGCAAATCGGCTGCACAGGGTCGCCGCCATACCGGTACGGATGCGCCTGAAAAACGAGGAAGCCTTCCGCATGCATCATGGCATAAAATTCATCGTACGGTAATTGATAGAACCGCGGGTGCTTGCGCAGGAACGCTTCGTCAAATCCATACACCAAAAAATCGGTAGCAAGGCCGGAATCCGGGTCGGTGGCAAGGCCTGCCTCCATGCCCAGCAGCACTTTGACGTCCGTGCCTTCGGCCGCTTTCCTTGCTGCGTGATACCCCGATAAAAAGTGGTCGACAAGCTCGTCCCAGGGTTTGTTCTTGGTCCAGGGCGCTTCCAGCGGCACGGGATGGTAGTGGTCGGTGATAAACACATAGCGGTACCCCAGCTCGGCATACCCTTTGATCAGGTATTCCGCCGGGATGCGCGAGCAGAGGCTCACTTCTCTTGTATGGCAATGCGTTTCGGCCTGGTATGTCTTCATGTATACCCTCCGCCCTTATTGCGCTTTTGGCGCAAAACAGGACTCGCTCTGTTTGTGAAAACGACGGATCATTTTCACAGTTGATTGACTATATCATAATACATAATGCCGCGCGCTGCAATTGTCCGGGTGAATTTTTTTATCGCGGAGCAATAAAGAATTACACAAAAAGATATTCGCAGCGGCGGCAGCATAAAAATGGCGGTCTTGTGATATAATGGGATAACATTATGGGAATGGAGTAATGCTATGGGTGTAAAGGAAAGCTTTGATAAGGTAGCCACGCAATACGATCAGGACCGCAGGCGCCTGATTCCCTGCTTTGATGATTTTTACGGATTGCCTATGCAATTTTTGCGTATGGAAGGGAATGCGCCGGAAGTACTGGATATTGGCGCGGGGACGGGCCTGTTTTCAGGTTTTGTGCGCAGGAAATACCCGGGCGCGAAGCTTACGTTGATCGATTTCTCCGAAAAAATGCTGCGCGTGGCCAAGGAGCGGTTTGGGGATGCGGACGTGACGTATATTGTGGATGATTATTGCACGCACCAGTTTGAACAGACGTTCGACTGTATTATATCCGCATTGTCCATACACCATTTGCCCGCTGCGGGCAAACAGGCGCTTTACAAAAAATGCTACACGTGGCTGAAGCCGGGCGGTGTTTTCATCAACGCGGACCAGGTTTCCGGGGCATCGCGCGAAATGGACCGGATGTATGCAGTGCTGCGCGACGAAAACCTGGTTCGGGAAGGGTTTACCGAGGAAGAAATGCAAATCGCCTACGAACGCATGAAAGAAGACGATACGTCGCAGGTGGACGAGCAGCTA
>DHOD01000102.1:0-135 GCA_002407725.1 Christensenella sp. UBA5399 | reverse complement strand
ACGTCGCAGGTGGACGAGCAGCTGGAGTGGCTGCGTGAAGCCGGGTTCCGGACCGTTGACTGCATATATAAATACACAGAGTTTGCCACGTTTTATGCGCAGAAGTAGCAGATAATACTAAACACTGATAGAAAA
>DHOD01000098.1:5843-6180 GCA_002407725.1 Christensenella sp. UBA5399 | reverse complement strand
GGCTGGTAAAACCATTTCCAGCGCCCGGAGCATTTGCAGCTTTTTTCGTACATTACCGGATAGGTATTCGTCCGCTGTAACAAAGGGGAACTTCTCCAAGTCCACAAACGCTTTGGGTATCAGGTCGGGGTCGGTGGCGCAGTTGATGTCCCGGAAGATAACGCCGGTCAGCTCCGCTTCCAGCTCGGCCTCGCTTTTTCCCGAGAGCTGCGCCATATATTCCATATCCACCCGCGCCTTTTCGGAAATGGATACGGCCAGGGCTTCGCTGGCCGTGTCCACCGACGTGACCGGCACATGGGGCCGGATGGTACGTTTGGTGAACATGTCGGCCTTG
>DHOD01000098.1:0-5669 GCA_002407725.1 Christensenella sp. UBA5399 | reverse complement strand
TTGGTGAACATGTCGGCCTTGCGTAGAAAATTGCCTTCCTCATCCAGCACTTCCAAAGAACAAAGCAGACAGTAACTGGAGTCTTCGCCAAAGGCCAGGCTGTTGCCCCGGCTGCACAGAAGCCCATATTTCCGAGTGTAATCGTCGTAAATCTGGCCCAGCCGCGCCTGCTCCTGCCGGATCATATCCTCGGGGTAGTCCTCGGTCTGATAGGCCATGAGCTGCCGGGTGCAGTCCCGGAGCGCAATCATCCCGCGAATACGGTTTTCAGCAGTAACGGACAGCTCTACCGGGTGCATCCTTGAGTTTTCGCGGAAGTAGATTTTGCCGTCCACGATGGTATAGGAGAAATTGCGCACGGACGGGTCGGCGGGAATGGATAAATCCTCATCGCCCTCCAGTTCGTCCACCTCGTAATCGGTGATCTCCGCATGGAGATTGGAAACCGCTTCGGATAGCTGCTCGGAAAGGTCGGCCCCCTCATACGGCTTACAGGCGCTGTCCATACCAAAGGCGGTGGACTCCATGACCATATCGCCCAAAATCATATCGGGATGCGCTGCAAAATAGCTGTTCATACGGATGCCGTTTTCGTCGGTGTCCAGGTGTACCCAATCCGGTTCGATATCCGTCATGCGGTCGCGCTTTTGTAAAAAGATAATATCGCTTGTAACATCGGTGCCCGCGTTGCGTTTGAAGGCGTTGTCAGACAGGCGTATGGCCCCGATGAGGTCGGCCCGCTGCGCCAGATACTTGCGCACGGCGGAGTTTTCCTTGTCCATGGTGCCCTTTGAAGTAATAAAGGCTACGATACCGCCCGGCCTGACCTTATCCAGCGACTTGCCGAAGAAATAGTCATGGATCAGCCATTTGTGCTTATCGTATCGCCTGTCCAGCACCTTGAAGTCCCCAAAGGGCACGTTGCCGATAGCCACATCGAAGAAGCTGTCGGGCATCTCCACCTTTTCAAAGCCGTCCACAGCGACGCTGCTGTTCTGGTAAAGCTGTCGGGCGATACGGCCCGATATGCTGTCAATCTCCACGCCGTAGGCTTTGCTGTCCGCCATGCTGTCCGGGATCATGCCGATGAAATTTCCCACGCCACAGGCCGGCTCTAAAATATTGCCGGTCTGAAAGCCCATTTGGGAAAGCGCCTTATACATGGCCTCCACAATCACGGGGGAGGTGTAAAAAGCCGTCAGGCTGCTGGCTCTGGCGGCGGCATACTCGTCCTCATCTAAAAGGCTTTTTAGTTCCAGATACTTATCGTGGCGCCCGTCAAAGCAATCCGCCAGACCGCCCCAGCCGACATAGCGGGAAAGGGTTTCCTGTTCCTCCGGGGTCGCCAGCCTGTTCTCATTTTCAATCTGCCTCAAAGTACGGATCGCCGCGGCATTGGCGGCAAACTTCTCGCTCGGGGTGCCCACGCCAAGCTGCGGGTCGGTAATACGGAAATTATGCCGTTTCTCGGCAGGAATCTCCGGGTGGAGGGTGCTGAACAGCACACGCTCCCGCTTAGGCTTGGGAGGAGCCAGCACATTTTCTTTTTCGGCGGGTATAGCGGCGTGCTTTTCTTTTATAACATCCAGAAACTCTCCTTTGGATGAATCCCATTCAAATACGGAGAGCGTGTAGCCTTGTTCCAGCAGTTTCTCCTGGTTTGCTTCCAGTTCGGCGGTGGGAAAGCGGCATAAGGGAATAAATTCGTTTTCTGCATACTCGTATGGCTGTTGCTCTATACCCAGAAGTGCGGATATTTTAGCGGCGTTGTCATTATCAAATACAACCTCAGTGTCAAACAAATACCCCTCAATCAATGTCTCGGAAGCGTCTATTGCTGAGCGCTGTGGGGTAGTATCGGGTATTAGGTCGATCCGCACGCGGGCGACTTCGCCACCTTCAACCTTTTCCCATATGGGTTCGCCGGTGAGATACTTTTCCTGGATAAATCGGGCCGCGTCTTCATGGCCGCCGCTACCGCCGCCCGCCTGATATTCTTTCAGGCCGTCGCTGACCAGCTCGTCCGTTACCGTAAAGCCGGCTTCGCTGAGGGTATCGGAAACACGGTCCCGCAGGCGCTGTTCTTCAAGGAGTTCCTGTATTGAAAAAGTGGTTTCATGCCGGACAATGGGCGTTTCCAAGCCGTTTTGAAAAACAGTGCCCCGAAGGAATGCCGTGTGAATAGACGCATCCACGCGGTCCACCACAAATTCCTGTCCGCCCAGCATGACGGCCTGCCCGACAAGATTCTCCGGGAATTGCTGTGCGGGCGTCTCTTCGCCAGCAGCGGGAGGTAGGGCTTCCAGTTCCTCTATGAACAGTTCAAGGTCAACGGCGATTTCTTCTTCCGGGTCTGTTTCATCCAAAAAGCTTTGCAGGGTTTCCAGTATCCCGGCACGCGTGCCTTCCTGCTGAAGCTGCGCCTCAAGCGTGGCGATGGCGTCCTCGTCGGTTTCTCCCAGTTCCATGTTGTCGCGGTAATCATATGGGTCGAATTCCTGATAGAACCGAATCAACCGCCCGGCCAGATCGCTGTAATCCGGCATTTCTCTTTCGGCAGGTACTTCCACACCCTGCGCCGGGGAGGGCGCGGGCGCTTCCTTTGCTTGAGCCCGGATAGCCGCTGGCCTTTTTTTCTCGCCAAATAAAGAAAACGTACCATTGCGGTACGCTGTCATATGCTCAAAGGCCCGTTTTTGAAAGTCATAATGCCGGTTTTCCTGGGTCGTGCTTTCCCATACCGGCAGCATCATTTGATAGATTTCTTCCACCCGCGCCGGGTCGTCAAGCTGCGGCTCGATCAGCTTCACGGCTTCATAGAAGTCAAAGCCATACGGGAAGGGGCGCGGGGTTTCTTGGGGTAGTCCACTAAAAAAGCCCTGAATCTCCCGCGCCAGCTCATGCTTTTCATACGTGGGGATATACGCCAGTTCCTTTTCCGACATATATTTGCCTTGCCGGATCAGCTCACTGACGCGCTTTTCCACCTGCGGCCATTTAAGAAGGATGGTATCGTAGGGAACGAACTGAGCGTTTTCCCGCTTGTAGGTGATGCCCTTGGAATCGTGCCATTCGTTAAAGCCCAGCCGCCCGCCGCCGCCCGTTCCGTACTCATGCTTGAGAAAGTCGGTCCGTTCCTTGGGGGCGTGACCTTCTAAATAGTACGAGTAGATACGGAACTTGCTGTGCTGGACATTGCTGCCCCCAGTGAGCAGCCGGTCGATTTCATCGTTGGTAATGAACTGCTTGGGTTCAAGGGAGAAATCCGGGCTGGCAGAAAACTCGATATGCGGACGCAAAAGGCCGCGTAAACCGGTGAGGATTTCATCATGGCGGCGGAACCGGAAGCGCATCAGGTCTGGATTCTCGGCATAGCGCACGGCAAAGACTTCCACCTCGTTGATGAGTGTGGATACCGTTTCGCTGTCCTTTAGCAGCTCACGGATTTGCGCGGTGTTGGCCGGAAAGCCTTCATGGGTGTTGTAAATCGCAAGAATAGTAGGGATAAGGTTCTCGTCGTGGGCTTCCCGCGAAAAATCCTGTACCGTATGCCAGAGGTGTTCAGCAAGCTCCTTAAGCCCATGCCTTTTCACTGGGAAGAACATCCTCACGCTGAATATTAGCATCTACCAACTCGATGACGGCTTCTTCGTCGGTCATTTCGCGGATAATAACGGGCATGTCAGGCAAATCGGCCAGTTCACTTGCCCTATGGCGGCGATGACCTGAAATGATTTCGTAGCCACCGTCCGGGTCAGGCCGCACAAGGCCGGGGGTTCTGACGCCCCTTCGTTTGACGCTCTCTAGCGTTTCAAGCATCTTGGGATCATCATCCCGTACATGGAATGGCTGTCCGGTAAAGGGAATTTCGCTCTGCATAGCGGGATAGCCCTTGAAATAGTGCATTTGGGAAAGGGGAAGCCGGACAACGCGTTCATCCTGTGCCTCTTGCCGTTCCTGTTCGGTACTAAAAAGGTCATCTACTGAGGTCAGCTTTATGTTTTTGGCGCTGCTTTTCAAGTTTCAACACCTCCTTAGTCAATTCTCGGTATGCCTCGGCCACTTTACCGTTTGGATCGTGAGCATAGATGCTTTTGCCCTCGGCGCTGGTTTCGGCAGCCCGGACAGAATGCGGGATATCGGTACCAAAAACCTTAATTTTACCGTCATAGGTTTCCCGAAGAAGGGCACTAATTTCTTTGGCATAGTTGGTGCGGGTATCCACCATGGTCAGCAGGATCCCGTCGATCTGGAGCTTGGGATTAATTTGCCGACGTACCCTATTCACGGTCTGTAAAAGCTGCTCAAGCCCCTTTGCCGGAAGATACTGTGCCTGCACGGGAATGAGTACGCTGTTTGCGGCGGCAAGCGCGTTGACCGTCAGCATACCTAGCGAGGGCATACAGTCCAGAATGATATGGTCATATTGGCGTTTTACAGTATCCAGGTATTGCCGCAGGATGGTTTCACGGCTCATGGCGTTCACCAGCGAAACCTCCATGCCGGATAGCTCTATGTTGGCAGGCATAAGGTCAACGCCCTCCGCGTGATGCAGAATGCCCTCTTGCAAAGATATGGGTTCTTCGGAAATCACCTTGCCCATGACGGTTGCCAGCGTCACCGGCAGGCTGTCCGGCTGAGAGTATCCAAGACTGATGGACAGCGAACCTTGTGGATCACAATCTACCAGCAGCACCTTTTTCCCTTCCTGTGCTAGTCCGATGCCGAGATTGGCACAGGTGGTGGTCTTGCCCACACCGCCTTTTTGATTGGCGCAGGCAATTATGTTTGCAGACATATATCATCACCTCCAAATTAAAATGAGCCACCTGTAAATAGATACAGATGGCTCATCTGGAATGAGTATGTTCGACTTTGGAAAGCGAACGAAGCTTGTTCGCCACCCACTCGCGCTAATATTTCTGCTAATCGCACACGATTTATGCAGTAGTACGAGGAGATTCAGTAGGATATTCAAGGAAACTGGATGTGATCAAATCCCTTAATATTACAGTGTTTTTTGGCATTGTATGACACTCCGATGCAACACGGGATATTGAACAAACCAAACTCCTAAGCGAAAGGCCGCGCGTTCGAATCGCGCCGGGAACGCCACAAAGCCAGATAAACTCTATGTTTTTCGGGCTTTTTTGTTTGATTTTTGTTTGGCTTCATTTCCGCTTGCCTCGTTTTCCTCGATTTCTTTAAAATCTTGCTAATTGGCGTTAGGTCGTCTTGGTACAAAATATCACCAACTTTGGGGATGTGCTGTTATTCCACAAGCCAACCCCGCAGCAAGCGGAAGAGAACCAATAGTTGCCTGAACTGTCGTTTTGGGAATATATGCAGTAACGTAATATGCGTTCCTTGAAATTCAAAGATTTATTGATTAAGCAACTCAGAACATCAATTGAACGGAAAGCCAGCGTAATGAATATTATTCCTACGGCAAAATCCGGCGTTTAGCGTATATCTTATGTCAACTTAACAAAAAAATCCTGCTTTGGACGCAAAAAGCTGATGTTTTCTGTGAGCATATAATCACGGAAGCAGCAGCCAAATAAGCGGTTCTCTCATGGGCGGGTACGCTTTCTCAGTAGATACTGTTTATCCAAAATCTTAAAGGCAGACCCTTTTCTTTCTAATACCCCAATCCGGCATAGATCATT
>DHOD01000100.1:2982-3230 GCA_002407725.1 Christensenella sp. UBA5399 | reverse complement strand
ATAGATAGATCATTTTTTCAATCCCATTGTCGATTGCCGATTGCGCCACATTGGACGTCCCCAGCACATTGGTGTACACCGCCTGCATGGGGAAAAATTCACAGGACGGCACCTGTTTGAGCGCCGCCGAATGAAAGCAGTAATCCACGCCGTTCATCGCCATGTCTACTGTGGCTTTATCGCGCACATCGCCTATATAGAAGCGCACTTTGGGGTTTTTGTATTCATGGCGCATATCATCCTGCTTC
>DHOD01000100.1:0-2881 GCA_002407725.1 Christensenella sp. UBA5399 | reverse complement strand
ACCAATGTAAAACTTCACCTTAGGATTCTGAATACGATGACGCATATCATCCTGCTTCTTCTCGTCGCGGGAAAGAATCCGGATCTCCGCGATGTCGGTATCAATAAAGCGCCTTAACACGGCATTTCCAAAAGAACCCGTCCCTCCTGTAATCAGGAGGGTTTTCCCACTAAATTTCTCACGTACTGTTTCTGCCATTCCGCCACCTTGCGCCATCTGTCACCGCTCCATGTTATATTCTAAATTTCTTATGCCGTATCGCATTGCTTTATGCGATAACCGCACGGTTTTCACGCAACATCATCATAACACGCTGTGATAATCGCGTCAATTGACAAAACCCAAGCGGTTCAGTATATTGGAGTGGTGAAAAAGCAAAACAAAAAAATTCTTGTCGTGTGCCAGCATTACTGGCCCGAAACGTTCAGGATAACCGATATTTGTGAAGGACTTGTGGAAAACGGTTACGATGTGGATGTGCTGTGCGGTATTCCCAATTACCCCGGCGGCAAATTCTTTGAAGGGTACTCCTATACCAAGCACCGCAGGCAGGTGCAGAATGGCGTCAACATCCGGCGGGCGTTCGAAATCCCACGCGGCAACAATTCCAACTTCCGTATACTGCTTAATTTTATATCGTTTCCGCTGGCTTCGCTGACGCACATGCGCCGGCTCGCCAAGCAAAAATACGACCGCATATTGGTTTACCAGCTTTCGCCCGTATTCATGGCATACATGCCCATACGCCTCGCAAAGAAAACCAAAACGCCTTTGTATATCTACATCTGTGACTTCTGGCCGCACAGTTTGTTTTCTATTTTCAACTTTAAAAATGAGCGGTTGCGCAAGTGGCTGACAAATATGTCGTACTGGCATTACCGCCAGGCCGACGGATTGATCGGTGTTTTCGAAGGCATTGCCGAGCGGCTGCACACGCTGGTGGGCATCCCCGAAGAGAAAATCACCTACATCCCGCAGGTTTGCGAGAAGATTTATGAACAGCAGATACACGACCCGGCATTGGAGCAGCGCTTTTGCGACGGGAAGTTCAATATTGTGTTCGCGGGCAACATCAACCCCGCCCAGTCGTTTGACACCGTGACCGCTGCCGCCAAAAAAGCAAAGGACAAAGGGTATACGGATATCCGCTACATCATACTGGGCGAAGGCATGAGCAAGCAGTGGCTGATGGACGAGGTAGGGAAGCTGGGTATGGCGGACGATTGGGTGTTTGAAGGGCTCGTACCCGTTGCCGAGGTTCCAAAATACCAGACCATCGCCGACGCGCTCCTGGTGGCGCTCTCCAAAAGCGACCTGTTTGCATACGGCATACCCGCCAAAGTGCAGAGCTATATGGCGTCGGGCAAACCGGTGATTTCCGCAATGGACGGCGCGGGAAAGGACCTGATCAACGACAGCGGCTGCGGCATCAGCGTACCGAGCGGCGATGTGGATGGGCTGGCGGACGTGATCATGCGCATACACGATATGCCGCAGGAAGACCGGCTGGCCATGGGCGGCAAGGGCCGTGATTACCACTTCGCCCATTTCGAGCGCAACGCCAATTTGCAGAAACTGATTGATTTTGTGTTTGGGCCGCCAACTGATTACAGCGGTTCAACTTAATACCGGTTGACCAGGCATGTGATACTAGTTCCATTTAAAAAATATGCAACGTTTTTTAAATGGAACTAGTATAAAATGACGGTTGCGGCTTTATCGGCAGCCTAAAAAGGATGGTGATGTATATGATCGCAATTGTATGTGACACTCCATACCAGCTGATGTCCGCCCTGCTGGTGGCGGGCGAAGTCGCCAAAGGCGAGCGCCTGGTGTTTTTTATGAACACCTACCTGTATTTTGAGGAACAGAAATTTGATTACGGCACAGCGCACCCGGATGTGGAGGATATCTTATATTATGGCCGCAGGCACATGGGGGCGGGCAAGCTGCTGGCAGGGCTGATGCACCCCAAAAGCATGCTGAAACACATCGGTGGCTGGCGGGAGGAATTTGATATCACCGCCGTCATCGCGTCCCGCACCACATACATGGCGACGTATATTTATGATTATTACGCAAAAAAACGTCCTGATTTACCCCTGTACCTGATCGAAGAGGGCATCGGCGAATACACCAACAACCTTGTGGACACCCGGTTCACCAAGGTTTGCGCCATGTTGCGCCACAAGACGCATATGGACCGCGTGACCCGCGCGTATTTTTCCGCGCCGGGCCTGTACCCGTACCAGACTCCTTTTCCCATCAAAAAAATCCCCAAATTAAACGATTGGTCGCAGGACGTGATCGACAGTATTTTTGGCAGGGAAAAGCTGCAACAGGCTTCGGCCGCGCTGGATGCCCGCCACTGCATCTTTTTGAGCGATCCCAACTCGTGCGAGATCACCGATAAAGGCCAGGCGGCGGCGTGCGACGTGCTGGAACACCGGATCATCGATATCACAGCGGATGCCGCAGGCCTTGACGACATCATCATCAAGGTGCACCCCATCGATCCCAACTTCGCAAAAGAAGGGGTGGAAAGCTACTATTCCAAAATCCCCATGGAATCGCTGCTGTACTCCATGGACTGCAGCAACAAATATTTTGTCTCGTCCATCTCCACCGCCATGCTGACGCCCAAGCTGCTTTTTGACGCAGAGCCCTGCCTTGTTTTCACGTACAAAATACTGGACAAATATATCAGCATGTTTTTGACCGATCCGGCGCACAAGCAGCGCTATTACGATTTTATGGAGGGCATCATGGACATGTACGCCGACAAAAGCCGCTGCGCCGCGCCCGCAACGCTTGACGAGCTGAAAGAAGCGCTGGCCGTGATGAAGGACAAAACCAGGTAGGCCCCACTGAAATACAATTT
>DHOD01000048.1 GCA_002407725.1 Christensenella sp. UBA5399 | reverse complement strand
GGTTTGGGCTGGAGGACGGCCGCGCGCGTACGCTGGAAGAGGTAGGCAAGGAATTCCAGGTGACGCGTGAGCGCATCAGGCAGATTGAAGCAAAGGCACTGCGGAAGCTCAGGCATCCCTCGCGCAGCAAAAAGCTCAGGGACTTCTTGGAATAGGCAGTTAGCCCCATTCTATCTAAAACCAACAAACTATCCAAACCAAATTTTCCAAAACAGAGCAGTAGGTGAACACAAAACCTGCTGCTTTTTTGTTTGCCGGCAGACAACGAATTGTACGAAAACAAAAATGCGAAAGAACATCTTGTGGGAAAGTAAGCGCATAAAACTACTGGGAATAAAGTCGGTGTAACCAATTGTTTCACATATCGGGCGCTACAGCATGCAAAATCTGTTCGACGGTCTCTGCGGGGGTCTGGCTGCTGTTATCAATCCACAACCCGATGCGGGGTGTATTCTCCATGAAGGCTTGATGCAGGCCTTCAACGGAAAAACCGTGGTAGCCCGTTTTGCCGCGCCTATTTTCCCGAAACTGGATCGTGGCTGCGTCAGGGCAAAGGACGACGGCCTGCACCGGTTCCGGCGCAAGCAAATTCAAAACATACGGCAGTTTTTCGCCGTAATAATTGTCCTGGATAACAACGGTGAAACCGGCGCGGTGATACTGCCTTGCGGCTTCGGCGGTCAGCCGGTAACGCAAATCCAGTTGGGAAAGCGCCTCCAGGGTAGGCGGTTCGCTCATTTCCTCCCGCCCGTTCATTACCATTTTACGAAATACATCGCCGCGAAGGTGCACGGATTTTGCAAAGCGTTGCGCCAGTAATTCAGCCACGGTGGATTTTCCGCTTGCCATCAAGCCTGTAATGAGATAAATCATAGCATTAGTAATCCTTGTCTGTTAATTCCCACCATGGTGGCCGTTTCCGTGCGAGCTGCCGCCTTGTCCGTTGCCGCCGGTGGCTCCATGTCCCTGGCCGGAGCCGTTGCCATAGCTGCTGCCGTTCCCGTGGTTGCCTGTTTCGCCAGATGGAGTCTCATCATTGCCGGATCCATATTGATGGCCGTGTATCTCCTGCCGGATATCATGCATGCTGTGGTGGGAATATTCCTCAATTGTAACGGCGGGGTCGTATTGCTGCAACTCCTGGATGGCCTTGTACTTCCCGGCGGATATCCCGTACTGGTGAGCCGCTGCCCACTCGTGGCCGCTGGCGGCGTAACAGGTGGTATTTTGTATGCTCACCACGCGGCTCGCATAGCTTTCGGATTCCAGCAGCAAGACATCCCGCTGGGCGGTGTCGTCGCTCTGCACGGCAAATACCATGTTGGATTCGCTGCCCAGGTAGCCAAGCGTTTCCTCGGTATTTACAATTTGCCCGAGCGCATCGGCATATTTCATGTTCGCAACATCGGTTTGGGCCAGCACACGCTTGCCGTCTTCGTTTTTGGGAACGGCCTCCAGCACACGGTCGAACCGGTTGAGTGAAAGCTCGATGCTGGGATTGACGTCAATGCTGACAGCAGCCGTAGGCGTGGTATACAACACGCCGCCCACTACAAACACCACAACGGCGCAGGCAGCGCTTGCCGCGTACGCCAGCACGCGCGTAAGGGAGCGGGGTTTTTTGACGTGGCTTTTAGCCGTTATAGCCTGCAAGGTTTTTTGCTTTAATTCGTCTTCCGCCTGAATCTGCGAAAAAGCGTCTTTTATCTTATTCACCCAGCGTACCTCCCAACTTGTTTCTTAGTTCGTCCCGCGCACGGCCCAGCCATGTGTACACGGTATTCGGGTTTTTCCGTAGTATCTTCGCGATTTCCGGCGCGGTATAGCCCTCGTAATAATGCAGATAGATAACAGCCCTGTAGTTTTGGGGGAGCGCCAGCACAGCTTCCAGCGTCTCCCGCGTACCCGCGTCCGCCTGGGCGGACAGTTGGTAGAGTTCGTCCAGGGGAATGTTTTTGCGGGAAGAGCGCTTTAAAATATCTTTACACCTGTTGATGCACACGCGCAGTAGCCACGCCTTCACATGGTCCTCGCTCTCAAAACACTGCCTGCTCTCCGCATATTTCAGGAACACATCCTGGAAGACGTCCTCCGTATCGGCAGGGTTTTTGAGGTACACAAAACAGATTCTGCGAATGTTGTCAGAATAATTTTCGATTGCGCTCACAATATCTGCTTCGCTCCTCATGCGCCGCCTTTCTCAATGATGCCGCCCGCTGTGATGTCCGTTGCCCAAACCGCTGTTTCGGGAGTTACCGGCTCCATTTCCCGTACTGTTCCCGGCATTTTCGCCCGCCTTATAACCCGTGCCGTCCTGGGGACGTTCGCCGCCATAGGGGCAATCTTCATTGGAGCACGTGCCGCCATCCAGCCGGGGGCAGTCTTCGTTGGGGCACTCCTGGTAATACATGCAATTTTCATTGACACAAGCGCCCGCACCGCCCGTCAGCCGGGGGGAGTCCGGGTATGTGCACGCCGCATGCCGAGTGCCCGCTGTCTTTCCGGATGCCTGCACGCCGCAGTAGCTGCCATGTCCGCCGCCATTGTGCGGCGCGGCAAACGCCGTTCCCGCAGCCAGTACGATACACAGCGCCACCGCGATACAAACGATCAATCTTGTCTTACTTTTCATTCTATCACACCTCCGTGAATTTTGGTTTCACTGTACATACGATTCGGGAAGCGCAATCCATTCAACGAATTCAAAAATATAATAATCAATCATGAGACAAATGGAAAAGATAATGATACAATGGCATATCGTATCTTTAATGAGAGGGATAAATCATGAGACCTAAAGAAATCGTGTACCGGTGGGTGGATGCTTTTAATGCCGCTGATGTAGAGGCTATCGTAAGCCTGTATGATGACGATGCAGTCAATCATCAGGTTGCAAACGAGCCCGCGAAAGGGAAAGCGGCGATAAAGGTCATGTTTGAAGGGGAATTTGCCACAGCGGAAATGACATGCATCGTCGAAAACATATTTGAAGATGGGCAGTGGGCGATCCTGGAATGGAAAGACCCGTTGGGATTGCGAGGGTGTGGATTTTTCCACATTGTCGATGGACGGATTGTTTTTCAAAGAGGCTACTGGGACAAATTAAGTTTTCTTAAATTGCATAATCTCCCACTCGAATGAACAAATAGCAGGTGGTTCTTTCAAATGAGCAGGAGGGGTGATGGGAGTACAGATCTGGCGCTTGCCCGCCGACGGTGACACTGTCGATGTAATCGTCACGAGCGCTGCCCTTGCCGGGCATAGCCAAACTCCTCATTGAACTTCACAAGTTCGTTCCTATTAATCTCAAACACAGGGTCGTATGTCCACTTGCCGGAAATACCATCCAAAGCGCCGTCAACCAGCGGGAGCGCCATAAATGCGTCCATGCTTGTGCCATCCGGCATGGTGATGCCAAATCGTTCCGCGTTTACGAAACCGAATTTCGGATAGTATTCCGGGTGTCCTGTGATCAGCACCGCTTTGTAGCCAAGCGATTTCGCCTTCTCCAGCGTGTGGCGTATCAGCGCCGCGCCGATACCCTTCTTCTGATATTCAGGCAGAACGCTCACGGGACCGAAGGTGATGGTTTCGTATGCCGTGCCGTCCTCTCTAACCACACTGCTTTGGGTGTAAGCAATATGCCCGACGATACGCCCCTCAAGCTCGTAAACAAAGCTAAGCTCCGGGATGAACGCCGGAACAGAGCGCATTTTGTGGACAAGCAGATGCTCGTCCGTGCCGCCCCGCCCGGGCTTTTGTATATTGCTGAATGCTTCGTAGGTCAAGCGCTCAACGGCTTCGTAATCCGACCGTGTTTCGGGTCTCATGTGCATATCTGTAAACTCCTCATTTGATTCGTTTTCCATGGGGAGATGATGGCCTTCAATCCACTGGATGACGGGCCGGAGGTTTTCCGCGCTCACCCCGTCAAAACCGTTTTCGATGATGCCGATATATTCCCGTAGCGCCGCGTCCTGCTCCTTGCGCTTTTTCAGCATCTTCACAAACATGGAGAGTATAACCTTGTCAAAGCCCTTTATCTCGCGGAGGGGCTTGCAGCCGCCGCGCAGATAGAAAAAGGGTAAGCCCGCAATGCCGTTGCGTTGCATAACCGTTTCAGCATCAGGTTCGGCATCCTTTGCCGTTCCGGATGCGCAGACCGCCTTGACATTACAGCTTTTCACTTTGCGAAGCCCCTTGATGGTTCCTGCCATCATCCAGCCGAGAAAGATGATTTCCTCGCCTTTATCAGCAGAGGAAAGCGCACCCACGGAAACTGCGCGCATTCCGGTTTTTGCAGAGAGTAACTTTGCATATTTTTGGGTAAATCCCGTTTTTGATTCATAAACAATAATCATGTGCACCTCACCTACAAGTTCGCCGCGTTGAAACCAT
>DHOD01000095.1:933-6129 GCA_002407725.1 Christensenella sp. UBA5399 | reverse complement strand
GGGTACAGCACCTCTTCCACACTGGCGTTCAGCCTGTGTATCTCGTCGATAAACAATACATCCTTATCCGTCAGGTTGGTGAGCAGCGCCGCCAAATCGCCGGGGCGCTCGATTGCCGGACCCGACGTGATGCGGATGCTGACATTCAGCTCTGCCGCGACAATATGGGCAAGCGTCGTCTTGCCAAGCCCGGGAGGGCCGTAAAGCAGCACATGGTCAAGCGATTCGCCGCGCTTGTTTGCCGCCTCAATAAAAATGGACATTTTTTCTTTCACTTTGCCCTGTCCAATATATTCATCCAGCGTCTTGGGCCGCAGCGTGACATCCGCCACCACGTCCTCGGCCATCTTCATGCCTGATACAATTCTTGATTCTTCGTCCATTTCCTTACCTACCTACCCGTTTCAGCGCAAGCGCAACCAGCTCTTCCGCCGTATCTCCCAAATTTTTAACTGCACTGACCGCGGTAAACGCCTCGTTTCGGCTGTATCCCAGCCCCACCAACGCGGCGCACGCGTCGGCCGCCGCATCCGTACTGCCTGCCAAATCGGCCATACCGCCCAGTTCGACGCCGACCGCTTCCTCAAAGTTCACCTTCTCCTTGAGCTCCAGCACCAACCGCTGCGCCATTTTTTTGCCAACGCCCGGCGCATTGGTGAACGCCTTATCGTCGCTGGAAATCACCGCCGCGGCCACATCGTTGACCTTCATGGTCGACAGCACGCCAAGCGCCACCTTGGGGCCGATCCCACTGATGCTGATCAGCTTCTCGAACATATTCTTCTGCTCTTCCAACGCAAACCCGTACAGCGACAATTCTCCTTCCGCCACCTTGAGGTATGTGTAGATCGTCGCTTCTTCGCCCGTCTTCACACCGCCCAGCGTAAAAGAATCACAGAATATTTTATACCCCACGCCATGTGCATCCACAATCAGATAGTTCGTATCTTTTTTTGTGATCTTTCCCCTGATATAACCGTACATGCCCGATCCCCTTACCTCATCTTTGTATTGAGTATCCCCGCTGTGCGCGCGCTGTGCGCATGGCAGATCGCCACCGCCACCGCGTCCGCCGCGTCGTCCGGCCGGGGGACTTCCTGCAGGTTGAGCAGTGTTTTGACCATCATCTGCACCTGGTTTTTATCGGCGCGGCCATATCCTACCACCGCCTGCTTGACCTGAAGCGGCGTATATTCGTACAGCTCGTCGGTTCGCGTGCGCGCCGCAACAACCGCCGCCCCGCGCGCCTGCGCCACATTGATCACCGTCTTTACATTCTTATTGAAAAAAAGCTCCTCAAAAGCAACACAATCCGGCTTAAACATATCGATCAGCTGGCCGATGCCCTCCGCGATCTGCATCAGCCTGCGCGGCAGTTCTTCCTTCGCCTCTGTCAATATCGTACCGTAGTCGATCAGCTTCAGGCGCACCTTTTCATCACAATCAACAACCCCGTAACCGATCGTCGCCAGGCCGGGGTCTATTCCAAGTACTATCATGGGTTTATTATAGCTTAAATCGGCCTCGGTTGACAAGGCCGCAGCACAAAACGCCGCCGGCAGTAACAAAACACATTTGGGGCGCGCAAGGGCTATTGCAAGAATGAATTTTAACATCTATAATAAAATTTGCGCATATAGCAAAATACCTATTGCATATACATTCTTTTTAATGTATAATTATTCAATATTAGGTATGTTTTATATTGGAGGATGTATATAAATGAATAAACAACAGAAAAAATACAAAAAGGTGGCGCTTGCATATTCCGGTGGGCTGGACACATCGATCATCATACCCTGGCTCAAGGAAAACTACGATTGCGAGGTCATTGCGGTCTGCGGCAATGTCGGCCAGGGCAAGGAGCTGGACGGCCTGTATGAAAAGGCCATCGCAACCGGCGCAAGTGAAGCGTACATCGAGGATCTGACGGAAGAGTTTGTCACCGATTTTATTTACCCCACCATGCAGGCGGGCGCGGAATACGAGAACCGCTACCTGCTGGGCACGTCGTTTGCGCGGCCGATCATTGCCAAGCGGCTTGTGGAGATTGCCCAAAAGGAAGGCTGCGACGCAATTTGCCACGGCGCGACGGGTAAAGGCAATGACCAGGTACGGTTTGAACTGACTGTCAAGGCGCTTGCGCCCGATCTGGATATACTCGCCCCATGGCGCATATGGGACATCAAGTCACGCGAGGAAGAGATTGAATATGCGGAAGCGCGCAATATTTCCATTCCCGTCACCAAGGAAAACAATTACAGCATGGACGGCAACATCTGGCACCTGTCGCACGAAGGCTCCGACCTCGAGAACCCATGGAACGAGCCCAAGAATGAGATGCTGCTGATCGTGACCCCGCCCGAGGAAGCGCCCGACAAGCCCTGTTACTTTGAACTGGAATTTGAAAAAGGCGTGCCGGTGGCAATTGACGGCCAAAAGCTGGGGCCGGTAGACATAATTACCAAACTCAACGCGCTAGGTGCGGCGAACGGCGTAGGTATCGACGATATTGTGGAAAACCGCCTTGTGGGCATGAAGAGCCGCGGCGTATACGAGAACCCGGGCGGGCGCATATTGTATACGGCGCACGCCGCGCTGGAGACGCTGACTCTGGACAAGGGAACCATGCATTACAAAGCGCTTGTATCGCATGAATATGCAGACCTTGTGTATAACAGCATGTGGTTCAGCCCCCTGCGCGAGGCGCTGGCGGCATTTGTGGCCGATACGCAAAAGACAGTCACAGGCACCGTGCGCATGAAGCTGTACAAGGGCAACTGCGTGACCGCGGGGCTCAAATCGCCGTATTCGCTGTATCTCGAGGAGTTTGCGACATTCGGCGAGGACGAAGTATACGACCATTTTGACGCCAACGGGTTTATCAACCTGTATGGCCTGCCGCTCAAGGTGCGTGCAATGGCGCTCAAAGGCAAAAAGGTATAAGTATATGAAGGGGAAACTTTGGGGCGGCCGGTTCGAGAAGGGCACCGACGAATTTGCCGAGGGATTTCATTCATCGATCGGGTTTGATTCGCGGCTGTACCGCCAGGACGTACAGGGCAGCATCGCCCATGCCAAAATGCTGGGAAAATGCGGCATCATCCCGCAGCAGGATGCGGACGCCATTGTCAGTGGGCTGCAGGATGTACTTGCAGATATCGAAGCCGGCAAGGTCGAATTTTCTGTACAGGATGAAGACATCCACATGAACGTGGAACGGCTGTTGATCGAAAAGATTGGTGAAGCGGGCAAGCGGCTGCACACGGGCCGCTCACGCAACGACCAGGTGGCGACCGATTTCCGCCTGTACATGAAGCAGGCAATTGACGATACGGTGAAATGCCTGAAAGGGCTCTGCGTTGTGCTCACCGACATTGCAGCGGACAACACCGGCACCATTATGCCGGCCTACACGCATTTGCAAAAGGCACAGCCCACCACTCTGGCACACTGGGTCATGGCATATTTCGAGATGTTCTACCGCGACATGGGACGGCTGTTTGACTGCCGTAAGCGTACGGACGTCATGCCGCTTGGCTCGGGTGCGCTATGCGCAACCACTTATCCGCTCGACAGGCAGTACGCCGCCGACGAGCTTGGTTTTGCCAACATCTCGTCCAACAGCCTGGACGCTGTCTCCGACAGGGATTTCGCTTTAGAATACCTTTCCTGCGCCTCCATTTGTATGATGCATTTCTCACGCCTATGCGAGGAGCTTATTCTTTTTTCTTCCAATGAATTCGGCGTGCTTCGGTTAGATGACGCATATTCAACCGGTTCCAGCATTATGCCGCAGAAGAAAAACCCGGACATTGCCGAGCTGATTCGTGGAAAAACGGGCCGGGTTTACGGCGATTTAACCACACTGCTTACCGTGATGAAAGGACTCCCCCTCGCATACAACAAGGATATGCAGGAGGATAAGGAATGTGTATTTGATGCAATAGACACATTGCAATCGTGTATCCAGGTGATGACCGGCATGTTGCAGACTTCCGTGTTTGATCAGGATAAGCTGTATGCTTCGGCCGGGCTGGGGTTCACCAACGCAACAGACGCCGCCGATTATTTTGTAAAGCACGGTATGCCATTCCGTGACGCGCACGAAGTGATTGGCAAAATTGTGCTGCATTGCGAACGAGAAGGCAAGGCCATATCCGACCTGAGCCTTGCAGAACTGAAGGCATTTGCGCCTGACGTACGTGATGACTTTTACCAGGCGATATCGCTGGAAACCTGCGTCGGCTCCCGCAACATCATGGGCGGTCCCGCGCCCGAAACTGTACAGGAACACATCGAGCGCTCCAAAAACCTGCTGCGCCTGTTCTAAGTTTTATCCCATGCGCTCTATCGCGTCCGATGGGCAATTTTCCTGACAGTACCCGCAATGCAGGCAGTGCGCCTGCATAATACTGTATGGACTGCCCGCTTCAATCACTTGTTGCGGGCATATTTGCGCACAAATCCCGCATTCTGTGCACCCATCCGTGATCACAAATCCTTTGGGTGTGATTTCTTCGCCGCCAAACGCGAAGCTTTCCCGAAAGAGCGGCGTGCCGCTGAGGTCAAAGAGCTCCCCTTCCCCCGCGTACACACAAAACGCATCCAGCACATACCTGCTTTTACCCGGGTACATGTCGTGCATATTCGGATTCTGCTCAAATACCTTATCCACCCATGACGGGTCCATTTTTTTGATCTTTCCACGCAGCCTGACCGTCACATAATTGCTGTTCATGCCACAGACGGCAACTTCGCCCGTCCGTTCCAGCTGCCTGTAGAAGTTTTTCCCCCGTGACGCGACAAAATACAGTTTGTCATCTTCCACAATCATCACGTCGATGATCCGTGCGTCCGCCCTGCTCTGCGCATCCACCGTAGCAAACGTGACATCCCGCATCTCCCGCAACATTTTCAGGCATTTTCCTGCTTCCATTACCCGCAATCCTCCGTACTGTTTGTTGTAATACACTTGCGCTTTTCTGCTTCGTTGTGCGCTTTTTTATATATTTACATTTTATTATATAGACTTTCTATTGATTCCAATTTTAGACCTGCCGCAGTCCATTTGCAATAGAAAAAACCTGCCGGCAAAAGCAGGTTTTTAACTTCATCCAGTCATTTTTATGCCGCATTTCTTGCGGTGATAGAAATGACGTTTTAAGGCTAGGCTTTTCTATCAGTGTTTAGTAT
>DHOD01000095.1:442-749 GCA_002407725.1 Christensenella sp. UBA5399 | reverse complement strand
CTTTTCTATCAGTGTTTAGTATTACAACGCAAGGTCGATGTAGTTGACCGTTCCCGCGCCGCCACTATCTTTCAGGTAAAAACTGGTAGAACGCACAACGCCCTGGGTATTGTTTCCGCCGTCCTTCATGGAAAACTCCGTCTCTACCTCGCCCAGATAAATGGCGCCGATATCCAGTTCCTTAAGCGTAAACAGCTGGTCGTTGCCATCCTTATCCTTGCTCCAAACACGCAGCATAGAATACACTTCATCATTTTCATCGATCCACCCATTGCCGTCGCTGTCATAGCCGCGCAGCTCGCTGAAT
>DHOD01000095.1:0-255 GCA_002407725.1 Christensenella sp. UBA5399 | reverse complement strand
CATTGCCGCTCTGCGGGCCAAAAAGCTCGCTGCCGTCATTAATGACGCCGTCGCCGTTTTTATCCAGAGCCAAAAATCCGCTGCCTTCGCCCACAAAGTTGATCTGGTCCTCGCTTCCATCCATATCCAGGTCAAAAGAGAATTTTTCTCCCCGCAAAGAGGCCGCTTTGCCACCGTAGTTGATCACAATCGGGTCACATAGCTGTGTCTGCACTGTCGTTTTTGTATACGACATAGGCCCCACTGAAATACAAT
>DHOD01000020.1:21437-21616 GCA_002407725.1 Christensenella sp. UBA5399 | reverse complement strand
AGTTCTATGCGACGGTGCGTATGGACATCCGCCGCAGCGAGAAGCTGACTGCGGGCGACCAGCAAATTGGCAACAAGACAAAAATCAAGATCGTCAAAAATAAGGTCGCGCCGCCTTTTAAGATTGCGGAAGTGGAAATTTATTATGGCGAAGGAATCAGCAGGACATCCAGCATTGTA
>DHOD01000020.1:20969-21261 GCA_002407725.1 Christensenella sp. UBA5399 | reverse complement strand
CGCAGCTGGGGCTGATCACCAAATCGGGCTCGTGGTTCTCCTACAACGGGGAACATATCGGGCAGGGCAGGGAAAACGCCCGTCAGTTTTTGAAGGATAACCCGGCAATCATGGCCCAGATGGAGCAGGATATATTGAAAAAATTTAAGTTGGGCGATTATAAAGACGAAGAAGAGGATATAGATATAGCAGAGGAGGTTGCCGCAGAAGCGGCGGCGAAAACGGAGAAGTGATATACGGTGGCGCAGTATTCTAGTCGGTACTGCTGGTTTCGAAGACGGGCCTAAAAATC
>DHOD01000020.1:20076-20766 GCA_002407725.1 Christensenella sp. UBA5399 | reverse complement strand
CGATGAAGTTTCTGGTGCTGGCCGCTGACGCCCAGTCGGGGGCTGGTGCTGGGAGTTAAGGAAGAGGGGCGATCCGGAAGGGCATTCGGGCGATGACCCAGCTTCCGTGGAGACCTGTCTCGGTGGTGGCTTGCCATTACTGACCAGGGTGAAACCTGTTTATGCGGTAAATGCTGTGTACAGTGTAGCCTGTCTTGAGTTGATATGGAGGATGGCTTTTTATGTGGGCGCCAAGGGAGCGTACGGCCTAAAGCGTACCTGGGCACAAAACCATGTTGGCAAAAAAGACTAGAAACCAGATGTGTGCTGTTGAGGAAAGCTCCTAGACTGTATTCGGTGATATGGGGATTATAGTGTGGCTGTTAAGGCAATCCAGCCAAACCGTTGGTGACACGGTTTTACAGGCTTTAAAGGGAAACCGCTCCTTTCGGCAACGGGGAGTAGCCTGCAGGGAAATCCTGCTGGACTATATGCTGCAAGGTCTACCCATATTACCGCCACCATTTTTTTAAAAATTATGAAAGTCATAAAATACTGGACTGTTAAAATATTCTTTATAACGTTGATCATATCAGCCGGCTTCTCTGTGATGTCGGAATATTTTATTTCCGAACTCCCGCTGCTGGCTGCTGTGGGCATTGTCGCGCTGCTGATTGTGATCGGCATCATTTTTGACATCATTGGCGTTGC
>DHOD01000020.1:19273-19954 GCA_002407725.1 Christensenella sp. UBA5399 | reverse complement strand
CCGTTGCGTTTGCATCCAGCGACCAGACGCCCTTTATGGCGATGTCTGCGAAAAAAAACAAACAAGCGCACTACGCATTGAAAATGCTCAAGAACGCAGATATTGTTTCCAACTTCTGCAATGACGTCATTGGCGATATTTGCGGCATTGTCAGCGGTGCTGCAGGCGCGGCTATTACGCTTAAGGCGCTGGTGTTCAATGCAGATGCGCCGGAGATGGCTGTTTCCATCGTGGTATCCGCCCTGATTGCGGCATGCACGGTGGCTGGCAAGGCGTGGGGCAAGAAAATCGCCTTCAACAAAAGCAAGGAGATTGTACTGTTTGTCGGGTCGCTGGCACATTTTTTCAATTTTAAGGAACGCCGCCTGGAGAAAATAAAAAACGATGAAAAAAAGAATTGACCTGTTGCTTGTCGAAAAAGGCTTGTGCCCAAGCCGCGAAAAGGCGAAGGCAAGGATTATTGCAGGCGATGTTTTTGTTGTGCAGCAAAAAGTAACGACACCGTCCGCGCAATTCGAAGAAAGTATCGATATCGAATTGAAAGGCAACGATTGTCCATATGTAAGCCGTGGGGGATATAAGCTGGAAAAAGCGATTAAATCTTTTGGCATTGACCTGCAGGGTGCGGTTTGTGCCGATATTGGCGCCTCCACCGGCGGATTTACCGACTGTATGCTGCAA
>DHOD01000020.1:13611-19077 GCA_002407725.1 Christensenella sp. UBA5399 | reverse complement strand
CGACTGTATGCTGCAAAACGGTGCATGCAGGGTGTATGCGGTGGACGTAGGCTATGGCCAATTTGCCTGGGGGCTGCGCGACGATCCGCGCGTCACGCTGTTTGAAAGGACAAACGCGCGCTATCTCGAGCCCTTTGACCAGCCTGCCGATTTTGTTTCTGCCGATGTTTCCTTTATATCCCTTTCGTTGATTTTTCCAGCAGCCGTCAGGATTGGCACAGCCGATATGCGTATGGTGGCGCTGATTAAGCCGCAGTTTGAAGCGGGAAAAGACAAGGTAGGCAAAAAAGGTGTGGTGAAGGATGCGCATACACACATCGGGGTGATTAAAGACGTCCGGTCGGCTGCTGCCGAAAGCGGCCTGTATCTGAACAGGCTGGATTTTTCCCCAATCAAGGGTCCCAACGGCAACATAGAATTTCTTGGATTGTTTTCTCCCGACGCTGCGTTGCCAGTGGAAGACGCGCAAATTGAGCAGGTGGTCATGCAGGCGCATACTTCACTTTATAGCAATTTGTCAAAAGGTTGCTAACAAACTTTTGGTATAAATTGCATATGCAAGCGTTTTTTCACACGTCAGATCAACCGATATGAAGTTAAACCGCTGTAGCGCTTGTATATATTCATGTATATCGGTATAATATTCATACGAGAATGTTGAAATGTGAGGGCAAGATTGTTGCGGTTTGGAATATTTACCAACCCTGAAAAGGATGCCAGCCTGAGTGCGACACGTAAGGTGCTGCAAGCCATCAAGGATGCGGGATGCGAGGTCTGCCTGGACGATCAGACGGCCGCTTTTCTTGGAATAGAAGACTTTACGGATGCAATGTACAGCGACGTCCTTTTTATTTTGGGCGGCGACGGTACAATCCTGCGTGCGGTTCACAAATATGTGAAATATGGTATTTTATTTGCGGGCATCAACATAGGGCATCTTGGTTTTATGAGCGAGATCGGTATTGCGGAAATTGATGCTTTTATTTCCCTGTTAATGCACAAAAAATATGTGGTTGACGAACGGTCCATGCTGGAAGCAAGTATCTCGTCACAAATAGACGGACAAAAAAAACGGGTGATTGCGCTTAACGATTTTGTTGTTACACGGCGGAACAGGATGAATATCATCCATTTGAACCTTTATATTAACGGAACTTTGGCGGAAAACTACCAGGGGGACGGCATCATCCTTGCAACGCCTACCGGTTCTACGGCGTATTCGCTCTCTGCGGGGGGGCCAATCGTATCGCCCAACATGGATTGCATGATTGTGACGCCGATATGCCCGCACTCGCTATATGCGCGGAGCATTGTGACCAAAAACAGCGATATACTTGAAGTAGAGCCATATGCCTGCGATGGGGATATGTATGTTGCGGGCGACGGCGCAAACACGCTCGAGCTCCATGAAAATGACAGGATTACGATAAAAGTGTCGGACACTACGGCAAAATTTGTGCGAAGCAGCGCCGACAGTTTTTTCCCATTGCTCAAATCAAAGCTTGCGCAGTGGGATAACGATTAATACTAACTACTGATAGAAAAGCCTTAAATCGGCTTTTCTATCGCCGCATAAAATGCGGCACAAAAATGCCATGTCATTTTTGAAGTGATAGTATTGCACGGCTTAACCGGCTCATAATGCAAAAAGCAGTATGAGCCCCGCGTATCTGCGCGGAATTAAAACACAGGTGTTTTAATTGGTGAATAGTATTAGAAGGGATTTGTTTTATGAAAAGCAAACGGCAAAACAAGATATTGGAGATTATATCCAATTACGATATCGAGACACAGGAAGACCTTGTGAACACATTGCTGAGCCAGGGCGTCAAGGTGACACAGGCGACAATATCCCGTGATATCAGGGAGCTTCGGTTGGTCAAAACCCAATCGGGCAGTGGCACATATAAATATTCCGTCGCAAAAAAGCCGGAATTGAAAGACGTTGACGTCATGATGCGTATTTTTACGGATACGGCTTTGTCCGTCGACCACGCCGGTAACCTGGTTGTGATCAAAACATTGTCCGGTAGCGCCAACGCTGCGGCAGAGGTGATAGACAGCCTGAACTACGAGGGCATTTTGGGCAGTATTGCAGGCGATAACACAATTTTTATCGCGGCTGTTTCGGAACATGCCGCCGGTGAGATATCGGGCCGGTTATTGAAAATACTAAACAGTTAACACGCACTTTTGTGGAGGTATCGGATGATTCACAGCCTCACGGTTGAGAACATAGCATTGATAGACAGGCTGCATATGGAGTTTGCCGGCGGGTTGAATGTAATGACCGGCGAAACGGGCGCGGGGAAATCCATCATTGTCGGCGCCATCAGCCTTGTGCTTGGCGAGCGTGCCGACAGGGAGATGATCCGTAGCGGCAAGGATTCCGCCCATGTTGAGGCGGTTCTTTATCTGGATGCAAAAGTAATGGAAGGAATATGCAAGTCGCTCGATATACCTATTGATGAAGAATTGATTATTTCGCGTGAGCTTTCCGCCGAAGGCAAAAACATATGCAGGATCAACGGCATCACCGTGACACTTTCTACGCTAAAAACGATTATGCAAAACACGGTGGATCTGCTGGGGCAGCACGAGCACCAGTCGTTGCTCTACCCGCAAAATCATCTGGATATCATCGACAGCTTTGGCGATGGTAAAATTGCCGTGCTCAAAAGTAAGATAGCGGCGGCGTATGCCACATTGGAACCATTGGAAAAGCAGCTTGGTGAACTGGGCGGCAGTAAGACCGAACGGCTGCAAAAGATTGATTTTCTGGAATTTCAGTTAAATGAACTGGAAAAGGCGGGCTTGCAACAGGGCGAGGAAGCAGCGCTCAAGGAAGAGCGCGCTATTTTGGCAAACGCCCAAAACATCTCACAGGCGCTGCGCCATTGCTATGACCTGCTGTACGCTGCCGAGGACGGCCTGCCCGCCATATCCGCACTGAAGTATTGCGTGGACGACATGGCCGCTGTCGAGGCCTTCTCTACAGAATACGCCAATATTGCGGAGCAGTTGCGCGAGCATTATTATGCGTTGGAGGAAACGGCGCATGAAGTAAACCGTCTTGCGGATGCTGTTTCATTTGACGAGCAGCGCCAGGAAGAAGTAGAGGAGCGGCTGGAGTATATCAGCGCCTTAAAGCGAAAGTACGGCGCGGCGGATATCGATGCGTTGATTGACATGCAGGAGGGTTTTCAGGCCGAGCTTGACAGGCTGCACAACTCGGAGGCTCTTTCCCGTGATCTTTCCTCCAAAATCAGTGATGTCAAAGATACGCTTTACGGCCTGTATACGGAGCTGTCCGCCATTCGCAGAAAAACGGCTGCGGCATTGTCAACATATGTGGTAAAGGAGCTGAAAAGCCTGGGGATGGAGAACGCGCAGTTTGAGGCAAGGTTTGCGGAATTGCCCCCCCAGCAGGAAACAGTCTTTACAAAAGACGGTATAGATACGGTTGAGTTTTACATATCGACCAACGCGGGCGAGCCATTAAGGCCGCTTGCCAAAACGGCATCGGGCGGTGAAATCTCCCGGATCATGCTTGCGTTCAAAAGCGTAACGGCGAAGGTCGATAAAATTTCCACAATGGTTTTTGATGAGATCGATACCGGCATCAGTGGGATGACCGCCCATGTTGTCGCCGAAAAAATGGCCGCGATCGCAAAGCACCGGCAAATCATTTGCGTCACGCATTTGCCGCAAATTGCCGCAATGGCCGACCGGAATTTCTTTATCTCCAAAAGCAGCGCCAAAAATGCAACCAACACAAATATTCAAGCGCTGGCAGGGGATGAAGTCACCGATGAGATCGCCCGCTTGAGCGGCGGTGCGGGATCGCAAAACGCTGCCGCCTATGCACGCGAACTGATAGAAAAAGCGCATGACGCCAAAGAGAGAATAGAAAGATAGCAATGTCACGAGTGCATTTTAAAAAAACGTTGATCATTGAACAGAGCAGGGAATATGTTGTACAGATCAGGAGTATGCTGAAAGGCTATCTTGATGAAGTGGAGTTTTGCTACGACGGTTCGCGGGCGCTGGAGATCTATCACGCATTTCACCCGGATTTGATTTTTGTGGAGGCGATACTGCCCAAGCGCGACGGGTTTGCGATTATGGAGCACATTCACGGCGATAACCTCCTGAAAATTATAGTGACATCGATCAACCAGGAGATCATCATCAAGAAGGCGTTCCAACTGGGTGCGGATTATATTTTTGTGAAACCGTACGAACAGGATAGCTTTGTGGCCAGGCTGATGGATATTGCCGCGCACAAAAAGGAGAATAAACGCTACCCTGGTTTTGGGTATCTGCTGGATGACGATTCTGTGCTGCGTGGGCGCATTTCCTCCATATTAAAATCATTGGGTATTCCCGCGAATGTGAAAGGGTACGCTTTTTTGCGGGAATCGATACTGATTGTACTCAAAGATATTTCGTCGCTGAATTCGATGAAAGACAGGATATACACGCCCATAGCGGAAATATATGATACAACCTTATCGCGTACGGAGCGTAACATACGCCATGCGATTGAAATGTCGGCCAGTAGGGCGGATCCAGAGGCATACGAGTTTTTTTTCGGGTATTCCTTTGATTCGGAAAAGGGAAAGCCCACAAACGGTGAATTTATTTCCGCGGTAGCGGATAAAATAATATTGGGAAATTTGCCTTATGGAGGAAAGTAAAAATGATCAATAAGATTGTGACTGCAAAAAACTTCATCCGTTCCAAAACGGATTTCGAACCGGAGATTGCGATTGTGTTGGGCTCTGGGCTTGGTGATTATGCCGATTCTGTTGAAACGGAGATTGTCTTTGATTATGCCGATATAACGGGATTTCCTGTTTCCACCGCACCGGGTCATGCGGGCAAGTTGGTTTTTGGGCGTAAAGAAGGGCGCAACCTTGCGCTGTTTAACGGGCGTTTTCATTGTTATGAGGGATATTCGGCCGCAGAAACTGTGATTCCCCTGCGGACACTGCTGCTGATGAGCGTTAAGCACGTGCTGCTTACCAATGCCGCTGGCGGCATCAATCTGGATTTTGCGGCGGGCGACCTGATGGTGATCGACGACCATATCAATTTTTCAGGCCTGAGCCCGCTCACCGGCCCCAATGTGGAACCGCTGGGCGTACGGTTCCCCGATATGTCCTACGCATATTCCCGGCGTCTGCGGGACATACTGGATGACTCTGCCGCTGCTTTGGATATTTCACTGCGTCATGGCGTTTATGCCTATATGACAGGCCCGTCATACGAAACGCCTACCGAGATACGGGCGCTCAGGACGCTTGGCGGCGATGCTGTCGGCATGTCCACCGTCCACGAGGTGGTTGCGTGCAACCATGCGGGGGTGGAGGTGGCGGCGCTCTCGTGTATCAGCAACCTTGCGGCCGGTGTGGCGCAGCATGCGTTAGCATGTGAGGAAGTGATGGAGGCCGGCCAAAAGGT
>DHOD01000020.1:8524-13484 GCA_002407725.1 Christensenella sp. UBA5399 | reverse complement strand
AATGGAGGCCGGCCAAAAGGTGTCCGGAAAAATGAAAATGCTTGCGGATGAATTTATCCGGCGCGTTTGACCGTGCAGGCAGAACATGATAAAATTATTTGGTTATGTGTATTTGTATTTTCACACGGGGTTGCAGGGTAAATTTATCAGCAAATGAGGTATGAACGACAATGGGAATTTTCAGTCAATGGTCGAACCCCAATTATTGGCTAGGGGTATTATATAGCCTTCCGGCAATCCTTTTGGCCCTTTCCGTACACGAATGGGCGCATGCTTTTGCTGCGTACAAATGCGGCGATCCCACGGCCAGGAATCTTGGCAGGCTGACACTGGACCCTACAAAGCACTTGGACCTGTGGGGGACACTCTGCCTGATTTTCTTCCGGTTTGGCTGGGCGAAACCGGTTCCGATCAATTCGCGGAATTTTAAGCACTATAAACGTGATAACATATTGGTCTCATTGTCGGGGATCATCACCAATTTTATATTGTCATTTGTCGCGTATGCTATCATTGTTTTGCTATACAAGGTAATCGGCCTGCAAAATGCGATCGTGCTGCAAATATTGTATTATGTTGTACTGATCAACATCACGCTGGGGGTGTTCAACCTGATCCCTATTCCGCCGCTGGACGGCTTCCAGGTGCTCAGTACCTTTTTGAGCAAAAAAGCATACCCGGTGATATCCGCGCTCAACAGGTACGGTTTTATTATTGTCATCATACTGCTGATCACAGGCGTACTCAGCGGAATATTGTATGGCTTCACCGACTGGCTGATGAATGTTTACGGTTCTATTTTTGGTTTCTACTTAACATAATGCTAAACACTGATAGAAAAACCTAAAAACGGTTTTTCTATCGCCGCAAGAAATGCGGCACAAAAATGCCATGTCATTTTTACAGTGATAGTATTGAACGGCTTAACCGGTTCATAATGCCAAAAAGCATTATGAACCCCACGCATCTGCGCGGAATTAAAATACAGGGTGTTTTAATTGGTGAATAGTATAAGAAGGGCGCAATGGAGTACCAGGTAAAGCTTTCACAATTTGAGGGGCCGCTCGACCTGCTCCTGCATTTGATCAAAAAGGCGAAGATCGATTTGCAGGATATATTTGTATCTGAAATCACAGACCAATACCTTGTCTATATGGAACAGATAGAACAACTGGACATGGACCAGGCCAGTGATTTTTTAAATATGGCGGCATTGTTGCTGTATATCAAATCCCGGTCGCTGCTTCCCAACAAAAACGATGAAGCGGAAGATGGGGATTATGACCCCGAGGCAGAGCTGATCGAGCGTCTTAAGGCGTATCAGCTTTATAAAAAGGCAGCAGAAGACATGAGTGAGATGGAGCTCGGCGCGGGCGGCGTCTATTACAAGCTGCCGGAGGAGATTTTTGACAGCGAAAGGGAACTGGTGATACTGGACGCCGATACCAACCTGCTTTACGAAGCGTTTAAAGAGCTGCTGAAGGCGCGCAGTGAGAAGGATAAGCACTACCAGCGGCAGGTAGAGATCAAAAATGACTCATTCAGCATACGCAAACAAAAGAGCCTGCTGATTGGTACGCTGAGAAGAAGAGGAAAGATGTCCTTTTTTGATGTGTTCGACAGCAGCGCCAACAAGATGGAGCTGGCCGTCACGTTTCTGGCGTTGCTGGAGCTATGGCACGAAAAAAAGGTCAGCGTGAAGCAAAAATCTTTTTTAAAAGATATACAGATTGAATATACAGGGGAAGAGGAGCAGACCGGTTGAACAAGACAGAGATTGCAGGGGTGATATTATCCTCGCTTTTTGTGGCGGGGGAAGCAGTGGAAACAGAAGTGTTTTCACGTTTTTCGGATGATGAAAATGACGATATCGACGTGATTGTGCAGGAGCTCATAAGTGATTTGGAAATGCGCGAATCGGGACTGCTGGTCAAACGAATCGGGAATAAAATACAGCTTTGCACCAATCGAAAATATGCTGAAACGATCAAAGAACTGTTTGTACCCACCGTCAGTGAAACCTTATCCAAATCCGTCATGGAGACGTTGAGCGTCATTGCATACCGGCAGCCTGTCACACGATCCGAAATCAGCGATGTCCGGGGCGTCAATTCCAACTATGCGGTCAGCGCGTTGATGGAGATGGACCTGATCAAAGAGGTTGGCAGGAAGAACGTGCTTGGAAGGCCCGCGCTGCTAGCTACAACGGATGAATTTCTCAGGCATTTTGGTATGAATTCGCTTGACGACCTGCCCGTGCTGGATGTGGATGATCCGGCTGAAAATGATCCGGTCGATGAACTGATGCTCACTGAAGAGGTGCTTTAATGCGGTTACAAAAATTTTTGGCGGACGCTGGCATCGCCTCACGCAGAAAATGTGAAGAATACATTGACATGGGCAGGGTGGAGGTCAACGGACAAACAGTACGTGAGCCCGGCTTTATTGTCGACCCGTATGTAGATAAAGTGAAATATATGGGGAAACCGGTGCGGTCCTCCGGCAAGAAGGTATACATCATGCTGAACAAGCCGCCGGGGTGCGTGTGCACCTGCAAGGATGAAAAAGGCCGCGACACAGTCATGAAATATGTGAAGGATGCCACAAAGGAACGGCTTTATCCCGTGGGAAGGCTCGATTTTATGACGGAAGGCCTGTTGTTGCTGACCAACGACGGGGAACTGGCAAACAGGTTGACGCATCCCAGGCACCGGATCGAGAAGAAGTATATCGCGGTGATTGACAGCACGATTACAGAAGAAGAAATCGAACGCTTGTCCACCGGTATTTTGCTTGACGGCAGGAAGACGAATCCCGCCGTTTTTAAGGTGGTCAAGGCAGAGGCAAACAGGACGGAAATATTATGCGTGATCACGGAGGGGCGCAACCGCCAAATCAGGCGTATGTTTGAGGAAATTGGGAAAAATGCCGTCTATCTGAAAAGAGTCGGGGTGGGAAAAATTTCTCTGGGAAATTTAAAAAGCGGGAAATACCGCTTTCTGACCGATGAAGAGATAAATCAATTGAAAAAAACTTGAAAAAACTGTAATATATATAGAGGACATAAAGGATACTATAGGGAATTATATAATTTAGGAGAGAATTTTTAATAATTATGTTTGGAGGTATACGAATGAGCAAGCTTGATAAGTTGAGACAGAAAAACGAAGAAGCTCTGATGGCTGGTGGGCAGGAAAAAATTATGCTCAACACAAAGCTGGTAAAAAGACGGCGCGCGAGAGAATCGAGGCGCTTTTTGATGATTCCAGCTTTGTCGAGACGGATAAATTCCTTAAGCGTACTTTCGCGACCCCGGGCTACGAAGCGAAAACCGAGGCGGGAGAGGGCGTTGTTTGCGGGTATGGCACGGTGGATGGCAGACCCGTTTTTGTTTTTGCGCAAGATTATACCGTGCTGTCCGGTTCACTTTCGGCGGCACACGCGCAAAAGATTATCAAAACAATTGATACCGCGGTGAAAAATGGCGTGCCTGTGATCGGCATACTGGATTCTGACGGCGCAAGGGTTTCGGAAGGCGTATCCGCAATTGACAGCTATGCGGCAATACTTAAAACATTAAACGAGGTTTCCGGCGTGATTCCTACAATCACGGTTGTTGCGGGAAATTGCATTGGGACAGTGGCATACATTGCGGCGACAACCGATTTTTGCTTCACGATCAACGATATATCCACCATTGCGCTGCATGGGCCGCAGATTTATGCATCCACGCTGGGTGCAGAGATTGACGTCGCCAATGCTTTTACAGCGCAAACGCATAACGAGTTGACAGGGGTATCGCAGTTTTTAGCTGATACCGAGGATACTTGTTATGGCATGGTGAAAAAGTTGCTTTCGTTCCTCCCGTCCAACAATTTGGAGGAATGCCCGTATGTCATGCCAAACGACGACATTAACAGGCAAATTGCGGCAGGTGAAAACTATGTATACGATCCGAAGGAACTGATTGGGTCGGTTGCAGACAACAACGATTATCTGGAATTTCAACAATATTATTCCCCCGAAGTCATCACTGCGTTTGGCAGGGTAGGGGGCAATGTAGTTGGGTTTGTTGCCAACGACGCGCAGGCGCGCGTAGGCGGCCACGGCGCACGCAAAGCGGCCCGGTTTATTTCATTGCTGGATGCGTACAACATTCCGATCGTCACATTCACCAATTGTGCGGGCACACCCGTTGAAAAAGAAAGGCCTATGACCATATCCAACATGGCCAGGCTGATATCGGCATACAGCCAGGCGGGCGTTCCGCTGGTCAATGTGATTGTGGGCAAGGCTATTGGCGACGGGTACGCCATGATGTGCCCCAAATCGATTGGGGCGGATATGGTATATGCGTGGCCCGAGGCCGAGATTACCGCGCTTCCGCTGGAGACAGGCGCGATCGTCATGTACGAAGACGAGATTGGGAAAGCGGACGATGGCATTGCAGCCAAACAGGAAATGATCGACAAATACAAGCTGGAATATGCAAACCCGTGGCAGGCCGCCGAGCAGGGTGTGATTGACGATATCATTGACCCCGCCGCAACAAGGCAGATGGTTGCCGCCGCGCTGGAAATGAGCATATCCAAACGTGACAGTAAGCTTGCCAAAAAGCATAATGTCACGCCTTTATAAGATGTGAGGTGACACGAGTATGGAATTGACTACAAATGCAGATAAACTCGCATTGGGATTGGAGACGACCGGGCTGGGCCTTTTGGTCACATTCGTTGCGCTGGTCTTCCTGATTGTTATCATCAGTGTTTTGGCTGCCATTATGAAAGAAAGAAAAAAATTAAAGGCTGCGCTTGTGGCAAACGATGCGCCTGCGCCGACCAAGCAGGTAGCCGAACCCACTGCACCGAAAGCAGCCCAAGGCGGGGATGATACAGAATTGATTGCCGTGCTGACAGCCGCTGCCACTGCATATATGCAGGGACAGGCGGGGGCGGCCGCT
>DHOD01000020.1:7915-8341 GCA_002407725.1 Christensenella sp. UBA5399 | reverse complement strand
AGCGGGCTTGTGATCAGGTCGTACAGAAAAGTTAACGGGACTTCCGCATGGGCGACCGCCGGAAGGAACGCACAAATTTATAATAAATTTTAGATTCGGAGGGAAGTATACATGCGTAAATTTATGATCAATGTCAATGGAAACTCTTATGAGGTTGAAGTAGAAGAAGTCGGCGGTTCTGCGGCTCCCGCACCGGCAGCTCCCGTTGCCCCTGCGCCGCAGGCGGCAGCGCCTGCTCCCGCACCGGTTGCGGCGGCTCCTGCCCCCGCGCCCGCGGCTGCTCCCAAGGCGGCGGCTCCGGCGGATGGCACATCCATTAAGGCGCCCATGCCGGGCACAATACTCAGTGTGAATTCGTCCGTAGGCCAGAGCGTAAAGGCGGGGGACACGCTGATGGTGCTGGAAGCAATGAAAATGGAAAATGAA
>DHOD01000020.1:0-7777 GCA_002407725.1 Christensenella sp. UBA5399 | reverse complement strand
GCAATGAAAATGGAAAATGAAATACTTGCACCGGAAGACGGCGTGGTAAAAACTATTGCTGTATCGCAGGGTGCAAGCGTCGAAACAGGTGACCTCCTGGTTGTGGTTGGATAAAGAAGGCATAATCACAACCCAAAAGAAAAGGAGGTATGAAATTGAATAGTTTTGGAGAAACACTTGCCGGCTTCATACAATCCACAGGGTTTATGAACGCAATGAACTGGCAGGAATGGGTGATGATCGGCATTGCCTGTGTGCTGTTGTACCTGGCGATTGTAAAAGGCTTTGAGCCGTTGCTGCTTCTGCCGATCGCGTTTGGTATGCTGCTGGTCAACCTGCCGCTTTCCGATATTTATCATCCGGAATATTTTGATACCGGACATTTGGACTGGGATGCGCTGATTGCCAATCCCGGGTTGATGGACGTGCTGTACCTTGGCGTCAAGCTGGGCGTGTACCCGCCGCTCATCTTTATGGGCGTCGGCGCAATGGTCGACTTTGGGCCGCTGATTGCCAACCCCAAGAGCCTGTTGCTGGGCGCGGCTGCGCAGCTTGGTATATTTGTGGCGTTTATACTGGCGCTATTGGTTGGTTTTGCGCCGAATGTTGCGGCGTCAATTGGTATCATAGGAGGTGCGGACGGACCAACGGCCATTTATGTCACGTCAAAGCTGGCGCCGGAATTCCTGGGGCCAATTGCCATTGCGGCATACACGTATATGTCATTGGTTCCCGTTATACAGCCGCCCATTATGAAGCTCTGTACCACCAAAAAAGAGCGTATGATCAAAATGGAGCAACTGCGGCCGGTCAGCAAGAAGGAAAAAATTATTTTCCCGATCGCCGTTACGATATTTGTGGCGTTGATCGTGCCTGCAGCTATCCCGTTGGTGGGTATGCTGATGTTGGGTAACCTGATGAAGGAATCCGGTGTGACAGACCGCCTGAACAAGACGGCGCAGAACGAATTGATGAACATATTGACCATCTTCCTGGGCGTGTCGGTCGGCGCGACCACGAACGGAGCCAATTTCCTGTCGCCAGATACACTGAAGATCATTGCGTTGGGTGTCATTGCGTTTGCGTTTGGCACGTTTGGCGGCGTGTTGCTTGGCAAGCTGATGAACAAGCTGTCGGGCGGCAAGATCAATCCGCTTATCGGCTCTGCAGGTGTATCGGCTGTACCGATGGCCGCGCGCGTCTCGCAGAAGGTAGGGCAGGAGGCGAATCCTTCCAACTTCCTGCTGATGCACGCGATGGGCCCCAATGTGGCCGGCGTGATCGGCTCGGCAGTTGCGGCGGGCGTGCTGCTGTCACTGTTTGGCGCATCGTAATCGATACACAGAATAGTCATATTTTTGTGCTATGATAGAAACTATATAGCATGACAACAAAAGGAGTGTAAAATGGCGAAAGTAAATATAACAGATACAATACTGCGGGATGCGCACCAATCGCAGGCGGCCACAAGGATGACCACCGCCGAGATGCTTCCCATAACAGGTGTGTTAAACGATATTGGGTATTGGTCGTTGGAGTGCTGGGGCGGCGCGACATTTGACAGCTGCCTGCGCTTTTTGAACGAAGACCCGTGGGACAGGCTCCGCACGCTGCGCAAGGCAATGCCCGATACCAAGCTGCAAATGTTGCTGCGTGGGCAAAACCTGCTCGGTTATAAAAACTATGCGGACGACGTAGTGGATTTCTTTGTGAAAAAAGCGATTGAGAACGGTATTGACGTAATCCGGATTTTTGATGCGCTCAATGATACAAGGAACCTGAAGCAGGCGATTGATTCGACAAATAAATACGGCGGATGGTGCGAGCCTGCGCTCAGCTATACCACAAGCCCTGTGCACAGCTTCGATTATTTTGTAAAGCTGGCGAAGGAGCTGCAGGACATGGGCGCGAAATCCATCGCAATCAAGGATATGGCCAACCTGCTGCTGCCGTACGAGGCGTACGCGCTTGTAAAAGAAATGAAAAAAGAGGTTACTGTGCCGATTCATATCCACACGCACAACACAAGCGGTACGGGCGATATGACGTACCTGAAGGCCATCGAAGCGGGCGCGGATATTGTGGACACGGCGCTTTCACCCATGGCAAACGGGACGGCGCAGCCCACAACGGAATCGCTTGTCGCGACGCTTGCGGGTACGGAATACGATACCGGCCTCGACCTGAAGAAGTTGGTTAAGGCGGCCGAATACTTCACCGGTATTGCCGACCGTCTGAAGGCGGACGGATTTCTTTCGCCCAAGGTGCTTGGCGTGGATATCAACACATTGATCTACCAGGTGCCGGGCGGCATGCTCTCCAACCTGATCAGCCAGCTCAAGGATGCGGGCGCATCCGACAAGCTGATGGACGTGCTAGCCGAGGTGCCGCGCGTAAGGGAGGATTCCGGCTATCCGCCGCTTGTCACACCCACAAGCCAGATTGTTGGCACACAGGCTGTGTTTAACATCATTGGCGGCGAGCGCTACAAGATGGTCACAAAAGAGTTTAAAATGCTCCTGAGGGGCGAATACGGCAGGCTCCCAGGCGAGGTCAACGAGGATGTGCGCAAAAAGTGCATTGGCGACGACGAGATCATTACGGTCAGCCCCGCCGATCTGCTGAAGCCGGAGATGGACCAGTACAGGGAAGAGATCAAAGGCATGATGGAACAGGAAGAGGATATCGTGACCTATGCAATGTTCCCGCAGGTTGCGCCCAAGTTCTTTGAATACCGGCGCGCCAACAAATATAAACTGGATTCCACCATTTACGATAAGGAAAACAAGATTCACCCTGTTTGATCTATGAAATAGCTTTACAAAAGCCAGCCTGTAAAAAAGCTGGCTTTTTGAGTAAAACGGTTTTTGCTGGAGCCGAGATATTGCTATGAATAATTATGTCAGTTAATAAGACGGAAGTGTAGTTCTTTTAAAGGGAGTTCTTAGAACCGCAGGTTCTAAGTCGGCGAAGCCGAAACTATTATTATGCGCCGCAGGCACCTTGCCCCTAAAGGAATACCTGTTAGTTATGTAAGTGATGTTCTGTTTTTGATGGGTGACAAAAAAGCCAGCTGTAAAAAAGGTTGGCTTTTTGTTATAATATAAATGTTATGGTTGATATTTTATTGGCGACATACAATGGCGAGAAGCATCTGGCAGAGCAGCTGGATTCACTTTTTATGCAGATATACAAGGATTTTCGCATCATTGCCCGCGACGACGGGTCTACAGACGGAACCCTCGATATCTTGCATGCGTATAAAGATCGTTATCCCGGCCAAATAACACTGCTGGCAAGCGGCGAGCCCACGGGCAGCGCCAAGGGCAATTTTTTTGAGCTGCTGCGGCACAGCGATGCGGAATATACCATGTTTTGCGACCAGGACGACGTATGGTACGAAGATAAAATTTCCCGTTCGCTCGCAATGTTTGACGGGGAAGGGGATGCCCCTGTTCTGGTGCATACAGACCTTTCCGTGGTGGATGAAAACATGGAACTGATCAATGGATCACTGTTTTTGATGCAAAAGCTAAACGGCGAATATAACACGCTAAATCGTTTGCTTGCGCAAAATAACATCACAGGATGTACGATGATGATCAATCGGCAGCTCCGGAACCTGATCCGGCCAAGTGCGGGCGCGTTGATGCACGATTGGTGGATTGGGCTTGTTGCAGCGGCATTTGGCAAAATTTTGCTTGTGGAACAATCGACGGTGCGGTACCGCCAGCACGGCGCAAACGATGTCGGCGCAAAGGATGTGGGATCGGGGGAATATGTGCAGGAGAAGCTGGATAATACGGACGCGATACACAAATCCATTGACGATACATATCAGCAGGCGCAGGCTTTTGGGGATGTATACAGCGACCTGTTGACGCAAGAACAATTGTCCCTTGTCACTGCGTATGCGGCAATGAAAGACTATGGTATAATAAAACGGTTCGCAACGCTTTCGAAATATAAATTTTTTAAAAGTGGTGTTTTGCGGAAGGTTGGGCAGATTATTTATGGATAGACAGGAGAGAATATGAGGGCAGAAATTTTATGTGTTGGGACAGAACTATTGCTGGGAGACATCGTGAACACCAACGCGGCGTATATCGCAAAGGAGCTTGCTGCCATTGGTGTTGACGTATATTATCAAACTGTGGTGGGCGACAACAACGAAAGGCTGGAGGAGAGCCTGAATTTGGCTTTCTCACGTGCGGATATCGTGATTATGACAGGCGGGCTTGGCCCAACATACGACGACCTGACCAAGGAAACGGTTGCAAAATATTTCAATGTTCCGATGGAGGTGGACCAGGCGTCGCTGGACAGCATCCGGGGGTTTTTCAAGAAAATTGGCGCCGAAATGACGAAAAACAATGAAAAGCAAGCATTGATGCCCAAAGGCGCTACGGTGTTTCATAACAACTGGGGAACTGCACCCGGCCTGGCGTTGACAGACGGAAAGCTGACGGCAATCCTGCTGCCGGGGCCGCCCGGCGAGATGAAGCCGATGTTTGCGGCATATGTGATCGATTACCTCTCCAAGATGTCGAACAAAGTGTTGGTATCAAAAAATATCCGTTTGTTTGGGATAGGGGAATCCAAAATAGAAGACATGCTGCACGACTATATGAAGTCTTCCAGCAACCCGACCATTGCGCCTTATGCCAAAATTGGCGAAGCGATGCTCAGGGTGACGGCTTCCGGAAAAGACAAAGAAGAATGTGAAAAGCTGATTGCCCCTGTGATCAAAAAAATCAATGAGATACTTGGCGACTATATTTATGGAATCGATATCCCCAACCTGCAATATGCGGTAGTTGAAGAGCTCAAGGAGAAGGGGCTGAAAGTTGCGACTGCCGAAAGCTGCACAGGTGGGATGCTCTCGGAATTTATCACAAGTATGCCCGGCTCCAGTACTGTGTTTGACTGCGGGGTGTGCTCGTATGCCAACAATGTGAAGAGTAAGCTGCTGGGTGTGCGGGATAGCACTTTGGAAAAGTATGGCGCCGTGTCGGAGCAGACCGCTGCAGAAATGGCCGCCGGCATACGCGCAATCTCGGGCGCGGATATTGGCGTATCCACAACGGGAATTGCGGGGCCGGACGGCGGCACGCCGGAAAAACCTGTGGGCACGGTGTATATCGGGATTGACAGCGAGAACGACAGGCGCGTCATCAAGCTAAACCTGAGTGGTCGGCGATCGGACAACGAGCGTTACATGGTGCGGTACCGGTCGGCCCAAAACGCTTTGTTTGCCGTTTTGGAAACAATACGCAAACACTATTGATCAAGGTGATATGAAAGATTTAATCGACCATTTACGGACGCATAGGACGTTGGACGACGACGGCATGATCCAATTGATCGAATGCAATGATGCTGATGCCATAGAATATTTGCGTGCGCAGGCGCGTGAGGTTGCTTTGGCGCATTTTGGTAATAAAATCTATATGCGTGGGCTGATCGAATTTTCTAGTTATTGTAAAAACAATTGTTATTATTGCGGTATCCGCGCGGGCAATACGGATGCGGAACGCTACCGCCTCACGCGTAAGGAAATCTTGGAATGCTGCAAGACAGGCTATGGGCTTGGATTTCGCACGTTTGTGCTGCAGGGCGGGGAAGACCCGCATTTTTCTGACGAGGAAATGACTGCGCTTTTGGCGGAAATTAAAGGAGCGTATCCCGATTGCGCCATTACACTCTCGTTTGGTGAAAAGAGCAGGGAAGTGTACCAGGCGTATAAAGACGCGGGGGCGGATCGGTATTTGCTCCGGCACGAGACGGCGGACCTCGGGCATTATCAAAAACTGCACCCGGCGTCGCTATCGCTGGACAACCGTAAAAAATGCCTGTATATGCTCAAAGAGCTTGGTTTTCAGGTGGGTACGGGATTTATGGTGGGTTCGCCCTACCAGACTTCGCAGACGATTTTAAAGGATTTGCGTTTTATTGAAGAACTGCAGCCTCAGATGCTTGGGATAGGGCCGTTTATCCCCCATAAGGATACGCCGTTTGCCGGTTATCCCGCGGGCTCCAAAGCGCTCACGCTCCGGCTGCTTGCAATGCTTCGGTTGATGCGCCCCAACACATTAATCCCTGCGACAACCGCGCTGGGGACAATTGACAATGTGGGCAGGGAAGAGGGGATTCTGTCGGGCGCAAACGTTGTGATGCCCAATTTATCGCCGACCGAAGTACGGTCAAAATACCTGCTGTATAACGATAAGATTGCAACGGGGGAAGAAGCCGCCGAAAGCAAGCATCTGCTGGAAAAACGCATTAAAAGTATTGGGTACGAGCTGTTTGTGGGCAGGGGCGATTACGTGGAAAAATAGCCGTTTGGCGAAGAAGATATATTGACTATACAATTACAGTATAGTATAATTTCTATTGCTGTTCATGCGTAGGGGAGTAGCTCAGTTGGTAGAGCGACGGTCTCCAAAACCGTAGGCCGCAGGTTCGAGACCTGTCTCCCCTGCCACGTGCAAGACAGCGAAAAACCGCACCATTGGTGCGGTTTTTTGTGTTTGGAATATTAGGATTAACCCCTTTTGGAGTTATGCGAGATTGTAATAAGAACCGGTACCGGCCACTGTCTTGGTGAGAAGCCCTTCGGCGTGCATCAATTCAATCTCCTTTGCGACCTTAACGGCAGGGATGTCTAAAAAAGCTGAATTGTCGAGAATGCGCTTGCGGTCGACACCTTTTTGTTCAAGAGAGAGAGGATACAACAGATCGGAAATAACAGAACGGATTTCATCAGAATTCAAAATTACACCACCTTTATATCCTTAGTATAGCACAAAGACACAGAAAAAGCCAGGGATGAAAGGAAGGCGGGGCATTTACCGATGAAAACCAAGAAGACAAGAAATCATTGTGTTTTGTTACAGAATAAACCAAAACAACAAAATTATGGTAAGTATAAAGCTAAAGAGCGCGAGCAAAATAATACCGATTATCTTGGTTGCCTTAAATAGTTTTGGCGGCATAGGCACCGCATATTTATTATGTGTAAGCCCATAGAAAAAATCTGGTTTAAAAGCCATGATCCCACTAAAAATAATAGATATAAAAAAGAAAAATACTCCAACCATAGGGTCAGGATAGCATGAAGTGGGGAAGGTTGCAAGCAGGTTAACTGGAAAAACTCAATCCTTCACGATCACGAAGAACCGTCCGTCGCTATCCTCGTAAAGAAAGCGGCGTTTCCCCCCAATTACAAGAGAGTAGCGGTGGACGTTTTGGCCGGCAAAGACATACGGCCCGGATTCAAGAAAATGGTCGACAGGGAGCACGCGCCCGTCGTACCATGTAATGGATTTAAAAAATTTATTTCCCTCTATGCAGTCATATTCCGCAGTCACATAAACAACCATTATGAGAGTATACCACAAAGGGAAGGCAAAAAGGGTAAAAAATTTGATATGATAATAGAAAATTTTTGTTAACATGGTGGAATGAATTTACAAAGGAAATTGACCGTTTTCGATAAACCTTATCACATATTTCAAGGTACAAAAATACTATTGCATAAAGCATGTAAAGGTGGGATAATATTGGCTGGCCCATATGTTGTGTTGTTGTGTAAAAATGGGATAATTAGGGTTTAAAACTGGTTTATTATTTGATTATGTGAAACGAGGTACAGCGCTTTTGTTTTGGGTTCCGAATCCGTACGGCATGCTGCCGCCGGAAGATGACGAAAATAGAATTACTCTTGCAGATGACGAGCGCACGTTGCTGAAACGCGAACTGGACGCTGAGAGGAAAT
>DHOD01000083.1:41441-50382 GCA_002407725.1 Christensenella sp. UBA5399 | reverse complement strand
GCCAGTGGATTCTGTACATAAAAAAGGGAGGCCAGGACGGCCCCCCTCAGTACTATCGTTTATTTTTTCCTGGCAATTGCTTTCTTTGCAGCCGCCGCGATGGAATCCGCCGAGACGTTGTATTTTTCAAACAATTCACCGTACGGTCCGCATTCGGCATGGGTATCGCCAAGGCCCACAAACTCCTGCGGAACAAAGCTGCCGCCGCCGGATGCCAGCACCTCGGCCACCGCGCCGCCCAGCCCACCGATCACGCTGTGCTCCTCCGCAGTTACGATCGCGCCTGTCTTGGCCGCGCTCTCCAGTATCAGCGCCCTGTCAATCGGCTTGATAAAGAACATATCCACCACGCGCGCCTCGATGCCGGCCTGTGCCAACGTATCGGCCGCGCCCATCGCCTCGTCCACCATCACGCCGCAAGCCATGATTGTCACATCGCCGCCCTCGCGCAGCACCTTGCCCTTGCCCGGCGCAAAATCCTTGCCGCTGTACTTTGGCACCATCGCCTCGCGCGACAGCCGGATGTACATTGGCTCGGGGCTCTGCAGCGCGTATTCCACAATCCACTCGGTCTGCAGCGCATCGCTTGCAACAATCACCTCGAAGTTGGGCAATGTGCGCATGATCGCGATATCCTCGAGCGAATGGTGGGTCGGCCCGTCAAACGCGTCGGAAAGCCCGCCGTACGCCCCCACAAACTTCATGTTCATGTGGGAATATGATCCATATGTCCGCGCGCCAATCAGCCCAATGGAAGCCAGGAACACGCCAAACGTATTCAGGAACGGCGTATAGCCCACTTCCGAAAATCCCGCGCCCATCGCCACCATGTTGGCCTCCGCGATCCCCACGTTAAAGAAGCGCTCCGGGAAGCTGTCGCCAAATATACGCGACATTGTGGAATTGGAAACATCTGCGTCCAGCACTACAAAATCCGAATGGTCCTTGCCCAACCTGGCCAGGGTTTCGCCGTATACAGCCCTTAATGATTTATTCATGTCAGTTCTCCCTTCCCAATTCCTTGACCGCCTGCTTGTAATCTTCCTCGCTCAGCGGCTTGCCGTGCCATGCGTTCTGGCCTTCCATAAATGAAACACCCTTGCCCTTGACCGTATCCGCAATGATCATCACGGGCTTGCCCTGCACTGCCTTGGCCTGCTCGATGACGTCGCACAGGGCGGCAATATCATGCCCGTTGCAGTGCAACACCTCAAAACCGAACGACGCGAACTTTGCCGCCACATCGCCCATCGGCATAATCTCATCCACCGTACCGTCAAGCTGCACGTTGTTTTTGTCCAGTATTGCAATCAGGTTATCCGTACCAAACTTGCTGGCGCTCATGCAGGCTTCCCAAATCGTACCTTCGTTGATCTCGCCGTCGCCCAGCACGACGTATACTGTCGCAGGGCTGTTTTTCATCTTTAGTCCAAGCGCCATCCCTACGCCCGCCGAAAGACCCATGCCCAGCGGCCCCGCCGTCAGGTCTACGCCCGGGGTGTTTTTGGAGCTGGGGTGCCCCTGCATGCGCGTATCGATGCAGCGCAGCGTCTTCAGCTCATCCTTGGCGAAAAAGCCTTTTTCCGCAAGCTCGATATACATCATGGGCGCTGCGTGCCCTTTGGACAGGACAATCCTGTCGCGGTTGACATCGCCCGGATTTTTCGGGTCTACATTCGCCTCCACAAAATACAGCGACGTCAATATCTCGCACACCGAGAGCGACCCGCCCGGATGCCCCGACTGCGCTTTAAAAAGCATATCCATCAGCTCAAGCCGGAAGTTGCGGCAGAGCTCGTTCAGTTCACCGATCCTTTGTTCAGATAAAGCCATAATCGTTCCTTCCTTTCTAGCGGCACATGAAACCGCCATCCACCGGGATGACTGTTCCACTGACATAAGCAGACGCATCGGACGCCAGATATACCGCCAACCCCTGCATATCCTCGTCGTCACCCCAGCGCCCTGCCGGTATGCGCTTTGTCAACTCGTCCACCTGCCCCGGCACATCGCGCATCGTCTTGGACATGTCGGAAATCATGTATCCGGGCGCAATCGCGTTGACATTGATGCCTTCGCCCGCCCACTCGTTGGACAGCGCCTTGGTGATCATTGCCACGCCGCCCTTGCTGGCAGCGTAAGCCGGCACGATTGTACCGCCGAAAAACGCGTTCATCGATGCGATGTTGATGATTTTCCCGTACTTCTGCTTCAGCATGACGCGCCCCGCGCGCTGGCACATAAAGAACACCGCGTTCATATCGATGTTGACCACCTTATACCACATGTCCGCCGGGAAATCGGCAGACGGGCAGCGAAACTGTATGCCCGCGCCGTTGACCAGTATATCCAGCCGGCCGCCGAGCATCTCCAGCGCCTCGTCAAAACCCTTGTCAATGTCATCCACAATATTCATGTCGCACTTTACACCGAAGCACTGCCCGCCTTTGCCTGCAAGCGCTTTTGCCGATTCGCCGACTTCGTCCAGCACATCCATCAGCACCACCGTCGCGCCCGCCTCGTTGAGCGCACGCGCAATGCCCAGGCTGAGCCCCCGCGCGCCTCCTGTGACCATAGCTTTTTTGCCGGTCAGGTCAAATTTATCCAATATATTTGCCATCGTTGATTCTCCTATTTATTTACGATATTTACAGGGTTCCCAGCAACGTATTGCCGCAGGTTTTCCGCAGCAATATCCATCAGCCGCATCCTTGATTCCTTAGGCGCCCAGGCAATGTGGGGCGTGATAATCATGTTCTTTGCCCCAAGCAGCGGGTTGTCCGGCCTGATCGGCTCTGTCGAAACAACGTCCACCGCGGCATATGCCACTTTACCGTTATTCAGCGCGTCCGCCAGGTCCTTCTCATTGATCAGCGGCCCACGCGAAGTATTGACGATCATGACGCCGTCCTTCATCTTGGCAATGTTTGCCGCATTGATCATGCCCGTGTTGTCCGCCGTCAGGGGGCAGTGCAGCGATATCACGTCCGACTGCCGCAGCACCGTATCCAAGTCCGCATATTGGAGCGTATCGCTTTCCAGCGCCTTATCCTGGTATACGTCGTACACCAGCACCTTCATGCCCAGCGCCTGCACAATTTTCGCAAACGCCTGTCCGATGCGTCCAAATCCAAGCAGGCCGATCGTCTTGCCTTCCAGCTCCACCAGCGGATGGTTCCAGAAGCACCAGTCGTCGTTGTTCTCCCAGTCGCCGTTGAGCACGCATGCCGAATGCTCGCCTACATGGTGGCACATTTCCAGCAACAACGCCGTCGCATACTGCGCAACCGCAGCCGTGCCGTACGTGGGGATGTTGCTGACCAGAATACCTTTTTCCTTCGCGTAATCCACATCCACAACATTGAACCCTGTCGCCAGCACGCCGACATACTTCAGGCTGGGCAGTTGATCGATCACCGTCTTTGTGATGGGCGTCTTGTTTGTGAAAATCACTTCCGCATCCTTTGCGCGTTCCAAAATGGGCGCAATGTTACCTGGGTCAAACGATGTCCTGTCGTACACCGCAAACTCTCCCTGTGATGAGATCGGCTCCCACGATATATCGCCCGGATTCTCTGTAAAACCGTCAAGTACAACTATTTTCATTTATTTACTCCTTATATCCTAAAATATCCTTAAAGATTTGCCCATGCTTCGTTGAGCACACGCTTGCCGTTTGCGATCACGATTTCGCGGTCTTCATCGCCAAACGGTTTGACTTCGAAGCTGACAAACGGACGGTCAAACTTCTCAAAATATCCAATATCCATCAACGCCCGGAGGTATTCTGTCAACTCCTTGGCGCTGTTGACCGAATTGGGAAAGTTGAAACGCGGATGCTGGTCGCCGTACGCGTCCATCGCCGGGTCTGCAATGACTGCCGAGCCGATGTGCGCATGCACGATATAATCCTTAACAGGATAAATCGATTCTTCAATGGTCTCATGCATCTGCGGGATGTGGCTTAAATCGACCATCAGGCCAAAATTGTCATAATCTGCAAGCACGTCCTCCGCAAAACGTTTTGCAAGTGTCGTGGGCCCAATCAGCGACTTTTTGTCGATGTCGTAATCAAACACCTCAAGTGCAATGCGCAGGTTACCCTTTTCCTTGGCATAGAGGCACATTTCCTTTGTCGATTCCAACAACTTTTTATATGAATCTTCCTTTGTCGCTTCCTCATATTTGCCGGATAGGAATGCAAAGCCTGTTGCGCCAATCTCGTATGCCTCGTCAATGCCCGCCTTCAAAGACGCAAGCGCGGTCTGCCTGTTTCCCTCGTCCAGGTCGTTGATGTTCTGGCCGGTGGTCAGCAGGCGCGGCTGGCCGCCATAGCGCACTTCCATCCCCGACAGCTCGATCATCTCCGCCGCTTTTTTGCGCGTTTCCGCATCATTGATCCATGTGACCTCAATCGCGTCAAAATAATCGTCTACCGCTACCTTCTTGATCGTCTCCAGTATCGGGCCTTCGCCCTTCATGCACTCGGGAAAAGACATAAAGTGGATCAGTCCCACCTTCATATACTTTTGCATTGCTTCATTCATTCTCATTTACCTCCCGGATATTCATTCCATTTTCCAAAACGGCTATCGGGCAATCATTTGCCGGCAACCTTTTCATCAAGCTTCCCCCAGGGTTCATTGCCTGCGCAATGACGCATGTACCAACTGTAAAAAAACTTGATATTTCTCTTGTATACAAGAAGTATACATGATATAATTTATATAATCAAGAGTTATTTTTATCGCGGATGCAATAAAGAATTACATATACAAATTATTCCGTATTCTTTATTGCAAAAGCATGCAGTGTTCTTTATTCTATAAATCAGAACGCTGTAAGAAAGGTTGCACTTTTTATGACAAGCCTCAAAGATAAAGCATATACAATTGTAAAAGACAGGATTATAAACTGCGTATACCCCCCCGGGTCGGTGCTGGTGGAAAAGGATATTATTGAAGAAATTGCCGTCAGCCGTACGCCGTTTCGCGAGGCAATCAACGCCCTGAGCAAGGAGGGGCTTGTCGAAATGCTCCCCCGCAAGGGCGTATTTGTCAAAAGTATCACGCTCAAAGACATCAACGACCTGTATGCCGTCCGCGAGATCAACGAGCCTTTTGCGCTCCGCCTCGCCATGCAGCATATCCCGGCCATTGCGTTGCGCCAGGCGTACGACAATATGGAACGGTTGCAAAAAACAGTGGGAGACGGCAACATGGTGGAGGAGGAAAATCTGCACCGGTTGATATTGAGTTACGTCGACAACCGGCTTCTCGAGCGTATTATGGACGATATTTATGTGCAAAACCACCGGTTGAGCGTGCTGTGCAACAAGGACGAAGCCAACCTGCTGGAGACAAAGCGGCAGCATTTGGAGATTGCTAAACACATGCTGGAAAATGATGAAGACGCCGCCGTGCATGCAATGGAAAACCACATCAGAAGCTCTAAACAGCGCGCGCTCGACTGCATCATGAGCAGCGATTATACTATCCATATAGGATAACCGTTCAACACTCTTACTCGCTACCGGAGGTATTGAAGATGGATTTGAATCAATTGGCAGGTATCATCAACGACGCGCACATTACCGAACTCAGCCACGTGCTGGAGAAAGATATTCCCGGTTGGCCCACCCACGCGCACTATCTGTTAAATCCCTGGGAGAAAAAGGCCTGGGGCAACACCGCCAACAATTTTGCGATCACAATGGGCGAGCACAACGGTACCCATCTGGATGCGTCCTTTCATTTTTTCGAAAAAAACGAGGGTGGCAAAAGCATGGAGGCATATCCCGCGCAAAAGTTTATGGGCAAATGCGTCAAAATGGACATGACACACATCGCCCCAGACGCGCTTGTGTACAAAAGCGACATCACCAAATGGGAGGATCAATACGGCCCTGTTGAAAAGGACGATATTGTATGCATGTGCTTTGGCTGGGGCAAATACTTCAAGCCGTTGCCCGAAGGGAAAAAATACACGGAGCGGTGGCCCGGCCTCTCGGAGGAAGGCGCGATCTACCTTGCCGAAAAGCAAATCAAGATGGCAGGGGTTGATACGTTTGCCATAGATGCCTCCTTCTCGAAAAACAACGAAGCGCACAAGGTACTCCTTCCCAAAGACATACTGGTTGTAGAATGCCTTGCCAACCTTGAGCAGATTCCCGAACAGGCATATTTTATCGGCCTGCCCCTGCGAATAGACGGCGGTTCCGGCTCGCCGATCCGTGCGGTTGCCATCTGGTAGCATTTGCCATTTACCATGAAATCCAATATACTGTATCTGCCGGTAAATGCCGGAAGATACAGTTTTTTATTTTGGAGGGGATATTTTATATGAAAAAGTTATGGACGATTCTATTGGCTGCCATCGCCTGCGTTTCTTTGACAGGCTGCTTTGGGCTTGGGCTCAACATCGACGGCGCCGAAATCACCAAAGAGGTTGCCGACGGCATCAACGAATACCAGAGAAACAAAGCCGATGGCGGATCAGGCGTGCTCGGTGTCAGCGAGCAGTCATTCAGCACACCGGAAGCGGCTATCGAACACTTTGTGGGGGCAGTCACCGATAACGACCTGGAAGGCGCGCTGGAAGCGTGTGCGATATACGCGTACGGTACGGACTTTGATTTTCACCAATACAGCGACCGCCTGAGCGTCATCATGCCCGGCGCCGCTCCTGCCCCGGCAGAATACGATATGTTTGCCGACCTGAACCAGTTGCAGCAAGCGGCTACCATGGGCAACTATATCCGCTACTTCTGCTACAGCTTTTTTATTGATGAAGACCTCAGCATGCCCATCGTACTGGGCGAGAGCGACATCAGTATTGAAGATTTTATGGCCGCAGTAGACCCCGCTCAGCTGCATTCGCTGGAGATCGTACGCATGGACGAGCCAATGCCCGAGGTGCTGCACAGCGAGACAAACACCAGCAACTTTGACCGGCAGGCCGCATCTTATGGTGCCGATGGGATGACTGAGATGGTTGTCCTATATGACCTGAACGGCCAATTGTACTGCGGCGGCTTTGGATTGCTCAATTACGGTGGCGACTGGAAGATTTGCCGCCTCAACTCCATGCTTGCGGGCCAGCCCGCTTATGGGACCGTCGCACCCATTACGGAAAGCGAGTACCAATCGGTAATCAGCTAGCAGCTACTGTTTTCTCAGCCTTTCAAAGAGCTTCCTGATCGGGAGCTCTTTTGATTTACCCCTGCCCCACTCGTCCTCTGCTGTGCGCTCCCCAAAAGCAAAAATGCAGCTTATAGCTGCACCTCTATAATTGCAAAAAAAGGACCTGCCATCCGGCAAGCCCTTTTGTTTTGTTACATAATTTTGCACTTACGCAGCTTTTACCTTTTTCTTCTTTGTCGCACCCTTGCTGGATGACGTCAGGAAGCTGGACAATGCCACGAAACCTATCAGCACAAGGCCTTTCACAACGTTTTGCTCGTACACGCCTACACCATACAGGTTCAGCAAGTTGAGCAACGCCGCCATGATAAAGGCACCGACCAATGGGCCGTACGCCTTTCCTTCGCCGCCGTTCATACTCACGCCGCCCACAACAACCGAGGCAATTGACTCGATCTGGTAACTCGAAGTGGAGTTGACGTTCATCTGCCCGAGGCGGTACTCCATTGTCCATGCCGAAAGCGCGCACATAAGGCCGCATATCGTATAGGCAAGGAAAATGATCTGGTTGCCTTTTACGCCGGACATTGTCGCGGCACGTTTGCTCGCGCCGGTCGCGTAAATGTTTTTACCAAACCGGGTAAACGAGAGTATCAGGATAAAGAGTATCCCCAGTGCCAGCCACAAGATGATCGCAAATATACGCCCATCCATAGTTCCGCTGGGGTTCATCCATGCCTGCAAGGGCTTAAAGTTCATGTTTTGCGCCCGACTGATTACGTATCCAATCGACTGGTACACAAGGTATGTGCCCAGCGTAAACATGAATGAAGGAATTCTCGTCCTGGAAATGACAAGCCCGTTCAGCGCGCCGCACCCCATACCTATCACCAACATCAATATAATGACCACGGGAAATGGAATGGTTTCCATTTTAATGAACGCCGCCGCTGAAGCCAGCGAAACAGCCATGATGCCGCTGACGCTCAGGTCGATATTTCCCGTCAGTATGACCAGCATCTGGCCAATTGCCACAATGCCGATCGCCGCCGCACGCTCACCCACGTTCAGCAGATTCCCCAGTGAGAGGAATGTCCCTTGCGTCATGATGACCGCAATCACAATCAGTACAATCGCCGTAAATATAACAGAGTATCTGCGGATGATTTCAATTGGTGATTTTCTCTCAGCAGCTAATTCTGTATTCTTCATGCTTTTGCACCTCCCTTCCTACTGCTATTGATAAACAGCACTAAAATCAGTATGCCGCCTATGATAATGCCTTCAATAAAGCCCGAAACACTGGACAGACCCGAATAAACAACCACCTTGTTCAGCAGCCTCAGTATAATAACACCAAAGAAAGCGAGATACATCTTTCCTTCGCCGCCGGTCATGGCCACACCGCCCATAACAACCGCAGCAATTGTATACAGCTCGTAATCGGTACCCAGACCCGCAAAACCGGAACCGGTAAAGGCCGCGATGAACACACCCGCAATGCCCGCAAACAGGGCATTGATGATGTATGCCTTCATCAGGACGCCTTTTGTATTTGTACCCGATATAAATGCCGCATACTGGTTGGAGCCTACTGCATAGAATTCACGTCCGGAGCGCCGGTTTTTCAACATATTGCTGAGAAACAGCAACAGCACGACAGCGAATATAAATGTCACCGGCACCAACCCGCCTATTTTGTAGTTAAAAAATTCTTTAAACTCAGAGAGTTTGATCGCGATCGGCGGCCCCTTTGAGACTGATTCAGCAATTCCCTTGGCCACCCAGGTCATCGCCAG
>DHOD01000083.1:35256-41298 GCA_002407725.1 Christensenella sp. UBA5399 | reverse complement strand
GGCCACCCAGGTCATCGCCAGTGTCGTGACCATTGGTGGTAACCGCAGCATCGTAACACAGAAGCCGTTAAAAGCTCCTATGCCAATACACACAACAAACGCGATCGCGATTGCCACAACAATCGAGGCTGCCGCATTATCAAACGGAGTGTTTTTCAGAAAAAGCGCAATGATTGTCGAGGACAACGCCATCACGGCGCCGACCGAAAGATCGATTCCGCCTGTCAGTATGACGAAGGTCATACCCATTGCCAGAATCGACATGTACGCAATCTCCTGCAGCAGCGAGCTGATTGTAAACGCTTCTATGAAATTGGGATTGATCGCAACGCAGAAAATAAACATTGCAATCGCAATCAATATCAACGCATTTCTTGAAAGCGCGCTTTTAACATTTCTGCCCTTGCCCAAAGGCTTAGGCGCAGTCGTAGTAGTCATATCAGAATACCCCTCCTAACCTCAGGACGCCACGGACAGAATGTCTGCCAGTATTTCCTGCTTAGTCACTTTGTCATAATCATATTCGCCAACCACCTTGCCGTCGTACATCGTAACGATCCTGTCGGACAGCGTCAGCAATTCGTCGATATCGCTGGTGGCAATTACAATTGTCTTGCCCTTTGCCGCAAGCTCTTTAAACACCTTGTAAAGGTCAGAACGGGCGCCTACGTCGATACCCTCTGTGGGCTCGATCATAAACAACACGTCAACATCCGCCTCCACCCATTTTGCAATCAGCGCCTTTTGCTGGTTTCCACCTGAAAGGTATTCTATCAGCTGGCTTGTGGAAGAACACTTAATGCCCATTTCCTTCACAAATTTTTTGGCAGTTTTCTCCGCCCATCTGCTGGACACAATTGCACGGTTGTGCTTGTTGATTTCCGAGATCAGGATGTTTTCCTTTACGTCCCGCACCAAAAGCAGGCCGTTCACCTTCCTGTCGTCCGGCACCAACCCGATGTTCTCTTTAATTGCATCAATCGGTAATTTGGGCTGTATTTCCTTGCCATCCATTTTTATGGTGCCGCCGGTCACGGTTCCGCAACCGAAACAGCATTTGGCAATCATATCCTTACCGGAACCTTCAAGGCCCGCAATCCCTAAAATCTCACCCTTACGCGCACTCAGGCTGATATTCTCCAGCCCGTCGCCCGACAGGTTCTCAACTTCAATGGCAACCTCGCCAAATGTCTTTTTCGCTTCTTCTTCCTGATCGCGTGAATACAGCTTGGCATTGCCCGTCATGCTTACCACAAGCTGCGCCTTATCCATCTCGCTCGTATCCACCCTTGCTACGTTCCTGCCGTCCCGCAGTACTGTTATTATATCCCCGATACGGTACACCTCATCCAGATGGTGCGTGATGTATATAATTCCTTTTCCCTCTTTTGCCAACTGCTGCAACGAACCATAAAGCGCCACACGCTCTGAATCATCCAAAGGCGCCGACGCTTCGTCTATAATCAATATTTTACTGTTGGCAACCAAAGCTTTGCATATGGCGATAACGCCCTGCTCCGACAGCTTCAGGCTTCGAACGGGAACATCGAGGTTAATTTCAATTCCAAACCTGGCAATATATTCCTTTGCCAGCTCTCTCATCTTTTTAAAATCAAGCTTCTGCTTACTGCCCTCAACAAAAATCTCATTACCTAGAAACATATTCTCGACTGCGTCAAGCGATGGCGCCAGATCCCTGTGCTGCTGCACTGCATAAATACCATTTGCAATTGCATCCCTTGGGCTTCTGATCTCCACCGGCTTTCCATCCAAATATATTTCGCCGGTATAATCCGAATTGATTCCTGTAAAAACTTTAATCAATGTGCTTTTGCCTGCGCCATTCTCACCCAGAAGGCAGTTTATTTCGCCGGCATTCAATTCGAAATCAACATCGTATAGTATTTGTATTCCTGAAAACGAAATGTTTATATTTTTTGCTTCAAGTAACATAAAGCACATACCTCCACCATGTATACAAGTGCCTTTGCCTGCACACACAAAATTTTCTTTTAACAAAATATCGGTTTTTGGCAGACAGTCAAACCTGCCAAAAACCTCTATTTTGGTTGTCAGACATTAAACCGCTTTATATTGGTCTGTGACAGGGGCCGGGCCCCTGTCACAAACCTTTTTTCAATTACTGATTACTGAATAAGCAGTCAATACCATAAATCCGTAGTCAGCTTTTTCAGCTGTTTGTCAATGCATACGGATCGTCGGGAATAAGAGTCTCAAGATACTCTGCACCGCCGCCAGCAGCCCAGTTTACAGGGTATGTGGAGGACCACAGTTCAGGATCATACTGACCCATCTGGAATACATCATATCCACCAACAGAAGCCGGTACGAAAGGTGTATCCAATGTTGCGAACATCTCTTCCATCTTCGCTGTGCGCTCTTCTGTGTTCATCATGAACTCACGCTCAGGAACAAGCACGATTGTGGGGATAGCTTCACCATTGAGGTAGTGAATAGCATACTCCCAAGCTGTGTTTGCAAAGTACGGAGGATACTCAGCGCAGTGGTAAGCGCGGCCTTCGCCGATGTAGTCTTTCAGGTATGTTGTGTCGCCATCAACAGAAACGTAGATAACGCCTTCGATACCCATGGACTCAGCAACCGTTACAGCCTGCATCGCCGAAGCGTCGCAGCCGTTGGCTACAGCATCAACCTCAGGGTTAGTTGTGAAGATATCCTGTGCCGCAGCATTGGATGTGTCAGCATCAAACTGACCATCAATAACCTGAATGATCTTGATGTCAGGGAACTGCTCAATGATCATCCTAAGGCCTGTGGACCTGTGGATAGCGGGCGAAGAACCGATCTGGCCAGCGATCTCTGCCACTGTACCTTTGGGCTCACCGTATTTGTCTGTCAGACCTTCTACAATAGCCATACCCATCGACAGGCCGCAAGCAATGTTGTCGCCCTCGATGTCGCAGATGTACTGATCAGCACCGATCTCAGCTTCGATCGAACGGTCGATTGTGAAGAACGGAACGCCAGCTTCTTTGCAGCTATCATAGATAGTAGCCAGAGGAGCGGACTCATTGGGGCTGAACATCAGCAGGTCGGGTTTCTGCGCAAGCAGAGCCTGGATATCCTGGATCTGTTTTGCACTGTCATTACCGGAGTTAGCATAGATAAAGTCTATACCAAACTGCTCTTTCATGTACTCGCCCTGTGCAACAAAATCGTTGAAGAATGTTGCGCGCCAGTCATTGTCCATGTCGCCATTGGAGAAAGCAACCTTGTATTTCTTAAGGGGCTTTACGCCGATTGCAGACTCAAGACCGGGCATCTCTGCCTCTGTATACACGTCAGGGCTGTTGAGGGGTTCGCCATCAAGGGCGTCCTCGCGCTCTTCAACCATCCGGGGTTCGCCAGTAGCTTCTACGCCACCGGTAATCGCCTCTGCCTGTGTCTGTCCGCCAGCAGCATCGCCAGCAGGCTCAGCAGCGGGCTCTTCAGCCGCAGGTTCTTCAGCCGCGGGCTCAGCAGCAGGCGCTTCTGTCGCCTCTTCTGCTGCAGCTGTTTCAGCAGCAGGTGCTTCCGACTGCGTGCATGCTGTCAGCATGAGCGCAAATACGAGAAGACATGCCATTGCAACGATAAGAATTTTCCTCTTTTTCATATAGTTTCTCCTTTTTTTATTTTCCACCAGATTCAGTGGATAAACTTTATGCCGCTTGAAGCGCGGATTTTATCAATATAATTGGTTTTCGCCCGGCAAAACGCCAAGCCTGCCTTTTGGGCTAACTCATTCTAAACCACAAATTTACGATCTGTCAAGCGTTTTGTGCTCACTGGTTACATATGTTCCTATAAGTGGACAGCTTAACACGCTTTTTTAATTATAAGTCTTTCTATTGGCTTTTCAATTCCAGTTTTCAGTTATATTTTTGTTTTTTAGGTTTATAATTGTGTTTATTTGAAGATAATCTCTATTTACTTTATGCATCGCTTGTTATTGCCTGTTTTGTTTCTTTTTTCAATCTTTGTTAAGACATTGTTACAAATGCCTTTGGCAAGTTCTACAAAAAAAACACCGTTTTCCCCATTTGCTGTAGTTTTCTTAACACAGGAGACATATATATTGTAATTCTTGAAAAATATTCTTTTACATTTGCTTAATATTTTCGTTATAATTGTGATAATCTATTATTGATGTCAGGCAAGAACCTGCTTCCTGCGGGCAAAGCCGCAGGAAGTCCATATGAAATTATTATCACACACCAATGACGATTTGTTTCATCTTGCGATATGATTGGGCCACTTCCGCCACAACGTCTTCCGGTTTCATGTTCTCAAACCGCTCGTACGTCGGCAGAATCGGTTCCAACAAAACCGGGCCGCTATACCCGTTATCCAAAAACAACTTGCATATCCCCGCCGCGTCAATCACGCCGGTTGTCATGGGCATCGCACGTGTCAGGTCCTTTTGCCCTTCCCTTCCCACACCCGCAATGGCGTCATTCACATGCAGGCAAATCATTTTGTCGGTGTTTCGGGCCGCCAGATACAGCTCGTCCATATCGGCCGTCCCGCAATACCAGTGGAATGTATCAAAAACAAATCCTATATCCGCGCCTGTTTCATCGATCAACGCCAGCGCCCCCGCAACGGTATGGACAAACGGATGCCTGAAGGCCTGCCGCAGGTCCGGAGGCCCCAGAAACTCTATCCCATAGCGGATTCCACTGTCCTCCAGCACCTTGCTAATCCGCTTGATTTTAACCACATGGCGCTCCATATTACGCGCATATCCATATTCATTATGACCGGGAAACACCGGATTATACGCGTATTTTACACCAATCATCCCGGCTGTTTGAGCCCAAGTCGCCAGCTTTTTCAACCCGTCCTCAAATTCTTCATCGCCCAAATCCGGGTGCAGAAATTCCACCGGCATAGGTAAAAAACCCCACTTTAACCCGTTGTCGTATACAATCTGCGCCACGTCTTTCGCTTTTGCCACGTCTTCCAGAATCTCAACAGGCGGATTGACTGCGTCAATCCCGTGCTGTACAAGCAGAGGAACCAGAGCCTCCGTCTTTTGCTTTACTCTAAAAAAACTGTCACTTGCGTCAAAAATTGTATACATGGTTTTCCTCCCCCAAATTTTTTGCTATATGTTCTTTCATTATATATATAAATATACCGCTTTTCAATGTGGGGATTTTCTGCATTCGCACACATGCCCGCATGCCGCATATTTACGGGGTATTCAATTGTTACAGGTGTTTCCCCAAGTTAATAATATTGACATAATGGAAAAACAATGGTACTATATTACTAGATTACTAGATTACTAATTTAGTAAATCTATAAATTAATAAATATTTTTTTGAACAAAGGAGAAATATCATGAAGATACCCACCACACTCAAGCACAAACCTGTCATTGTTGTGGAGGACTACGATAATATAGACGGGCGCAATGCACACCATTCGGATGCAAAGGGGCTGTCTCTTGGACTTGCCCAATGGAATGACCGGGGCAAGGTCGATATCTCCGCCAAGGTTTGGCGGTATACCGGCGAAAAATGGTCTCGGCAATCGGAAGAACTGCCTTTGCACCGCATCATTGATATGGCGCTGCTGACTTGCGAGACAAAGAAGTATTTTGCAGAAGCGTACCGTATGCCCAAGCTCTATGACGAAAAAGACCCCGACATCGCCCGGGTCGGCCTGCAGGGGGATGCCATGACTGTTTCCGTCTGTACCGACAACCCCATGATCAGTGAGGATATCAAACTTTTTTATGATTCACTCGCCAAGGACGACGAGCTGTTGTCGGAGCGGCTACACCGTCTGGCCGACCTGCTTACAGAAATGGGGTATGGCCACAGCAGCGCAAAATAACCAACTGAAAAAGCAGGCCCGCTGGCAGCGGGCTTGCTTTTTTATTCTCATGTGTTTTAACACGATAACGTTTCGTTTTCTCCACTTTCCCGCATCGTGGCCAATGTATCTGTGTGCGCGCTGCCATGCCTGAAGCCTTTTTCCACCGACCGCAGCACAAGCAACGAAATGACC
>DHOD01000083.1:30119-35106 GCA_002407725.1 Christensenella sp. UBA5399 | reverse complement strand
CCTCTGTCAGCGTTGTCGCCCACCATATCCCCTCGCCGCCGAAAACCGCCGTCAACACAAACAGGCTACATGCCAAAACCACGATGCTCCGCAGCAGGGAGATGGCAATTGCGCCAACAGGCTTTTCCAGCGCCACCAGGAACCCCGACGTCACGATATTATACCCAGCTATCAGGAATGATATGCTGTATACCCTGAGGACATGCACCGAATATTCCAGCAATCCCGCTTCTCCGCCCGAAATGTATATGCCCGCTATTTGCGGCGCCGCCGCCACGCATATCACCAGCGATATAACAGACATCACCGCGACCGATTTGACCGCATACCCAAACAGCTTCCTGGCGCAGTCCAGCTCGCCGCACCCCTTATAATAGCTGACCAGCGGCTGTATGCCCTGCGATATCCCCGCCATCACCATGATGACAATGTTGCCGATATAGGATGTGATCGTATAGCTGACAACCGCCCCCACCCCGATAAACCGGAGCACCACCCAATTGAACATAAACACCGTTACACCCACCGAAAGCTCTGTCAGCCCATCGGGAATCCCAATCGGGATGATGCGTTTATACACTTTGGGGTCGAATCGGAAGCGCACAAAGCGGAACTTGCCCCTCTTTTTTAAAAAGTGTATGATGTATATGAGCATGACAAGCGTTTGCGCCATCCCCGTTGCCACGGCAGCGCCCGGTACGCCCCAGCCAAACACCATCACAAACAGGTAATCGAGCACGCAATTGGTTACAGCGCCTGTCACTACCGCGACAATCGCCAAATGGGGAAAGCCGTCCGTCTTGACCAGTATCTCCAGTGAATAGGAGATCATGATGCTGATGCAAAACGGCGCGAGGCCCCGCAGGTACTGGCGGACGTATGCTCCGTTTTCGGGGACTGCACCCAAAAATTCCGCGATCTGGTCGGTGAAAACCAGCACGACGACCGTCATAACGGCCCCGGCCACCGCCAGCAAAGCTGCGTTTTGCGAAAACACCCTATTGGCTTCGGCGTGGCGTTGCTGGCCGGAAAGCACGGCCGATACGGTGGATGTCCCCACCGCAAACAGTATCGCGACCGCAAACAGCATCTGCACAAACGGCATGCAGATGTTTACGGCGGAAAGCGCCAGTTCGGAGACGCCCCACGCCACAAACATACCGTCCACCATGGTGTACAGCGAAAATACCAACAGCGACAGCACCGTCGGTATGCAATACTTAAGGAATTGCTTGAACATTGTATCTGTTTTCAGTTTCGTCATTTTTTCACCAGGGATCATTGTAAACCTTGGAACCGTTCCAAAGTCAAGCGTTTTTTGGAGTTTATATATTATAATGAAGAAATATTTCAAAATAAACGAGATTGCATCCCTGTATGGAATCAGCCCCGATACGTTGCGTTACTATGAGCGGCTGGGCCTGGCCGAGCCCCGGCGCGATACCAACGGATACCGCATGTACGGGCTCAATGACCTGTGGCGGCTGAACGTCATACGCGACCTGCGCGCGCTGGGCGTATCCATGGAGAAAATCACCGCTTACCTGCAAAACAGGAGTACGTTGACCACCAAACAGCTTTTGCAGGAAGAGGTCAACCTGCTTGACGTGGAAATCCGCAATTTGCGCAAGCTCAAAAAGCAGGCCGAAACCAAGCTGCAGACAATTTGCGAGGCGACGGGGCACGAAACCGATGCCGTCAGGCAAATCCATCTGGAAGAGCGGCGCTATTCCTTTACCACCGAAGGCTATCAGCAGGATGAAGAAATGGATATGCTCATCCGTCGCCTGTTGCTTGAGGATAAGGATGCCTCCATCATCGGCAACAACCGCATCGGGTCATTCCTGTCTACGCAAAAAAATGCCGGTGGCACATATTCTTACACCGGCGTGTTCATGATCAACGAGCACGGCCCCGGCGTCTTTCCCGCCGGCAATTACCTGACAATGACCCACCAGGGCGACATCCACGACATCAACACGCTTGCCGGCGCACTGCTGGATTATGCCGCCCATGGCGGGCTGCAACACGACAACCGGATACTGGAGTTGCTTTGGGTGGACATCCATTCCGCCGCCGACCGGCGCGAATACCTGACCGAATTCCAGCTGCGGGTATTTTGACCACCTCCACTTCTTTCCGTACCGCTTTTTTTTTGCAGGGCCCTCTGCTATAATGAATTCATATGAAAATCATGCATCTTTCCGACCTGCATATCGGCAAAAGCCTGCACGGCTTTTCGTTGCTGGAGGATCAAAAATATATACTGGACGCCATCGCAAGCGACATCGTCCGCCAAGCGCCCGGCGCGGTGATCATTGCGGGTGATGTCTACGACAAGCCCGTCCCTTCCGCCGAGGCCGTGCGCGTGTTCGACGATTTTCTGACACGGCTGGCAGGCAGCGGCGCGGCTGTATTTGTCATCAGCGGCAACCACGATTCGCCTGAGCGGCTATGCTTCGCGGGCGATATTCTTGGCAAATACAACATTCATTTTTGCGGTTCCTTTGACGGCACGTTGAAATCCGTCACGCTGGCGGATCACGGGGGCGACATCCGGTTTCATATGCTGCCCTTTATCAAGCCGTCACATGTGCGGCGCTTCTTTGACGACCGCACAATCGAGAACACCCATGACGCTGTCGCCGCCGTGCTTTCGACTGCCAACCTCGACGGCAATGTCAAACATGTGCTTATTGCGCACCAGTTCGTCTCCAGCAACGGTTACGAGCCCGCGACCTGCGAATCCGAATCGCTTTCTGTCGGCGGCACCGACGCTGTCGACCCTTCGTTGTTTACGGGTTTCGATTATGTGGCGCTCGGCCACCTGCACGGCCCGCAATATGTTTTTCGCGAGCATATACGGTATTGTGGTTCGCCGCTCAAGTATTCGTTTGACGAGGCGCGCCAAAACAAATCCGTCACGGTTGTCACGATCGATCACACAGGCGCGCCACCCGCCATCCAAGAGGTCTTTTTCGCTCCACTGCGCGACGTCAGGGTGCTGAAGGGCACACTGGCCGAACTGACGGACGAGACGCAAATTTCCCATGAAGGCCGCGACGATTATATCCATATTGTACTGACCGACGACAATGCGGGTTACGATGCCATCGGCAAAATCAGGCATGTATACCCCAATTCCATATTGTCGTTTGACAATACACGCACCAGTACGCAATCCGACTTCTCCCAGGCCGTGCGCTCCACCGAAAAGCGGCCAACCGAGCTTTTCGCAGCACTGTTCGGGGAACAAAACGGCCGTGCAATGACAGCCTCCCAGCAGCGCATCATCGAAAAGGTCATTGACGATGTGGAGGCAGGGATATGAAACCGTTACGCCTGACAATGCGCGCATTCGGCCCGTATGCCGGCTGCCAGACAATCGACTTCACAAGCATGGGCGCAAACGGCCTTTACCTGATTTCCGGCAATACCGGCGCGGGCAAAACCACTATTTTTGACGCGATCGCCTTTGCGTTGTTCGGCGAAACAAGCGGGAAGGACCGCGAACCCAAAACACTGCGCAGCCACTTCGCCAACCCGCAAACCAATACGGTTGTCATACTGGAATTTGTGCACGCGGGCAGGACGTACACCATCGAGCGCAACCCCACATACGACCGCCCTGCACTTAGAGGAAAAAATATAGTTAAGCAAGATGCCAACGCATCTCTAACCATGCCTGATGCGTCTGTTATCAGTGGCATAAAGGATGTCTCACCAAAAATCGAAAGCATACTGGGCATCAACTACCAGCAATTTACGCAGACAGCCATGATTGCACAGGGAAAATTCCGCGACTTGCTGCTCAGCAAGCCAAAGGAGCGGCAGGAGATTTTCCGCCAGATTTTCAGTACGGATATCTATCGGCGCATACAAGAGCGCATCGGCGCCCAATACAAGGATCTGAAGCATTCTATTGGCAGCGAATATGAGCAAATTGCGCGCCACGCAGCGTCCATCCACACCGACGACCTTTTTACCGAAAGCGCTATGATCAGCCAATGGTTGGAGGATGCGGACATTTACAAAGTGGACGAACTGATGCGGGCGCTGTCGGCGCTGCTGACCAAGCAGGAGCTGCTGCTTGAAAAAACAAAGGAAGAAAGCAATCTGCTGCAAAAAAAGCAAAACGACCTGCACGCCCACATCGCGCTTGCCCGCGAAACAAACGCCCTGTTGGATGAACAGGCACAAAAGCAGGCGCAAATTGAAACGCTCCTAGCGGAGCAAGCCGTCTACGACGGCAAACGGCAGCGATTGCGGCAGGCAGCCCTCGCTTCGCAAAATGTCAAGCCCGCGCTGGACGCGCTGGCTGAATCGCAAACCGCTCTTTCCACCCTATGCAATGGCATAGAGGCGTTGACAGCAGAGCGGCGCGATATTTCCGCGCGCCTGTCGGAGGCATCCGGCAAGCTGGAGCACGAAAGGCAAAACGCACAGGCAATCGACGATTTGCGTACAAAGGCCGCCACCCTATCCGAACGATTACCTGATTATGAGAAACTGCAGGCCGTGCTTGCAGATTTGGACACGCTTACGCAGCAACACGCCGAAGCAACGGAACAATCGGCCAAGCTGGATCACGCGGCTGCAAAGCTCGCCGACCGGATTGCCGTTACCCGCGAAAACCTGGACCGGTTGCAGCACGCCGAGTTGGCCGCCGAGCGCAGCACCCATGCGCTGGAAGCCGCACAAACCCAACTGGCGCACATCCGGCAGCTCTCCGAAAAAAACACCTCGCTGGAAAACGAGCGGCGCATGCTGGAAACCCTTCAACAGCAATACCTGGAAGCGGAAGCGCAACACGCGCAGGCCGACGCGCATTTCCGGCAGCTGGAACAGGCATTTCTGCGGGAACAGGCAGGTATCATGGCCGCCACGCTCAGGGACGGCGAGGCATGCCCTGTCTGCGGCTCCGACACGCACCCCCGCCCGGCATCACTGCCGGACGACGCGCCGTCGGAAGACGCCGTAAAGGAAG
>DHOD01000083.1:28502-29890 GCA_002407725.1 Christensenella sp. UBA5399 | reverse complement strand
AAATCGATATGCTGGCGCCCGGTCACAATACCACAGACTTTGCCGCATTGCTGCGCGAGTTGCAAAAATCAAAATCGGTTGAAATAGAGCAAGCGCAAACCGCCCTGGCCGATATCCGCAAGGACATTGAGCGGGCCCGCGACCTCCGTGTGTTGCTGGCGGAAGATGAAGGTAAGCTTGCCGAAGCGCACAGCCGCGCCGAAGCAAATAAGCAGGCATTAACGGAGCTCTCTGCCCTGACCGCGGCCCGGCAGGCGGAAGCTGATACCCTGCAGCGCAACCTGGAATTTGACAATATCGACAGCGCAAAAGCGCACCTTGCCCAAACCACCGAAGCACTGCAAGCGATGGAAAAAGCCCTGCAAGATGCGCAGGACGCATACGAAAAGCTGACCCGGGAGCTTGGAACCACGGACGCCGTACTGGGCGAACGGCATGCGGCGCAGCGCGAAGCGGAAAGCAGGCTGGCTCGGGCGCAGGCGCATCTGGAAAGTGTTTTAGCGGAAAATGGTTTTGCGGATCTGCCCCAATACGAGCAGGCCGTGCTACCCGAGGATGATAGGTCCGCGTTGCAGCAGGAAATTGAACGATACGAGGGCCGGCTGCGTACGCTGGAATCGGACGTGCGAAATCTGGCCGAACGCACCGCGGGCAAACAGCACGCCGACCTCACGGACATGCAGGCCGGTATTGACGATACTGCCCAAAAGCTGGAGGAAACGCTGGAGACGGCGCGCACCGTGCAAAGCGCGCTTGACGCCAACCTCCGCGCATATCAAAACCTTTCGGCATCAATCGATACTATCGCAAACAATGAATCCCAGTTTGCAGATTACCAGGTGCTTTCCGCCACAGCCAACGGCGAATTGACAGGCAAGCCCAAGGTAACGCTGGAGGCCTATGCGCAGGCCGCGTTCTTTGAAATGATTTTACAGGCGGCCAATGTCCGATTTGCCAAAATGACCGGGAACCGCTTCCAATTAATCCGTAAAACAACCCCCGCCAACCTGACAAGCTACAGGGGGTTGGAAATCGACATCCTTGACCAGTACACAGGCAAACAGCGCGACGTACGCACACTGTCGGGCGGTGAATCTTTTCAGGCCTCGCTCTCACTGGCAATGGGCCTTTCCGACATTGTGAGCGCGACAACGGGCGGCGTCATGCTGGACGCCATGTTTATCGACGAAGGGTTTGGATCGCTTGACGAGGACGCGCTAAGCGCAGCCATCGAAACGCTTCGCAAAATGTCCGGCAACCGCATCACCGGCATCATATCGCATGTGGGCAACCTTGGCACCCTGATAGAAAAGCAAATTGTTGTACATGGCGGCGCTACAGGCAGCAGTATAGAAATTATTGATTAATACTAATATCCAATAGAAAAG
>DHOD01000083.1:25358-28218 GCA_002407725.1 Christensenella sp. UBA5399 | reverse complement strand
GCTAAAGGCGCGGAATAAAAACGTCTACGTTTTTATTGGAGAATAGTATTAGATCATATTCGAGAAAACTTTTTGTATGTCCTGAAACGGGCCAAACACAACGATACTCCATCCTTCCTTGAGCACCGTAGCATCGTCCACTTGGATCTGCGCTTCTTCCGCATCCTCGACCAGCACGATATGGATGCCATGTCCTTCCTTCAGCTGCATCTGTCCCAATGTTTTTCCCGCAAGGGCATCCGGCACCGTTTTTAGTTCCACCTTCACCAGCGCCCCCCGCCTGAATTCATCGAGGTAGATAATCGTATTCCCCTGCTTACCATAAATCAGCTTTCTGCCCGCCTTTTCCAGCTTCGCATTCAGGGCATTTTTTACTGCGGGGATGCGCTTGATGACCAGAAACGCCACAAACACAGCGCTGACAACCACCAGCACCGGCACCACCTCGTGCGCCGCATCAGCCGGCAGCGACAGGATCAGGTTGATAAACGCCGAAACAATTGTAATCGAAAAAATATAGCCGAACAACATGACGGTACGCGCCATCTTCCTGCGCGCCAGCACCTCGGTGACTGCTTCCGATTCGTTCGTGGTATAGCCGCTGTTGGTCAGCAGCGATATCACCTGGAAGCGCGCCTTCTCCTCCGTCATCCCGGTGGACCTGAAAAACGCCGTAAATATGTCAATGATAACAATATACAGGACAGCAACAATAAAAAACAAACTGATAGAAACTCCGGTCCCCATGTGTATCTCCCGCTCAATCAATCATAATCATATGCAGCGCAGCTGTTACGCTTCATCCAGATACGGGCATACCACCGACCACGCGCCAACCAGCCGCTCCAGGCTGTACGCCGCGTTGGCAGGGCTTGTGGACGGCAGGCGCACCGCACCGCCCACATATTTTGTGTAATACTTGTGCGCCAGCGCGCCGTTGGCAAAAACCTGCCGGATATCCGCTATTTCAAAAATCATGGAAAAGTCATTGGGACGCGCATTCTTGATGCTGGCATCCGACGACCCCATAATATCGCATTCCGCAATCGCGTCAAAAACCGCAATCCTGCCCGCAAGCAGCAGCTCCCGCTTTTCTTCGTTTGATTGCGGCAAGGGCATACGCAACAACGTGCTGACCACACGAAAAAATCGGTTGTGCGGATTGCCGTAATAAAAGCCTTCCTCACGCGATTTGACCGACGGCAGCGAGCCCACAATCAGCACCCGTGACCGCGCATCAAAAACCGGCGGGAAAGTATGTACGACATGCTCCATTAGCTACTGCAGCACCGCTTTGATCCTGCGTACGCCGGACGACGAACTCTGCTCTTTTTTTATTTTGAACGTCCCCAGGTCCGCCGTGTTGGCGGCGTGGGGGCCGCCGCAAATCTCCTTGGAATACCCCGGCACCGTGTACACCTTGACAACCTCGCCGTATTTGGATTCGAAAACGCCTACCGCACCCGCTTCTTTGGCATCCTCGACGCTCATCTCCTCCATGCCTATGGGCACGCCCGCGGCAATGGCCTCGTTGACATACGCCTCCACTTGGTCAAGCTCGTCCCGCTCCACTTTGCGAGGGAAATTAAAATCGAACCGCAACCGCTCCGCCGTGATGTTGGAGCCCTTTTGGTTGATATCCTCGCCCAACACCTTGCGCAGGCCAGCCAGCAACAGGTGCGTCGCCGTGTGCAGCTTGGCCGTTTGCTCGTTGGTATCGGCAAGCCCGCCAGCAAACCGTTGCTCGGCCCCGGCGTGCGAAACCTCCTGGTGGTGCCTGAACGCCTTGTCAAACCCTGCGGTATCCACATCAATCCCGCGCTCCTCAGCAAGCTCCAGCGTAAACTCTATAGGGAAACCAAACGTATCGTACAGCCGGAACGCGCTTTTGCCGTCTATCATGTTGCCTTCCATCCTGCCCGCAACTTTTTCAAATTCCTTCAGCCCCTGCTTGATCGTCTTCTGGAAGCGTTCCTCTTCCTTCATGATCTCGTCGGTGATCCGCGTGGCGTTCTCCTGCAGTTCAGGATACGCGTCCGCATATTTTGCAATGACCACCTCCGCAATCAGGCTGAGCTTATTCTCCTCAACGCCCAGCTTGCCCGCAAAACGGATGGCACGGCGCAGCAGGCGGCGCAGCACATATCCCTGGTCGACATTGGAGGGCGTAATGCCCTTCTCGTCGCCAATCATGAATGTAGAACAACGCATGTGGTCGGCCACAATGCGGAACGCGCGCTTTGTTTCTTCATCCGCCCCCGCGTATTTTTTGCCGCTCAACTGCTCAATCTTATCAATCACCGGCGCAAAAACATCGGTATCGTAAACCGATTCCTTGCCCTGCAAAATCACGATCGTCCTGTCGAGCCCCATGCCGGTATCCACATTCTTCTGCTGCAGCGGCTCGTATTTGCCGTCGGCAGTCTTGTTGTATTCCATGAACACATCGTTCCAAATTTCCAGGTACTTTCCGCAACTGCACGAAGGATCGCAATGATCGCTGCACGCAGGCTTTCCCGTATCAATAAACATCTCGGTATCGGGGCCGCACGGGCCGGTCTGCCCGGCAGGGCCCCACCAGTTGTGCTCCTTGGGCAGGTAGAATATGTGATCCTCTTCCACGCCCATCTCGCGCCAAAGGTCGTGCGCAACCGTGTCTCGCGGCGCATCGCCGTCGCCCTCAAAGCATGTGAAATACAGCTTATCCTTGTCTATCCCCAACCACTGCTCGCCCGTCAAGAATTCGTAGCTCCACGTAATCGCCTCGCGCTTGAAATAATCACCCAGCGACCAGTTGCCCAGCATTTCGAAGAAGGTGCAATGGGAGGTGTCGCCTACCTCGTCGATATCGCCGGTGCGC
>DHOD01000083.1:24630-25281 GCA_002407725.1 Christensenella sp. UBA5399 | reverse complement strand
CAGCGACCAGTTGCCCAGCATTTCAAAAAATGTGCAGTGGGACGCATCGCCCACAGCATCAATATCGCCTGTACGCACGCATTTTTGCACATCCACAATCCGTGTGCCAGCCGGGTGTTTTTCACCCAACAGGTACGGCACCAGCGGGTGCATCCCCGCCGTGGTAAAAAGCACCGTAGGGTCGTTCTCCGGTATCAGCGACGCGCTCTTGATCACCGCGTGCCCTTTTCCCTTAAAAAACTCAAGATACATACTCCTGAGCGCATCACTCGTCAACTTCTTCATCAAACCTTCTCCTGTATCAAATTTATGTGCAGAGTATCAATATGGCGTTTGCAATGATATCCGCCAGCTTGATCAATGATTCTATTTCAATATATTCGTTGGCGTTGTGCTCTGTCCCCACCTGCCCGGGGAAAAGCGGCCCAAACGCCACCGCATTGGGGAAGGCCCGCGCATATGTCGCGCCCCCCATTGTCTTGCAGGCCGCGGGCTCGCCCATCACCTCTTCATACGCCTGCTTCAGCCCTTTGACCAATTCGGAATCTTCCGGTACAAAATGCGCAGGCTGCGAAAACGGCACCTCGACGTCAAATTCGTCCAACTTATCCAGCACCCGCCGCATGATATTTGCACCTTTGCCGCTCACCA
>DHOD01000083.1:20994-24504 GCA_002407725.1 Christensenella sp. UBA5399 | reverse complement strand
CCGTACATCCAACCCCGCCTCCATACCGTCGGCAGTTGTCCTGATATACCCCAAGTTCGCGGTCAGCGGCCCCAGCTCATCACTGCCCGCTATCCCAAGCGATTTCCCGTCCGTCTCCAGCCCCACGCGTTCCGCCAGTTGGTAAACAGCGTCGCTGAGATAGTTCTTCACCAGCGGCAATGTGTTCAGGAAAACAATCATATACGCCACTGCGTTTTTGCCGTCCTCCGGCTTCGACCCGTGCGCTGCAACGCCGGTCGCCGTCAGGCGCACATTGTCGCCCTCCACCTCGCAACCGATCTTCACGGGGGAATCCTGGTTAAAAAGATCCACCAGCTCCTGCATGGGCTCCGCCTTGGCCTCGATCACACATTCGCAGTGCGCCGGCACCACGTTCACCCTCGTGCCACCATCTATGCTGAGCAGCACCGGCCCTTTGCCCCCGGCCGTCTCATGCTTCTTTTTTTTCAGTGAAAACTGCATCAGGCCTTTTTCGGCATTGATAATGGGAAATTCCGCATCGGGCGAAAACGCCATTGTCGGGATCTCCCCTCCGCTGTTTTTATAAAACTCGATATCCGACCAGCCGCTCTCCTCGTCGCAGCCAAAAATCAACCGGACACGCTTCTTCAGCGTCACGCAGTTGTCTTTGATTGCGTTGAGCGCAAAAAGCGCCGCAATGGCCGGCCCTTTGTTGTCAATCGCGCCCCGGCCGTATATTTTGCCGTCCTTCACCGTACAGTCGAAAGGCGGCACAGTCCAGCCCTCGCCCGCGGGCACAACGTCAAGGTGCGTCAATATCGCCAAAGTCTCGTCACCCTCGCCGTAATCGACATACCCCAAATGCGAGAAAAGGTTTACGCCGTCAAAATCCAGATCATTATCCGCAATACTGAGTATCTTCATCAGCACATCAAAATTGCCTTTCCCATAAGGCATCAGGTTTTGCGCCTCCCCCTTTACGCTCTCAATGTTGATAATTGCGCAAAGCGCGTCTATCATTTGATTTTTTTGTGTTGCCAACGAAAAATCCAGCATTTTTCACAGTTCCTCCCTGCGGCAAATCCGCGGACATTTGGTAATATTATAGCAAATACGGCATTTAATGTACACACAAATTCCACATGGATGTTGACAGACCAAAACAGAGTATTCTAATATAATATGGAAGTGTTATACTGAAGCGACTTGAAAAACAGTCCGGCTGACCGTTTGTAGCAATAACTTTCAGCCAACAGTGGCTGTCCCAGGAAAGGCAGGTGTCCAAAATACACGAAGGACACAGACAGCGGTTAAAAAAACGGTTTATCACAGAGGGCCTGGCCTCGTTTGAGGATCACCAGGCGCTTGAGTTGTTGTTGTTTTACGCCCTCCCCCGCAAGGATACCAACGAGATAGCCCACAAGCTGCTCGATACATTCGGCAGCATGAAAAACATGTTTGAGGCGGATATCGACGACCTTGTCAACATCGACGGCGTCGGCGAGCATGTCGCGTCGCTGGTCAAATTGATCCCCGAGCTTGCCACACGCTATTGGTTTACCGGCGAGCAACAGGCCTTTCAGATCACGTCTATCGAATCCGCCGCCGAATTTGCAAAATCCTTGCTTTACGGCAAGCCTGCCGAGCATTTTTACATCGCCTGCCTGGACGCGGCATACAAGGTCAAGTCCACGCGCATGCTCAGCAAGGGAACGCCCTCCGAAACGCCCGTATACATCCGGCACATTGCCGAATCCGCTTTTCGGAGCGGTACCGACAAGGTATTGATCGCACACAACCACCCGGGCGGCAACCCCGCCCCCAGCCAAAAGGACATCAAGCTCACCATTCGCGTAATGGAAGCTATGGAGCCATTGGGCGTCACACTGGTGGACCACATCATTATCGCCAACGACCGGTCATTCAGCTTTGTCGCAAAGCAATTGCTCGACAACAACTTTACGCACGAGGACGCCTTGCGCGCACATTATTCCAGCGGCGTGATGACCGATTTTTATAAAGACCGCAAATGACGACTGCCTGTTGCATTCCGGTCGATTAAACTGTATAATTCTTATGTCAGGAACTGGATCTTTTGACCTTTTGATCCGTATATCACGTGGGAGGAACACTTATGGCTATAGAATATTTTCAAATAAAAGAGCGCGACTACGACCTTGTGGAGCAGCTTATCAAAATAGAAGCGGAGGCGTACGGCGGCGAGGCGCTTGATGTTTTTGAATTGATTGCCATGTTGCGGCACGCCCGCGTTTATGTGGCTGTCGAATACGACGAAGTACTGGGTTCCGTTTATTTTATGCGTAACTTTGACGACCCCGATAAGGTCTTTTTGCACAGCATAAACATCGTCGATCCCCAAACTACGCCCAATCTTGCTTCTTCGCTGCTCAACATTGCGTTTGCCGACATGAAGTCTTTCGGCATACAACTGGTGGAGGTCAACGTCGATCCATCCAACTACCGCGCGCTCAAGATATACCGCGAGCAGCTTGGGTTTGTCGCCAGCGAGAGCATGCAAAACGAGATCCTCGGCAACGAAGAAATATTAATTTTGCAAAAGGAACTTTAACCGAAAAACCAATGTAGATAGCAAAGAAGCACAGGCAGTCGCCTGTGCTTCTTCATTTTGGGAAACGATTATGTCAAATCAACAAAATTGATCTTTCCCCGGCTATGGGGCAGTATTATAAATTCTGTTCTGTACGCGCGATCAGCTCTTCCTGCGCCTTTTTGCCCATTTCTACAAAAAACGCGCTGTATCCAGTCACCCGCACACACAAATTCCTGTATTTCTTGGGATCGGCCTGTGCGCTCCGAAGCATCTCCGAATCCACAACATTGACCTGAAGCTGTAATCCACGCTTTTGCATATACGTTTTAAACAATGCAGCCATGTTTTTCAGCCCCCCTTCCCCTTTGACAGAGCCGGGATGTATGCGCACATTGAGCGGGCCGCCTGTAATCAGTTCAAACGGAATCTTCGACACGGAATTGAGCAGCGCCGTAAGTCCCGCCATATCCATCCCCTGCGTGGGCGATTGGTTTTCGCTGATCTGCTCACCCATTTTCCTTCCGTCGGGCGTCGCGCCCACGTACAGGCCCATTGTTGTGAAATCCCTGTCCGTCGAAACCGTCGGGAAGAACTGATACAAATATTGATCTCCGTTATATTCCGCAATAACATCTGTGAAAATCTTTACGACCTTTTCCGCAAACCGATCCACTTCTTCAATGTCATTGCCGAACTTGCCGTATTTCTTTTTCAGGGTCATCCCCAGCAGCTCGTCGCTTTGAAAGTTGCCCTCAAGCAGCTCTGCCAACTCGCCCGGGGTCATCCGCTTGTCCTGAAACAGCAGCTTGTCCATCGCATAGAGTGAATCCACCACCGTTGCAAGGCCGGACCCTTGCGCAATTACCTTATGGTATTTTGTGCCACCCAAAATCCATGATTCGCCATTTTCCGCAGTCCCCTTGAGGAAGCAGTCCTCCGCACGAATGCCCCCCTTA
>DHOD01000083.1:7848-20829 GCA_002407725.1 Christensenella sp. UBA5399 | reverse complement strand
TCGCACGAATGCCCCCCTTAAAATACGCCTGCTCCAGTTTGAAGTTTTCCTCAAACCGCTCGCGATACTCTTTCACGAGCGCAGAAAGCTGTTTTTTGTAGGCTTCCAAGACATCGTCAATGGATTTCCACTCGTTGACGTCCCCGGTATCAATTCCATAATACGGCCCCGTCATCAGCCCCGTCATCATGTCGTCTATATCGAAACCACACTTTTGCATATTGTTCTGCGTTTCCTTTGGTTCCATGGGATAATCGCCGCGGTGTATCGCCAGTTCAAGCGGCTTTGCCAGGTTAAACCAGACCTGTCGGAGCCCGCCTTCATACGCGCCCAAATCCGGGTCGTTGCAGCCAAACAATCCATAGTCGTACACTTCCGGCTCCTGTGCGCCATACCGTTTGAGCGCGGGTATCATTGTCTCGTCGTTATAAAAGAATACCGTTGTGTTGTCGCGCATCGCTTCGCAGGCTTTCAGAAAGAACTGATCGTCCATCCCATCAAAATAACGTACGATCACAACCGGATTTTTCAGTCGCATCTGGTGTGTCGCATCCAGCATCAGGTACGACAGTTCATTGATACTGTTTTCACCGTCGTAACGCTTACCTGCCAACGTGATATAGTTGGGATCGTCGTAGGCCACTTCCAGCGTATACTGTACTTCCGTAATTTCCTGTGACATATGGTCTGTCAGCACCAATATATCGTTGTTTTTAAAATAGAATTCCTTTAGCAACTCTGTGAGGTCGCTTTCCTGCACCCCATTTTGCATATCGCTTTTATACAAGCCATAAAGATACTGATCCATCCTGCCATAGTTGAACACGCCACAGCCCGCAACCTTCATAAATACCAGCGTGACCATCCAAATCAACTGCAACGCCTCGCGCATTGTCCGGGGTGGCTGCTCTGCGATGTGCGCAAGCTCGGCGGCAATATCGCTGCGCCCTCCATTCTCCGCCGTATCCGCATAACGCTTCACATAGTCAATCATGCCGTCATAGCATAAGATCATCCCGCTGAGAAAATCCTTTTTGTCCAAATCATCCTGCTTAGCCAAAAAATCCTGTGCTTCCTGTTTGTAGCCAAGGAGCCCTTTCTGCACAATCCCTTCCCAGTCAATGGCAAGATGCCCGTAGGAAATAAACCATGGCGGCCTGCACTTCAGCCAGCCTTCGGAATAATAAAACAGCGTATCCTTTTGCCGTTCTTCGGTGGACTTATCCCACCATTTTTGATACACCTGTATGTACTTGTCATGTTCTGCCTGTGTGGGTATCTCCTCCACAACCGACCCGACAATCAGCTCGTCTTGGTCCACCGGCTGCGATATCCGCTCCAGCATATATTTCAGCGTGTTACCATACCTGACCGCTTTGGGCTGATCCACAAACATCGAATCCATCTCCGCAATCAGACGCACCCGCTCCATAAACGTACTGCGATAATCTTTTTCAAACCAGTTATCTATCCGCTGCTGCAGACTACTCATTTTTGATCGCCTCCATTTTTTCACTAACTAAAATACTTTACCTTCATCAGTAAGCGTTCTGACTCCGGCAATGCTTGTTCTGCGCAATCTCCGCGCAGAACAAGCATTGCCAAAATTTATTTCACCATCTAACCGGCGCGTCAAACATTTTTTTCAACTGCTCCAGCTCCGCTTCACCGGGCGCTTCAAAATCCTCCATCGCCCTGCCAATGCTCTGCGATTTGCTGCTGCCCAGCGCATGGTACGGCAACAGATCCACCTGCTTCACATTTTGTCTGCCGCCCACCAGCGCAGCCGTCTTGCGTATGTTGTCCGCATCGTCGTTGACCCCTTTCATCAGGGGAATCCTGATATGGACATCCACGCCTTCCTCCAGCAGCTTACCCAGATTTTCAAGAATGCGCGTGTTCTCCACACCCATGTATTCCCGATGGCGGTCATTATCGCACAATTTGATGTCAAACAGTACCAGGTCCGTATACGGCAGCACCTTCTCAAAACTGCCGTAAGGAACATTTCCCGCTGTATCCAATGCCGTATGGATCCCCGCCGCTTTTGCCTTTTGCAGTATCTCACGCACAAAATCCGGCTGCAGCAACGGTTCCCCGCCCGAAATCGTGACACCTCCACCTGAATTTTCGTAGTAATCCAGGTCCCGCTTTACGATATCCATGACTTCATCTGCCGTTTTTTCCTCGCCCGTCAACTTGAGCGCTTCCTCCATACAGACGTCGGCGCATTTTCCGCACAATGTGCATGCCGCCATATCGCCAGCCGCAAGCTGCGCCAGCGTAATCCCCTCCGGGCAATACCGGTCACACATGCCGCAGCCCACACATTTTTCCTCAAAATACTGCAACTGCGTCTGCCCGCTGATCGATTCCGGATTGTGGCACCACCGGCAACGCAGATTGCAGCCCTTCAAAAATACCGTGGTACGGATGCCCGGCCCATCGTGGACACTAAACCGTTGTATATTAAATATTTTCCCCAACTGTCATTCCTCAAACATTCGCTTCGCCTTGCACCACATGCTTTTTCCGTCCCAACTTGATTGTGTCGGACTGCGCGACCACAGATCCCAGCAGTATAAGCCCCATGATGATGTTCTGCCACCAGATATTAACATTTCCGATATAATTAAATATCGTGTTGATGATGGAAACAACCAGTATGCCAAAGAACGTCCCGAGAAATTCTCCCTCACCGCCCGAAAGCTTGATACCGCCCAGTGCGGCGCTGGCAATCGCAGTCGTCTCCCAAGTATCTCCCGCGACCGCCTGCGCCGCGCCCAGGCGTGACGTTAACATAATACCGCCGATCCCTGCGAAAAGTCCGCACATCGCATAGGCGCCCACTTTGACTCGGTCCACCTTGACCCCCATCATTTTGGCCGCTTCCTCGTTGCCACCCACCGCATAGAGCGACAGACCAAAGCGTGTATTTTTCGCTATATGTATGCAAAGAATCAGCAATCCGGCAAGAATAAATATCGAAAGTGAGAGCCCGCCAATCGAATAATTGGCAATTTCATTAAAGAAATCATCGTTTACGGTAATCCCTTGTTTGTTGGTGATCAGGTAGACGATACCCCTGATCAGCAGCATGGTTGCCAGTGTCGCCACAAAGGGCGGGATCTTCATCTTTGCCACAATCAAGCCATTCATGACCCCGCAGCCCAGCCCTATGCCTATGCCTACAATCACTGCAAGCACCGGGTTAACCACGCTGACCATAGCAGCCATGATGCCCGCAAATGCCAATGTCGAACCCACAGAAAGATCGATGTATCCTATCAACATGACAAACGTCATGCCAAGTGCAAGTATGCCGCCATCCGTACACGCCTTCTTAAGCAGGTTGTTGATGGAGAGCAGCGACAAAAAGTTCTTGTCCGCGAATACGATCGAAGAGAAAATAAACAACACGATAAAGATGATAACGATGCCTTTTATTTTCGATTTTTTGATTGATTGTACTATGTTATTCATATTTTCACTCCTTTACTTTGATTCGCGCTGCAGGAACACCGCAAGTATGATCACGATCGATTTGATCACCTGGGCCGCCTCAAACGGGATGTTATTCATATTGACTGTAATGGTAATGAGCTGCATGACCAAAGCGCCAAAAACCGTACCCAGCACGCGCGCCCGGCCACCTGTCATTCGCGTCCCGCCAATGGCGACAGCCGCGATCGCATCCAACTCCATCAGCTTTCCGATGCCGTTGGCATCCGCCGTTCCCAGCCTTGCTACCTCCACAACGCCGGCAAATCCCGCCAAGACAGAGCTGACCACATAAACCAAAATAATGTTTCTCACAATATTGATGCCCGACAACGATGCCGCCCTGCTGTTGTCACCGATCGCCTGTATCCGGTGGCCAAAAACGGTTTTGTCCGCAATAAAGTACACGACAACAACCACAATCGCAATGATAAGCAGCTGTGACGGGACGACACCCCCTATTTTTGCAGTACCCAGTTGTGCAAATTCCGGGTCATCCAGTCGCAGCGTCTTCGCATCGTTGATCACCTGTGCAAACCCTCTCGCCACCATCATGGTGATCAGCGTCATGATCATCGGCTGAATTTTAAACTTGGCAATCATAAAGCCATTGAGCAGGCCAAAGCCCGCACTGATGGCAAGCGCGCACACTATTGCCGGGAAAATGCCGTATGGCAGCAGCTTTGCGGTAACCATTGCACCGACTGCAATCAGCGATCCCACCGATATATCGATGCCGCCCGTCGCAATCACAAGCGTCATGCCCATGCCCGTCAGTATGATCGGGCATGCCTGTATAACGAGATTCCACACTGTGTTGATACTGGCAAAGTTTGGCGTAACAATGAAATTAAGCACCAGTACGATGGCCAAGACAATCAATGCGCCAAATTTTTGAAAATAATTTTCCGTGTTTGTTTTCAAAGGCTTCTGTATCGGTACTGATCTGTTCATAATGCCACCTCCTCTGATAAATCATGATGCGCTTTGGCAATAATCTCAGTGATGGTATCCTGTTGAATTTCCGCGCCTTTGAGTTCCGCAAGTTTCTTCCCTTCACGCATGACCACAACCCTGTCGCAGTTCCGCTCCAATTCCGCCATCTCCGACGAAATCATCAGCACGCTGATCCCCTGCGCCGCAAGCTCCTGTATCAATGCTTCTATTTCCGCTTTCGCGCCCACATCGATGCCGCGCGTAGGCTCGTCCATAATCACCAGCTTGGGGTTCATGCACAGCCACCTTGCCAGCAACGCCTTCTGCTGGTTTCCGCCGCTCAGGTTTTTGATGATTTGGTTGGGGCTGGGCGTTTTGACCTTCAGCCTTTCAATAAACTTATTGACAACCTCATTTTGTTTTTTCTGCGAAACCACACCAAACTTACTGATCTGCGGCAACATGGCCAACGTAATGTTCTCCTTTACCGAAAGATTGGGGAGTATCCCCTCCACCTTCCTGTCTTCCGTACAAAATCCTATCCCCAGCTTGATCGCATCTTCAGTCTGCTTAAAGTGCTGCTTCTTTCCATAATAGAAAACTTCGCCTTCATCGGGCAGCAAATCGCCAAAAATCACCCTGCCAAGCTCTGTCCGCCCAGAGCCAAGCAGCCCTGCCAGCCCAAGAACCTCACCTTTTTTGATGTCGATCCCAATGCCGTTCAGCCGCACGCCCTGATAGATGTCTTTCACCTCAACCTGCGTCTGCGCGTCGTTGTAATCAAAATCCTTCTTGTTGCGTTCAAGGGCAGAGAACTCGCGCCCGATCATATGCGAGACCAGCTTCAGCTGATCCAGCTCCCGCACATCAAATTCCCCTACCAGGCGACCATCTTTCAGCACTGTGGCCCTATCCGCAATCTCAAACACCTCATCCAGCCTGTGCGTAATGAATATGACGGAAACTTCCTTTTCCACAAGCTTACGAATAACACCAAAAAGAACCTCTACCTCCTGCGTATCCAACGAGGACGTCGGCTCATCCATCACAACCAGCTTCGCGTTGATCGTAAGCGCCCGCGCAATGGCGACCATCTGCTGCACGGCAGTGCTGTAGCTTTTAAGCGGCATTGTCACATCAATATGTATGCCCATATCGTCCAGCACTTCTCTGGACCGGCGGATCATCTCCTTACGGTCGATCACGCGGCCTTTTTTCATGGGCTCACGCCCTAAAAAAACATTCTCATAAACCGTCTGAAACAACACAAGGTTCAACTCCTGATAAATCGTGCTGATACCTTCGTGCTGTGCTTCCAGCGCATCTTTTGGGCTAATTTCCCTGCCATCAAAAATGATTTCACCTTCATCTTTTTGATAGATTCCGGTGAGTATTTTAATCAATGTGGATTTCCCTGCGCCGTTTTCTCCCATAAGCGCATGAACCTCGCCCTTGCCGACCTGGAAACCAACGTTATCCAGCGCCACAACGCCGAGGAATCTTTTGCTTATGCCCTGCATTTTTAACAATACTCCATTGCTCAAACGAGATACCCCCTCTCAATGATCGACTGCATGTATATAAACGAATCAAAATCTGTTATGTACGTCTTCCGTGCTTGGGAGATTCTATGAATTGTTGACTTCAAGCGTAATGCACATATAAGCGTTTCGCCAATTCTTAATGAATTGCCATCCAGGCGGCCACTCAGGTGTGACCGCCCGCCGGCAAATCAATTATCCTATGATATGAGGAACATAGTGACTAGTTTAGAAGAATGCAAGGTCCCATTTCTCCTCAACATTCTCAGGAGTGATCAGTTCGCCTTCCTTCTGGATCCACGGAGGCACTGTGCCACCGGCTTCAACCGTTGCAATTGCCGCAAACGAGCTTTCTCCATAGAAAGGATCGCATGTGACCGTGATATTCTGCCTGCCGGCTTTAATGTCCTCAAATGCTGTTCCCTGTCCATCAACGCCCGCAATCAAGATGTCAACGCCAGGCACAAGGCCGTAAGCTTCAATTGCCTGGATGGCGCCAAGACACATTTCATCGCTGTGGCAGAATACCATGTCAATTTCGTCGCCGTGCGCCTGCAGGATGTTCTCCATAGCCGCCTGCGCGTCGGCCAGCGTGAATTCCGCATACTGGTCCGCGATAATCTGGATATCCGTGCCTTCAATCGCCCTGAGGAAACCGTTCTGGCGGCCGATTGTAGCGGCAGCGCCCGCAGTACCCTGCAGCGTGACAGCGTTGCCCTTGGGTTCGCCATACTTCTCGGTCATTGCGTTGACCAACCACTCACCCGCCTGCAGACCCTCTGTCGGAAGGTTTGTCACAATGTTTGTCATATAGTCTTGGCCGGGAACCGCCGTCGTCATCCTGTCCACGATGATCACTTCCGTGCCCTGCTCCCTTGCAGTTTTAAGGATCCTGTCAAGGCCTTCCTCCACGCGGGGGGCCAGCACGATGTAGTCGCAACCCTGCGCAATCATATCCTCGATGTCTGACGCCTGCTTTGCGCTGTCCGACTGCGCATCGGCATAAATGTAGTTTACGCCGTACTTGTCGGCCGCGGCCTGCATGCTCTCTGTCTGCGCAATACGCCAGGGCATGTTGTTCTCCATCTGTGAGAAACCAATTGTCAGCGACGCCCAATCGGTTTCATCCATCGGCGCAGCCGCAATGATTTCCGATTCCGTCTTGTTTTCAAAGTTTGCCAGATTATTTACGAGAGATTCCACTTCGCCATCAACAGATGCGGCTTCTTCTTCCTCGTCAGGAACCGCAGCTTCCTCCGCCGGGGCCTCCTCTGCAGCCGGGGCTTCTTCCGCAGGCGCTTCCGCCGCGGGCGCTTCCGCAGGCGCTTCTGTCGCGGCAGCGGGCGCCTCTGTAGCAGCGTCATCGGTTCCACCGGTTGAGCAGGCCGCAAACAGCGCCACACTCATGATGACCGCAAGGGCCAGAGCAATGATTTTGTTCTTTTTCATGTTTTTTCCTCCATATTTTATTTAGTTCAATGGGGCCGGGAACGCCAACAATACCATACCCATCGTTGTTTTACTCCGTATCATCCGGATTCCCATGCACTCCATCAAGCTTCTCTTATACCACATGTTCCACGCCTGCGTCCCGCAGGGTCTTCTTTAACAATTCAATGTGGTTCTTCTCGACTATACCGTCATTTTTTAACGGATAACCCACTCCCAGCGCGCCGTATTTACTGATGCCTACATCGTGGTAAGGCATAATCTCTACCCGGGCAACACCGCGCCCTGCCAAAAATTCCGCAATTTTTGAAAACTCCGCTTCGCTATCGTTAAACCCCGCAATCAGCGGAATCCTCACCCACATCCTGTCGGCGCGTATGTCCATTAGCTTTTTCAGGTTTTCCAGTATCAAACGATTGTCCGCGCCTGTGCCCATTTTATGTAGTTCACCCGTTACTGCTTTTAAATCGCATATGAACAAGTCTATACACGGATCCACTTTCTTAAAATTTTTCCAAGGTGCCAGGCTTGCCGTCTCCACTGCAACATGGATTCCTTCTGCCACACACAGGACAGCCGCCCTTTTCAAATCAGCAGCCTGCATCATCGGCTCCCCGCCGGTAAACGTCACCCCTCCGCCAGTCTCCTCGTAAAAAGCCTTGTCGCGTGAAAGAAACTTTATCAGCTCCTTCTCATCGATCTCGTAACCGACAACCTCCAGCGCATCCTCGGCACACACCGCAGCGCACGCGCCGCAAACCGTACACTTTTCCCTGTTCAGTGTATGCCCTTCCGGCCCCAGGATATGGGCTTTTTGGCCGCACACAACCTCGCACATACCGCAGCCTGTGCATTTGTGAGGATGATACATCAATTGTATATCGCTTTCGAGCGATTCAGGGTTGTGACACCACTGGCACCTAAGCGGGCAACCTTTCATAAACACGCTTGTCCTGATGCCCGGACCGTCTTGAACACTGAAGCGTTGAATGTCAAAAACACGCATACTTACCCGATTTCTTTCTCAAAGCGGTCAATCATATCTTTTTGTATATCTTTGTCCAAATCGGTAAAGTACAGGCTGAACCCACCTTTCCGCACAATCACATGCGGATGGTTCTCCGGCTCCTCATACGCCTTTTTCAACAATTCGATATTCACACTGTTCACCTGTACCTGCATGCCGCCCGCCTTAAAGTATGCCCGCATGAGCCCCCGGAATTTGTCCCTGTTTTCCTTTGTTTGCAGTATGTTATCCGTCACATAAATATCGATCGGTACACCGCCGCTATAGCGGATATTGGGGATCTGCGCCGCGGCATTCATAAAGTCGGTTGGTGTGCTCTTGATCACTGTCAAAACCGGGCCCGCGTTTTTCCCGACGGCTTCCCCGTCTTTCCGCCCGTCAAGCGACGCATACATCGCCCTGCCAAATTTTACATTGGCATCTATCGTATGACATGTGGGAATAAAACGGATATTGCCTACATATTGCTCCTCGCAGGCATCTGCCAGCGCGTCCAGTACAAACGACGCATTGCTGTCAGCATAATCGCTTCCATTGGCATATTTGGGCGCCTTCCTGAGATCCGCGAAAATCCTGAGCGCCTTTTCACTTCCCTCATAATTGTTTCGCGCCGCTTCCATCAGTTCATCCAGCGTATATTTCCTCTTCTGGAACACCAACTCGTCAATGGCGCCAATGGCGTCCGCCGCGTGCGCAAACCCTACGGAAAGCACAGTTACATTGTGATACCGTACGCCCCGGTCTTTCCTGACTTCTTCAAAATCAAACTGGTCATTCGGCATAAACTGTTCGGCCTCGTCCCCCAAAAGATCAAACGCTGCATGCGCACGATCCCTGCCAAACATAATGCAATCGTCCAGCATCAGCGAGAGCAATGGGTTAGGCCTGTTCATTGCCATCCAGGCGGCCTTCTTCTTGTTTTGATCGGCCACATACGCAAGTATCCCCTGCATATACTCTTCGTACGATTTCTTGATTGCTTCTATCGAATCCGGCTCCCGCACAGGGATATCATCCAGGTACTTTTGCAGCATTTCAGGAAACTCGCCCATCAACGGCTTCCCCTTGTTGATTGCCAGCTCAAGGGGAATGTTCATATTGACGCAGCATCCCCACATGTCCGCGATTTCCTTTCCAACTACGACCATGCCCATACAGCTGTTGATCGAGTGGCCGTCCTTATCCGACATGCCACGGTATTCCATCGCCTTTACATTGATGTCTTCCCCATAAAACGTCGGTTGCCCTATATAGAACAGATCTTTATCGACATACTGGTCGTATATTTCGTCGGGCGTATCCTCACGCATACGGACGTCGACGATAGGCGACCGGTACATTGCCTTCTTTTCCGCATCCAGTATCGTTTTCGTCAGTTCATTGAAATCCGGCCCAAAGTTGAGTGCGCACGACCCATCGCCGTAAGAATCCAGCAGCTTGAAAAACGCTACGATCAGGTCGATCGCTTCTTCCCTCGTGTGCCCGTCCTTCAGCCATTTCTCGTAAAACGGCAGCAGGAACATATCCATACGCCCAAGGGATATCGAAGCCCATGACCGCTCCGCCGCGGGCACCGTCGTATGAATGATCCACATGGACTGCAACGCCTGGTAAAAATCCTGCGCAGGCTCATACGGCACAACTTCCAGTGCGGCAATCATGCGTTCCAGTTCCGCCCTGCGTTTTGCGTCTTTGCAATTCTCCAGCTTTTCTTCCGCAATTTCCAGATACCGCGCCGCAAATCCCTGGACAGCACCTATCGATTTCAACATCGCCTTCAGGTAGCTCTCGCCATACTCGTCTATTCCGTGCGCCAACCTATCCTTCACTTTTTCTTTCAGGTATTTCAGCCCTTTGTTGATCACAAGCTCATAATCCAGGCATGTATGCGCCAGCGTATATACGCCAAAAAGCAGATACCGGCCGCTGATCAGCTTCTCGTCCTCCGTGCTCAGCCTATACCCTTCCCCACCGGTAAACTCTGCCTCATCCGCTTCCTTTGCATCAGACAAAGCCCTGGTATCAGTAAAATCGGGGCCGTAATTCCCCGCAAACACATCATCGTCATAAATACCGATGGGCAACATCTGCAACGCCCTGTCCAGAATGTCCGCTTCCCTGACCGGCACAGGCTTCTTCTTGCCTACTTCCCGCTCTATCTGCCGCGCCAGATTGGTCGTCATCCCCTCCGGCGAATAAGACATTGAAACCATAAATTCTTCCAAATCAAATTTTGGGAGTTCATTTGAATACACGTCCTTCATAACGTCCATCCTTTCTTATGAGGTGTTGCTTACGTTTTTGCTTTCGTCCTTAAATAATCAATTTATGAAAAGTGCATGCTGTTGTATGTAAAAGTGTTGTGATGTTTGCCCGCATAACCAACATGGCATTTGTTTTATTATAGTATATTATACCCAATTCATTGTCAAGCGTCAAGAAGTATTTTCATATTCATTATTATGTTTGCTAGAAAATCCTAATATTTTCTTTGTTTATAACAATTCACGTCATGTTTATTCTTTTAATCATAGCTACCTTTGCTCATAGAGCCCTTTTTTTTGCCCCTTTATGTTTCATCTCGCGACATTATTAATCAAAAAACGATAAATAATTCTGCGCCTGAAATAATTTTGCGCTAGTATTCGATAGGTATAACGCTAGTATTCGATAACAATTGTAATAATTTACAGATTTTTATCATTTTTATTTACTTTGTAACAGAAAAGCTTTATAATGTTTACAAATGTAAATTTTTTGTATGTTATTTTTAACATATTCTAACTAAGACTATTGTAATAGCATGAGGGGGAAATGGTATGAATCATACATTGCTGGCAGGAAAAACCGCCGCCATCACAGGGGCAACGCGGGGCATAGGGCGCGCTGCAGTCGCAAAAATGGCAGATTTGGGTGCAAACATCTGCGCCATAGCGCGGGACAAGGATGAGCTTGAAAAGCTGAGCCAATCTCTTCCTTCTGCGCAAGGCCGGCTGGTTACATTTCAGGGTAATGTGGCTGATTATGACCAAATGGGCGAGGCTGCTAAACTCGCTTATGATACGTTTGGAAGTGTAGACATACTAATTAATAATGCCGGCACAGGCGTAGACCTGCTATTCGAGGACCTCACCAAAGAAGTGATTGACCGGGTGATCGACGTCAACCTCAAAGGTACGATCTACTGTACGCGGCAATTTGTCCCGTATATGTCCAGGACCGGCGGCAACATCATCAACATATCTTCCATTGCCGGCACCAGAGGGATATCCGACCCGCCTGTCAACGGAAACGGCATATATACCGCATCCAAATACGGCATCAACGGTTTTTCCGAATGTATGGAAAAATACCTGCGCAAATACAATATACGCGTATCCACCATCTGCCCCGGTTCCACAGCGACATCCTGGTGGGACCGCTCCGAACAGGGCGTAGCATCCGACAAAATGATCCCTCCCGAATATATCGCCGACATCATCGAGCTTATACTGAAGGGGCCCGAGCAGGTGATCTTTAAACAATTTCGCCTAATATCGTCCGAAGAGGCGGACAGCTACTGATGCGTACTCCAAATAAAAAACGGCTTTTATAATTTCATCTATATATCTCCTTAAAAAGCCCTGCCTCAAAACGATTGAGGCAGGGCTTTTTTACTCCATATATTTTACTTACTGCGCCAGGTATCCGCCGTCCACAATCAGCGAGCTGCCCGTCACCCAGGACGATTCGTCGCTGGCCAAGTACAGCACCGCGTTGGCAACGTCCTCCGGCTTGCCCGCACGTCCCACGGGATGCAGCTCTTTCATCTTTTCCTCCCCCATCTGGTCGTGCGTATCCGCCGTATGCTCTACCCGCACATACGCGGGGCACACCGTGTTCGCCCGTATGTTTTCCGGCCCATAATCCACCGCAACACACTTTGTAAACGGCTCAAGCGCACCCTTGGTCGCATTGTAGGGGCCGTACTCCTTCTGCCCGATAAACGCGCTGATGGAGGAGCAGCTGACAATCGATCCGCCGCCCCGCTTACGCATATACGGAATGACATATTTTGTACAAAGGAAGTAGCCCGTCAGGTTAATGTTGAGCGCTTCGTTCCATTCGTCCAGCGTTACATCCTCTATTTTTTGCTCCATGCCGGTATAAACCGCCGCACAATTGAAAAGAATGTCTACGCCGCCAAACTCCGCTTCCGCCTTTTTATACATCTCCTGTACTGCGTTCTCATCGGTGATGTCCATCTTCATGTATGCTGCTTCACCGCCCGCTTCCTTGATCAGCCGCACCGTTTCCTTCAAATTATCTTCGTTCCGGGCCGCCACCAGCACTTTTGCACCTTCCCGCGCAAATGTCAGCGCCGTTACCTTGCCTATGCCCAGCCCGCCGCCGGTAATTACCGCCACTTTGTTCTTTAGCCTCATGTCTTGTTCTCCTTTTCGTTTGTTAGTATTTTCCGGTATTATAGCCCGTGCTTTGATTCTGATCGCCGTTTCACATCATCCGTAATGGGTATTTATTTGAAAT
>DHOD01000083.1:0-7678 GCA_002407725.1 Christensenella sp. UBA5399 | reverse complement strand
TTGAAATTGTATTGGATATTTTCCATTATATATAATATTGTTTGGCGCATCAAGTGATCGTTTGAAAAACATACGCAGCTGTCTATACAAAGAAAAGGGCCGCCATGTCCGGCAGCCCGTGGTACCCGTGCATTATTTATCCGCCCAGCTGGGCTTCCACTCCCATATCGGTGAAAATTTTGAGCATACGCTCCAGCTCTTCCTGCGGTTGTGTTTTAATATTCTTATAGGCATATTCCCTGCCCAGGCTTTCGTACTTGCTGGACGCCATGTTATGGAATTTGAGCAGGTGCACAGGCACATCCAGCTTTTTTGCGAACGCCGCGCTGCGCGTCAAATTCTCATCATCGTCGTTAAACCCCGGCACCAGCGGTATACGAATCACCAGGCCATGGTCGCGCAATGCTTCCATGTTCTTTAGAATCTGTTCGTTGCCAAAGCCTGTGTATTCCTCTTGCTTCGCGCTGTCCATGTGCTTGAGGTCAATCAAAAACTGGTCAACAAGCGGAATCAACCGCTCCCTTTCCGCATCGGAAAAATGCCCGTGTGATTCGATGGCCGTATGGATGCCCAGATCGTGCAGCTTGGAGAACACCTCCGCGATATAATCCATCTGCAGCGTGGGCTCGCCCCCGGAAATGGTAACGCCCCCGTCCGACTTGCGAAAATACGGGGCGTCCTTCATCACCTCGGCCACCAGCTCGTCCGGCGTCAGGTCATAGCCGTAAATCTGAATGGCTTCCCGCGGGCAGACATATTCACACTTGCCGCACAGATCACACCCCGCGGGGATATCCTCCGGCGCGGCTTTGCCTTTGGGGCACGCTTTGACGCACGCCCCGCAGCCTATGCACTTGTTTTTGTTGAACGCAATCTGCCGTCCGCCCAATTGCGATTCAGGGTTGGCACACCAAGGACACCGCATCTGGCACCCTTTCAGGAAAACCGTATCGCGTATTCCCTGCCCGTCATGTATACAGTAACGTTGGAGATTATAAAGCATATCAGCCGAAATCCATCTCCGTTCTGTCAATGATGTCATCCTGCACCTGGCTGTTCAGATCGGTGAAGAACGCGGTATATCCCGCTACACGCACAACCAGGTCACGGTTCTGGTCGGGTGCTTGCTGCGCTTCCTTTAATACATCCGCCGAAACGATGTTGAACTGGATATGATAACCGCCCGCCTCAAAGTATGTGCGCACCAGGTCCACCAGCGAGCGCAGTCCCTTGATGCCTTCCAGCGCGGTCGGGTGGTACTTCTGGTTATACTGCGAACCGTTGGTCATCAGCATATGGTCCAGCGTGGCAACGGACATCGCCGCCTGCGTCGGGCCGTTTTTATCCATATGGTGGCTGGGCGAGCATGCCTCCGCAATCGGGGTCGTGGCCTTGCGCCCGTTGGGCGTCGCGCCGCACACCTCGCCAAGTGGCACATTGGCCGAGTTGGAATACATCCCCGGCACAAAGAAACCGCCGCGCGGGTTCTTGTGCTTGCCCACATAAATGCAAAACTCCTGCACGATATCACGCGCCATGTTGTCTACTTCCGGGATGTTGTTGCCGTACTTAGGCATTTCCTTGGTGACCATCAGGCGCACATCCTCATATCCTTCAAAGTTCGCTTTCAACGCTTCCATCATTTTTTTCATCGGAATGCGCTTATCTTCAAACACCAGCTTTTTGATTGCGGTAAACGAATCCACAACATCCGCAAGGCCTACGCCCTGCATACCGTCATAGTTATACTTCGCGCCGCCCGACTGCGCCTCCAGCCCTTTGCCGATGCAATCCTCGGTGATTGCCGACATAAACGGCAGCGGCAGCAGTTTCGCGTGCATCGTATTGACCACATTGGCCACACTGACAACGCCGTCCACCATGTGGCGCATCTGCACCATATACGCATCCAGCAGCGCCTCAAAATTCAGGAAATCCTCCGCTTTGCCGGTGTGCGGCCCCAGCTGCTTGCCGGACATCGGGTCAAACCCATCGTTAAGCGCCATTTCCAGCACCTTGACCATGTTGACGTAGCCCGAGTTTGCAAAATCGCAAAGCTTGCCCTGCACGCCCATCTCCACACAGCCGATTACGCCAAACTCACGGCGCGCGTCCTCAATGGAAACGCCGCGGCTGACCAGTGATGGAATCGCAATCTCGTCGTTATACATCGCGGGCATGCCCATGCCTTCACGAATCACCTCCGCGCTCAGCATCAGGAAATCGTCCGGGCTGTTGCGGTTGACACGCACGCAGACAGAAGGCTGCGGAATGTGCGTCCTCGCGGTCGATTCCAGGAACATGTACGAGAGATCGTTGGTCGCGTCCCGGCCAAACTCGTCCTGCCCGCCCAGTGTCAGCGCCTGCGATATCGGGTGACCGCCAAACACTTTGCTGTCCGGCTCGTTCCATATTTGTATGATCGAGCAAATTTTCAGCAGCAGCGAATCAATCAGGTCGCCCGCTTCCTTCTTAGTGATTTTGTTTTCTTCGATATCCTTCTTATAGAACGGATACAGCATATTGTCGAGCCTGCCCAGCGAAATGCCCGTGCCGTCCGATTCGATTTGCGTGATCAACTGTACAAAATATACTGTCTGTACAGCCTCGCGGAAATTACGCGGGGCTTCATATGGCACCCAATCGCAAACTTCGGCAATTTTGAGCAGTTCCGCTTTGCGGTCTCCATCCGCCGTCTGCGCTTTCTCTCGCGCCAGGTCCGCATAGCGCTTTGCAAAATCGCACACGGCGTCGCAGACAATAATAACAGCCTCATAAAACGGAATCTTGAACACGCCCTCGGGGTCGGTGAAATCAATCTCATCCAACGCCGCCTGCGCGCGTTCCTTAAACGTACGGAACCCGTTTTTCAGCACATTCTCTATGTTCAGCAGCCAGTGCCCACAGCCCTTTGTCAATGTATACCCACAGGTAATGGCAATTGCATCCAGCGCGTCTTTAATGTCATCGGGGAGCATACCCATCGTGTTGTCAAACACGGTTTTGCCCTCCCAATAGGGCGTGATATCCCGAAGCTGCTGCTTCGCCTCCTCGGTGATCAGGAAACGCGAACCGTCACGTTTCTCAAAATCATCAAGCTCCTCGATGTACCAGGTGTTGCCCGGCGGGTTGAGCGTGGTGGCGCGAAGACCGCTGCCCTGGTTGCCCACAATGGTGTCCTCGTCATATATGGTGATGGTCATGCGGTGCAGTGTTTCTTTCAGGGCAAGCGCCGCCTTCATGATCGGCGTCTTATCTTCGTTCTTTTTGTAGACCTCCGTCCATATCACTGCCCGTTCCGGACAAATGATCGGGTCGGTATCAATAATCTTCTGCCTGAATTGCTTATTTTTTTCCGATAATTCCAGATTCATTTGTACACCTCACCAAATATTTTTTATATTTATACTAGTTCCATTTAAAAAACGTTGTACGTTTTTTATAGCGCGCAGCGCGTTTGGAACTGCATGAGACGCGCCGCGTAGCGGCACGGTGCGTTTAGCACCGTTTTCCAAATTAACGCTTTTAATTTGGAATTAGTATTACACACTCGTGTTGATTGTCGGTTTCCGCATTGCTTGCGGCGATAGAAAAGTCGATTTAAGGCTTTTCTATCAGTGTTTAGTATAAATTTCAGTTTTATGTATTTCTATTACACTTCTTTACTTATATTATAACACCATTTCGGGCAGATCAACATGAATTATCAAATTTTTAACACTTTTTTTACTCAAAGTTACAAATGTGCCTTCCATGGTACAAAAAAGGATGCGCAACGCATCCTTTTTTCTTTGTATCAATAGTTTACGATTTTGGAAAAAGCATCCGCTTTCAGGCTCGCTCCGCCAATCAGGCCGCCGTCAATATCGCTCATTGCCATCAGCTGCGCCGCATTGTCGGCATTCATGCTGCCGCCATACTGTATACGCAACCGGTTGCTGGCGTCGCCCATCAGCTCGTTCACCACGGTGCGGATCGCCCGTATCGTCTCGTTTGCCTGCTCGCTTGTCGCCGTCTTGCCCGTGCCAATCGCCCATACAGGCTCGTACGCAATCACGATCTCATCCATATCCTGCGCGCTCAGCCCGGTCAGCGCAAGCTTGACCTGCCGCCGCACAGTCTCATCCGTGATATTCAGTTCACGCTCATACAGCCTCTCGCCCACACAGATGATGGGGCGAAGCCGCTTCTCCAGGCACTTGAGCACCTTTTTATTGACGGTTTCATCCGTTTCCGCAAAATATTCGCGCCGCTCCGAGTGGCCGATAATGACATATCGTACCCCCAGCTCAATCAATGTATCGACACTGACCTCACCGGTGAACGCGCCCGCGTCCTCAAAATAAACATTTTGCGCACCCAGCGCGATATCGCTGCCATCAAGCGCCATTTTGGCGGCAAACAGGCATGCCGATGTGGGGCAAACCACAACTTCGGCCCGCGCATCCTTTACCAGCGGCTTGATCTCCTCGACCAGTGCCACAGTTTCGGACGGCGTTTTATTTAACTTCCAGTTCCCTGCAATAATCGGTCTTCTCATATTTGGGTATCCCTTTGGAGTCCAATTAACAATTAATAAAGAATAATGAATAATTCTGGAAGCTTTTCGCCTCCGCGAAAAGCCTCCTTGATTCATTGTTAACTATTCCTTATTCATTATTCATTGCCCTTAATAGCTGTCCTTCGTAACCTGCACCCTGCCGCTGGGGCATGTGCCACGGCACGCGCCGCAGTTGATGCACTCGTGGGGCTTCTCGCCGCCGCCATCGCCCGAAACGATTGCCGCGCCGGAGCTGGTGCCAAGCCTGTTGGCGCCCGCACGGATCATGTTGACCGCATCCTGGTATGTCTTTACACCACCGGAGGCTTTCACGCCGATATCGGGGCCCACTGTCTCGCGCATCAGGCGCACATCTTCCACCGTCGCGCCACCCGTCGAGAATCCTGTGGATGTCTTGACAAAGTCCGCGCCGACCATCTTGCTGATTGCGCAGGCCTTGACCTTTTCTTCATCGGTCAGCAAGCATGTCTCAATGATCACCTTGAGGATCGCACGGCCCTTGACCGCATTGACAACGCTCTCTACATCGCGCTTCACCAGCATCCAGTCCTTGGACTTGATCGCGCCGATGTTGATGACCATATCCACCTCTTTCGCGCCATTGCTTGCCGCGTCAGATGCCTCGTACGCCTTTGCCTCAGGCGTGCACGCACCCAGAGGGAAGCCAATCACGCAGCAGGGCGCAACGCCGCTGCCTTCAAGCTGGCCCGCCACAAACTTGATGTAGCTGGGGTTTACGCAAACGCTTGCGAAGTGGTATTTTTTTGCCTCGTCGCATACCTTTTTGACGTCTTCAATCGACGCGTTCGCCTTCAAAATGGTATGGTCGATATATTTTGCGAGCGACCCGGGACTCAGGTCCCCACCGCCAGCCGACTGGGCGGTTTCTCCGCCGTACTTGGCGCAAACTTCCTCAGTGACCTGTTTGATAATCTCGTTTATATCCATGTTCTCCTCCTCCTAAGCCGGCTTGCGCCATGCTTATGTAAACTAAAAAATTATAAATTTTTGATAACCTGCTCGGCCGTCATTTCGTCCACATAGAACCGGTTGACCAGTCCCCCGTGCAGCGCGCCGATAATGGCCTCGACTTTCTTTTCGCCCACGGCTATGCCCATACGCGTTTTCTTGCTTTTAATATCCTCCAGCGGCAGCCCGATCATGCGTTCGTCCACGCCTTTTGATACCGGCTCCCCCTGTATATTAAAGCAATACCCTGCAATGTCACCCACAGCGCCCAGCGAAAGAATCTCGTCGTAATCTTCCTTTGAATACGCTCCACGCTTGCGCAGCACCGATTTGTATGAGGTCGCGCCAATGCTGAACACTGCTATGTTCGACTTGCGGGCGTAATCGATCACATACTTTACGTGTGAATCTTCCTTGATCACGTCGGCCGTGTGCTTGTTGTCCACGATCAATGGCACGGGCAATATATACCCTTCCGCGTCAAAGCATTCCGCCAACTGCTCGACGATTTGCGCCGACTTTGTGGAGATGATATCCCCCGCGGCCGATCCGTTCATCATCACCACGCGCGAACACTTTTTGTTGGTGTTCATCTCTTTGGAGATGATGCCCGCCAGCTTGTCCATCGTCGAGCCCCACGACACACATAAAATGTCATTGGGCTGCATGATTTTGCAAAGATCGTTGGCCATCGACCTGCACGTATCCCGAAGCCTTATGTCATGATCGTCCGTATAAGACGGCGTAATAAAAACCTTCTCCAGTTTAAAGCGCTTGTGGAACTCGTTTTCCAGCGACTGCACCGATTCGATCGGGTAGTTGATCTGGAAACGCACATATCCGTTGGCAACCGCTTTTTTGATCAGCCTGCACACCGAAGACTTTGATATAAACTCTTCTTTGGCAATCTGCTCCTGGTTCATCCCCAGCTCGTAGTACTTTTTGACCACGCTGAGCATCAGGTTCAATTCACTTGTTTCGATCTCTTTTGACATAGTTTACTTCGCCGCGTATGCTTCCTTTGCTATGGCCACAGTGGCAGTCAGGCCAATCCTGTCCGCGCCGCCTGCAATCAGTTCTTCGGCTTTTTCCAGCGTTTTCACACCGCCGTCGATCTTGATTTTAATGTTGCGGCCCAGTATGTCTTTCACATAGCGGATATCGGCAACGTCCGCACCTTTCCCGCTAAGCACGTTCTGGATTTTGATGTATTCCGCGCCACAGTCCTTGATCATGCTCAAAATGGCCCGTTTTTCCTCATCGGTATACACGCAATGTTCAAACACCGCCTTGACCTTGGCCCTGCCCAGCGATGCCCCGACAATCTGCTCCAGGTCCGCACGCGCATCACACATATTGCCCGACTTGATCGCCGACATGTTCAGCGCGACGTCCAATTCGTCCGCACCGTTGTTCAGGCACTCCTTGGCCTCGGCCAGCTTGGAAGCCGCCGACATGGAGGCATGGGGAAAACCGATTGCAGCGCAAACCGCCACGCCCGAACCCTGCAGTGCATCGGCCGCTGCCGATACAAAATACGGTGCGACGCAAACGGCAGCAACATCGTACCTGCGTGCGTTGGAACACTCTTCCAGTATTTTGTCCATCGTGATATCCGGAACCAGCAGCGAGTGCTCCAGCATACCGGGCACATCGTATGTGCAAACCTCGCGGCATGACTGCGGCCTTTCCGCATACGTCTTGGCGCCAATCTCGGCTACCACTTCCTGAACAATCTTGTTGATATCCATAAACTAACTCCTGCCCGGAACCAAAATAAACTATTTCAGTTCGGTCGTTTTGCCGTCATAGGTAAAGCTATCCAGAACACCGGCGATAGTAATGTCCGCAATAATCTTCTTATCCAGAAGCATATTGGCGGCTCCGCCGTCCGGAATCACGAGTACGACGTCGCCCACGCCGGCATCGACCGCGTCAAACGCAATCACCCTGCCGCCATCCGGCTTCCCGTTCTCATCCATATATTCTACGATCATCAACTTATAGCCATAAAAAGACTCATCCTTGATGGTCGATACCACGTTGCCTACAACGGTCCCTATCCTCAATTTCTAATTCTCCCGCGCTTGCTTATTTCTTGGGAAGAATCATTTCCACATCGTTGTGGGGGCTGGGGATAACGTGCAC
>DHOD01000072.1 GCA_002407725.1 Christensenella sp. UBA5399 | reverse complement strand
ATGGTATCACTGCGTGATGATATGATTGCCTCCGGCGGCCAAGAACCCATGGTTCTTGGAACTCCTTTGCTATGGTATTCCTCTTAAGCGAGGTTGGTATCAGGGGTTTCTTAAGGGGCTTGCCCCTCAAGTCGGCGAAGCCGAAACTATTATAATACGCCGTAGGCTCCTTGACCCAAAAGAAATACCCGTTAGCTATGCAAGTGATCTTCCGAATCTTGCATATATTTTTTGTAGATATTACTTCTTTGACAGTCTGGACCGCCCACACGGGCGGTTTTTTTATCTTATCAAAAAAAGTTGCGGAAAGGGGTTGACTTTGCCCTTACGTCAAAGCCTATACTCAATGATAGAATCGATTCTATCTTAGAGTAACTTGACTAAAGGAGAAACACTGTGTTTGGAATAGGGGAATTCTCAAAGCTTTGCCAGGTCACGACCAAAACGCTGCGGCACTACGACACCATCGGGCTGTTACGGCCCGCGCACATCAATGATGAAACCGGCTACCGGTACTACAACGCAAGCCAGTTGACGGCCATGATGCTGATCATCCGGCTGCGGGACTACGGGTTCCCGCTGGACGAGGTTTCGCAATTGATGCGCATGCCGGAAGCGCAACTTGCCGCCGCAATGCGCGCCAAGGCCGAAGAGCACCAGGAGGAGATGCGCAGCAAAAAGACGTTGATGGAACGGATATGGCAGGATGTCGACTTATTGGAAAAAGGAGAAAATATAATCATGAGCAATGTAGATGTAAAAATTGTAGAACGCAAAGATACGGATATTATCTCGGTACGCGAGATGATCGCCATCAAAGACTTTGACGTGTTGTTTGAAAATCTGGGGAAAAAGCTGCAGGAGACAGGCACGCGGCCCATGGGCGCGCCCATCGCGATTTATCACAGCAGGGAGTTTGACCCCGAGAGCACGGATGTCGAGCTGGCTTACCCCGCCGCAGGAAGCGCTGGGACAAGGGTGCTGAAAGGGGGCAAATGCGTCTCTGCAATACACACCGGATCATACACGCGCCTCAACGAAACGTATACCGCGCTTGCAAAATGGATCGACGCAAACGGATACAGCATTGCCGCGCCGCCTTACGAGCTGTACCTCAACAGCCCTGCGGATACCGATGAAAAGGGTTTGGTGACAGAAATCTACTTTCCTGTTACAGAAGCATAAGTCCGATTGACATAACTGAAGCCCTGCCTGCGGCAGGGTTTCTTTTTGTTCTTAAACATTTGCTTTGTTGAAAGCGACAAAAAACCTTACAATGTTTATCTCCATCCCACACGTTTATATTAAAAAAAGAGAGTGAAAAGGGCGACACTGTTGCAGAAAACGCCGTTTTTCTGTCATGACAAGGAGGAATTACTCTTATGAAAATATGGAAACACAACGAATGGGCAGGTACGCAGCAAATACTGCACATGATATCCCAAATGATGGGAAAGGTAAAGCTGGCAAATATGCACGCGCAGCCCGAATGGAACCAGGTGCTGCTATACCCTACGGCGCAGGGATTTACCACAGGGCTGATCCCCTATGGTGACAAAAGTTTTGATATTATACTCAACATCAACTCGTCCATGGTCTACACGCATTGCACGGACGGCGGCATGGCCGGTTTTCCCCTGATGGACAATGCGTCTGTCAGCAGCTATTACGCCGATTTTACGACTATGCTAAAAAACATCGGCTGTGAAACAGCTATCAACCCCAAACCGCAGGAAGTCGCGATGGTGACGCCCTTTGACCAGCAGCGGGAAAAAATAGAATACGACCCCGACAAAGCAAAGGATTATTTTGAGACATCCATATTTGCGCGCAACGCACTGCTCGAATTTGCGTCTCCGTTCCGCGGCAAGAAAATATTGCCTGCTTTCTTTTGGGGCACATTTGATATGACGACCGTGCTGTTCTCCGGCAAGGACAGCCCCTTTCAGGGGCAGGGCATCATAGGCGAGGTTGCCTTTGACGAGCAGTTTGTCGAATTCGGCTATTGGCCGGGAGACAAGCTTGTTCCCGACCCCACCTTCTTTATTATGCCGTATCCGTTTTTGGACGAAGACCTGACAGGCGAACCCGTATCGCCAGCCGAAGCCATTTTCAGCCCGGCAAAAAAAGAATTTTTCCTGAAACTGGAGGATGCAATGAAATACGACAACCCGCATGCGGTTGTTGTGGAATTCTGTAAGGATGCATTTGCAGCCGTTGCCAAAGTCCAGAAATGGGAGCGTTGCGATTGGTTTACAAAGCCGCTGCCCGTATGATATAGCAACAAACGGGGGATATATGTAATGGACAATACAGACAACACAATGGAGGAATTCGCGGCAAGCACCGCGGATTCTTTCAACGAATGGTGGAACGATACTTTTTCATTCCCGCCGATTAATATGCTCATTTTTGTCGGAATTGTCGCGGTGATTACATTTGTGGTCATCAAATTGATCAAGCGTTTTTTGCGCAAACGCCTGACCGGCAACATGCGGATTTTCTACCGTCTGATTTATATCATCATCGTTGTCATCGCAGTGAGTGCGGTGTTGATGACCATCAAGCCGTTGCAGGAATTCAGCACGGCCATACTGGCCAGCTCGGGCATTGCTGCAGCGGTGTTTGGCCTTGCCGCGCAGCAAACGCTCGGCAACCTGTTCAGCGGCATCTCCATCAGCGCCAGCAAGCCGTTTGAGGCCGGCGAGTATATTGAGATACTAAACACCAACCCGCCCATCTCCGGCATTGTGCAAAGCATTGCCATCAGGCACACGACCATCCGCGACTCATCCAACAGGACCATTGTGATTCCCAATGGCGTAATCGATAAAGAAATGCTGCGCACCACCCATTATCTGGAAGGCCGGGACGTGTGTAATTTCCTTGTTGTGGGCGTGGGGTACGGGAGCGACATCGGCAAAGCCATCGACCTGTTGCGGAAAATTATATCGGCCCACCCGGACGTGCTGGATATGCGGACACCTGAACAAAAGGAAAATGGCGGGCAGGCCGTGGACGTCTATATTACCGATCTGGGCGATTCGGCAGTACAACTTCGGGCGTCCGTATGGACAAAAGACACCGCGACCGGGTTTGCGACGCTCTCAGACATTCGTTTCAGCGTACTGGAGGAATTCGCAAAGCACAGCATCGAAATTCCCTATCCATACCGGAATGTGGTTGTGCAGGAAGCAGAGCAAACCGAACCCGCCGGCAGTGAAAAGGAAAAAACATCGTGATCCATTGCCGCGCGGCCATATGCTGAAAGCTGCGGTAACAGGCTACACATCACGATTGCGCGGCATGCCCCCACAAAGGGCGTTCTTTTTTATTCGGCTTTGTTTTCTTTTGCTTCTTTTTTGTAGTAATATTTATCCACCAAATAGCGGATCAACGATATGAACAATATGCACGCCAGCGCAATGACCGCGGCCATGTACGGGCTTTCATCCACCACGACGGAGGCCGCAAGCGCTGCGGCAGGCGGGTGCTGCATTTCCAAAAACAGCATCAGGAATGCCGACATAAAAACGCTGAACATGCAGCATGCGATCAGCAACACAACCTCGTCCGCCGCTGTCGGGAGCAGCAGGTTAAAATACACAATGTGCCCCAGCAACCCCATAGCAAGACCGATTACATACCCGCCAAGCAGGTATTTGATGCGGGCGGATTCCGCATGGGGAAAAGCAAACGCAATAAACGCGCTGGCGGCAATACACGTAACCAAAAAGCCATTGAGCGTAAAAAGCATCAACAAAAAACACGCCGCAACAACGACCGTCATAATGGCGGCCTTTGCCAGCGAGCTTTTCATTCTTTCAATGGCGCCCTCCGGTTTTTTCTGCATACTCCCAATCTTTATGCTGCAAGCGTGGCCCAGCGTCACTCCACCGTGACGCTCTTTGCCAGGTTGCGTGGTTTATCCACATCGCAGCCCTTGTGCACCGACATATAATACGCAAACAACTGCATGGGCACAATGGCCGATATCGGCGCGATCCAGTCCATCGTATCGGGCACGGCGACCGTCACGTCCGCAAATTCTTCTGTCTTTTCCGCAAACTTCTGCTGCGTGACCGCCAGCACAAGCCCGCCCCTTGTTGTCACTTCCTTAACGTTGCTGACACACTTGTCAAACAGGTCGCCCTGCGTCATAACGGAAACGACCAGCGTCCCGTCCTCGATAAGCGCGATCGTACCGTGCTTGAGCTCGCCCGCGGCATACGCCTCGGAGTGGATGTAGCTGATTTCCTTGAGCTTGAGCGAACCCTCCATTGCAAGGGCGTAATCCAGCCCCCTGCCGATAAAAAACACGCTGTGCTCCATGTAGTGGCGCGATGCATATTTTTGCAACACGCTTTTCTGCTTCAGCACCTCTTCCACATTATCCGGTACCTTTTGCAGTTCCTTGACGTATGATTTATATTCATCCAGCGAAATCTGCTTTTTCGCATATGCCAGCTTGACACAAAACATATAAAGCGACATCAGCTGTGTGGTGTACGCCTTGGTGGACGCCACGGCAATCTCCAGCCCCGCGCGGGTATACAGCACGGTATCGGCTTCGCGCGCAATGGTGGAACCCACTACATTGCAAATAGCCAGCACAAACGCGCCGCGCGCCTGCGCCTCGCGCATGGCGGCAATGGTGTCCGCCGTCTCGCCCGACTGGCTGACAATAATCACAAAATAGCTATCGTCAATAATGGGGTTTTTATAGCGGAACTCGGAGGCAATCTCCACCTCGACCGGCACGCGCGCAAAACGTTCGATGATATATTTGCCCAGATAGGACGCATGGTATGCCGTCCCGCAGGAAATGATCATGATACGCTTGATCTTTGCCAGCTTATCGTCACCAAGGTCAATCTCGCTGAAATCAATCTGTCCGTCCTTCACCCGCGGGTTGAGCGTCTCTGCAAGCACCCTGGGCTGCTCCTCAATCTCCTTGATCATAAAGTGCTCGTACCCCGCCTTCTCGGCCTGGGTGAGATCCCACTCCACATGATACGGCTCACGCGTGACTTTGTTGAGGTATACATCGTACAGCTCAATGCAGTCCTTGTGAATAACGGCTATTTCTTTATCCTCCAGGAAGTATACATCCTTTGTATATTCCAGCAGCGCCGGGATATCGGACGCAATAAAATTCTCCCCTTCGCCAATCCCCACTACCAGCGGACTGTCCTTGCGCACAGCAATGATTTCGCCGGGGTGCTTTTCCGATATAACGCCCAGCGCGTAGCTGCCCTCAATCATACGGATCGCTTTTGACACGGCTTCCTTCATGTCGCCTTCCAGGTAATAGTTGATCAGGTGGGCCACCACCTCGGTGTCCGTCTCCGATACAAACGTAATGCCCTTGCCCTTCAGCCAATCCCGCAGCTTTATATAATTTTCTATAATACCATTGTGCACAATGGCCAGGTCTCCCGCCGAATTGGTATGCGGGTGCGAATTGATATAGTTGGGCTCGCCATGCGTCGCCCACCGCGTGTGCCCTATGCCCACCGTGTTTTTCTCGTGCTTATCCTCCACCAGCTTGCTGAGCTCGGCCAGCTTGCCTTTGGCCTTGATGACGCTCATTTTACCGTCGTCGTCCAAAAACGCGATGCCCGCGCTGTCATATCCGCGGTATTCCAGTTTTTTCAGTCCGCCGATCAGCACCGGCACAACCTCGCGTTCGCCTACATATCCAACTATTCCGCACATA
>DHOD01000104.1:45759-48314 GCA_002407725.1 Christensenella sp. UBA5399 | reverse complement strand
GAGACGTTCTACAGTACGGTGAGCGCTGTCAAGACGCGTATTGGCCTGAAATTTAAAAAAGAGCAGAACCGCGTATTTGTGCCGTTGTCCATCACGTTGCGCGGCCTGCTGTGTTTCTTCTCCACGTTGCCGCTGACCATACTGGCGCTGGCGGCGGTCTACAGCGAGGAAGGCGATTTTTTCACTGCGCTTGTACCGGCCCTTTTCGTATTTGTGTTTGTATGGCTGGTGCACCGGTGGTTTATCAGGCTTGCGGACACATGGGAATCGGAGAAAAAGAGCAGCAAGGTATCGTCGCTTGTGTTTTGGATCATTATAGAAGCGGTCATCAACGTGGTTGCCATATTGGCCTGTGTCATGCTGTTTGAGGTTTTCCCGGCTACATTCTGGATCCCGCCGGTGTGCGGCATCGCCATTCTGCTGATGGCGGCGTGCATGCGGCGGCGTACGGACCAGGGGCTTGCATGGATGGGCAGGATACTGGGGCTGAAGAATTTCATTGTCAAGGTGGAGAAGCCCAAACTGGAGATGCTGGTGAAGGAGACCCCGGAGTATTTTTACCATGTGCTGCCTTATGCGTATGTTTTAGGGGTTTCGGACACATGGGCAAAGCAGTTTGAGAGCATCACGGTGGAGCCGCCGACATGGTATTACGGCGGGTCCATGAGCACGTTCTCGACCATTTACTTTACATCAGCGTTGATGAGCTCGATGCGGTATACGCAGGCGAGCATGATCTCGCGGCCGCAATCGAGCGGCGGTGGCGGCGGTTTTGGCGGCGGCGGGTTCAGCGGCGGCGGATTCAGCGGCGGCGGTTTTGGCGGCGGTGGTGTCGGCAGCCGGTAGGCCGAAGTTGCTATGTCAAAAAATTCTCAGGCTCTGCCTTGTATGGGCAGAGCCTGATTTATAAAAATGGTCAATTGGAGTAAAGGGTATGTTTTTTGAATACGGCAAAAAGGAAACAGACTATTTAAAAGATAAGGATAAGCGGCTTGGCGAGGTGATTGAAATCATCGGGCCTGTGGAGCGCAATGTGGAGAGCGACCTGTTTGCATGCTTGGTCAACTCCATTGTGGGCCAGCAAATTTCCACAGCGGCGCAGGTGACCATCTGGGGCCGCATCAATGCGGCGCTGGGCCGCGTAACCCCAAAAACGGTATGCGATGCCGGCATAGAGCGGTTGCAGCAGCAGGGGATATCGTTCCGCAAGGCGGAATATATCAAGGAGCTCGCGGACAAAGTTTGTGGCGGGGAGCTGGGCCTGGATGCGGTTTCTGTAAAAAGCGACGGAGAGATCATTGCAGAACTTTCCGCACTCCGGGGGATAGGCGTTTGGACGGCGGAGATGATGCTGACGTTCTGCCTGCAGCGCCCCGATGTGCTGAGCTACGGCGACCTTGCGATCCACCGCGGCATGCGGATGCTCTATCATCATAGGAATGTGGATAGAAAGCTGTTTGAAAAATACAGGCGCAGGTACAGCCCGTATGGGTCGGTAGCCAGCCTGTACCTCTGGGAAATCGCGGGCGGGTCGGTGGACGGCATGAAGGATTATGCGCCCGCAAAGAAGAAGTGATCGGAAACATGGGAAAAAAGCAGGACAAAACAAATGTGATGCGGATACTCGACCAAAAGAGCGTTTCGTACGACGATTATACATACGATGATTCGTTGCAGGGGGCGGTAGAGGTCGCAAACGCGCTGGGGCAGGACGTGGCGGCTTTGTTCAAGACGCTTGTGACGGTCGGCAGGTCGGGCGCGCATTGCGTTTTTATGGTGCCGGGCGATGGCGAGCTCGATTTAAAGAAGGCTGCAAAGGCTGCGGGCGAAAAGGCGTTGGAGATGATTCCCCAAAAGGCGCTGTTGCCTTTGACCGGGTACGTGCACGGCGGCTGTTCGCCGATCGGCATGAAAAAGCAGTTTCCCACGTTCATTGATGCGTCCGCCGAACAGTTTGAAACGATCTGTTTTTCGGCTGGGCGCGTGGGACGGCAGGTGCGGATGCGCCTGGAAGATTTGCGTAAAGTGATGCCGGTGACGGCTGTGGATGTGGTGAAAGAATAATGAATAAGGAATAATGAATAAGGAATGATGAAAATATTGCTTCGTGCTGATACGAATAATAGTATAAGAATATAACGCATTCCAACAGTAAAGCAAAAAAGCTTTTCGCAACGCGAAAAGCTACCGAAATTATTAACTATTCATTATTACTTATTCATTTTAATTAGTCACTCACTGCGGCGCACTCGCGATTTCCGGCGTTTCGCGGCCCATGGCCTTGTCGATATCCTGGAATATCTGGTGTGCGCACGGCCCGCGGATGCCAAAGCGCGTGACGCCCATCTCGGCCATCTCCAGCATGGTTTCCTTGGTGCGGATGCCGCCGGATGCTTTGATTTGGATGCTGTCGCCGATTGCGTCTTTGATGATGCGGATCGTCTCTATTGTGGTGGGTTTTGGATAAAACCCCGTATTTGTTTTGATAAATTGGGCGCCTGTTTTTGCCACCAGCTCGGCAGCAGCGGCAATTTGTGTGTCGTTCAGGAGCGATG
>DHOD01000104.1:43711-45597 GCA_002407725.1 Christensenella sp. UBA5399 | reverse complement strand
GCGATGTCTCAATGACCACTTTGACAGGGACCTTGACGCTATCCACCACGGCGTCGATATCGTGCTTGGTGTATTTGAAATTGCCGGACAAAAACGCGCTGACATTCATCATCATGTCGATCTCCTGCGCGCCCATAATCTCCGCCTGTTTGGCGGAATAGACCTTGACGGATGTGAGGTCGCAGCCAAGGGGGAAGCAGATAGCCGCATCCTTGAGTATGGAGTCATAGCCGATTGTGCTTTTGAACGTGTAGCTTAAATAACAGGGGTTTACCATTGTCGCCGCACAGCCGTAAGCCTTTGCGACGGCACAGATGTATTCGATGTCAGAAAGCCGCGCCTCTGCGAAGACAGCGGTGATGTCGGTCATGCCTGGTAATGCGTCTAAATCCATAAGAAAAGCCCCTATTCCTTAAATTGAAATCAGTATAAGTCAACAACCGTTACGTGTCAATAAAATATATTTTAATAAAGGTTGATTTTTATTGCAAACAGTAATATAATAATAAACAACAGCAAACAAGAGCAAACAAGAGCAAACAACAAAAGGGCTGAACGGGAAGGGAAACCATTGAAACCGGAAGAAAACATTTTTGCGGAAGAACGAAAGCACATGATCGTTGAGTTGGTCAACGCCAATGTCAAAATTACGGTTGCCGAGCTTTGCGACCGTTTTTCGGTTTCGCCGGCTACCGTGCGCAACGACCTGCGGGAGTTGGAGGAATCGGGGCGGCTCAAGCGGACGCACGGCGGCGCGATATCCAACCGGCGCGCCAATTTTGAGCAGGATTCATACCAAAAAGAGGTCAAGCGTGTCGCGCAGAAGACCGATATTGCGGCGGCCGCGCTCAAATACGTCAATGAGGGCGATACCATTGTGGTGGATACGGGCACGACGACGTTTGAGTTTGCCAAAATGCTGCAAAACTTTGAAAACCTGAATGTGGTGACCAACGACATCCAGATTGCGGCCTACCTGGAGCGCAACACAAAGGCGAGCATCATTATTGCGGGCGGGGCGGTCCGGCGCAACTACCACTATACAACAGGGCAGAAGGCGATCGATACCATTACGGGCCTCAATGTGGACAGAGCGTTTATCGGTGTCAACGGTTTCAGCGTTCAAAAGGGCATCACCGTGCCGCATATCGACACCGCATATCTCAAAACAAAATTTGTAGAAATCTCGGATGAGATCATACTGCTGGCGGACAGCACAAAGCTGGATCGCTTTTCGTTTGTCAAGTTTGGGGATGTAGAGGATGTGGACGTGCTGATCACCGATTACGAGGCGGACCTGGATTACTTGGAAACCATTCGCGCGGCGGGCGTGGAGGTTGAGGTGGCAAAACCGAAAAACGATAACAAACGATAACGCGCAGGCGCAGGGCGAATTGCATCCCGAACGCCGATATACTATAATGTATATAGGGCAGTTTTGTGAAAAAACCGCCTAAATATGCAGAAGAGAGGTACTGGTAAGCAAGTATGAAAGCACTGAGACTTTATGGAAAACAGGATATCCGCGTGGTGGATATACCCATCCCGGAAATCAACGATAACGAAATCCTTCTCAAGGTGAAGGCCGGCGCGATATGCGGCACGGATGTGCGCATGTGGCAGAACGGGAACGACGGTGTGGATGAAGAGCACCCCCGGACAATGGGGCATGAGATCACCGGCATCATCCACAAGGTGGGCAAAAACGTAAAATGCTATAGCGAGGGCATGAAGATTGGGTTCAACCCCAACATTGGGTGCGGTGTGTGCGACATGTGCGTTTCCGGCAGGCACCACCTGTGCAAGGATTACCTGAATTTTGGGATTCGCATGCAGGGCGGTTTTGCGGAATACGCAGTGATGCCGGAGCCGTTTATACAGCAGGG
>DHOD01000104.1:36311-43551 GCA_002407725.1 Christensenella sp. UBA5399 | reverse complement strand
GCTCAACGAGCCGCTCTCGTGCGCGTACAATGGATTTTTGAAATGCAACGTACAGCCGGGCGAATACGCCATGGTGGTGGGCGCGGGCCCGATTGGCCTGTTCCATGCGCTGCTGCTCAAGATGGCGGGCGCGGGCAAGGTGATCATGAACGATATATCCGACGAGAGGCTGGAAACGGCCAAGCAGATCGTGGACGGCATCATCACATACAACGGCCCCGACCTGCCCGGGTTTGTGGACAAAGAGACGCACGGCAGGGGGCTGGATATCGCGATCACGGCAAACCCCGTACCCGCGGTGCAGGCGGCGATGCTTCCGTTGATGAACTTTGGCGGCAGGGTCAACTTCTTTGGCGGCATACCGGCGTCCAAGCAGCCTGTGCCGATCGACACCAACATCGTGCACTACAGGGAGCTGATACTGACAGGCGCGACGCGCTCTTCGGCGGCGCAGTTCCGCAAGACATTGGAGTTTGTTGCGGACGGGCTGGTGCCGGTGGGTAAAATGGTCACGGGCGAGTATAAAATTGAAGATGCGCTGCAGGCTTTTGAAAATGCGAAAGCAGCCAAGGGGATCAAGCAGGTAATTGTGTTTGACTGATAGCCGGGTAATGGCCGGGTGAAAAGGAGATGCCATGAAAATTGTGAGGACTGTGGCGGGCGATATTACGCCCGATAGGCTGGGGCATACGCAGTGCCATGAGCACATATTCATAGAGCGGGATAAGACGACGGAAATTGCGGCGTTTACGCTGATTGACAGCTATGAAAATGGTGTGGAGGAGTTGAACCTGTACCGCCAGAGGGGCGGGGGCGCCATTGTGGATGCACAGCCCGTGATGTCGGGCCGCATAGCGGAGTGGGAACAGAAGGCCTCGGAAGAGACCGGCGTACATATTGTCGCATCCACAGGCTTTCACAAAATGATATTCTACTATGACGACAGGTATGTCTTCCACTGGGACGAGCAAAAGATCGCAGACCTGTACATCAGCGAGGTGCTGGAGGGTATGCTGAGCTCGCACGTGGGCGGCAACGAGCGACTGACCTGCAAGGCGGGCATCATCAAGGTTGCGGTGGATTCCGGCGGGCTTTATGCGGACGCGACGTATGAAAAGCTGCATACCGCTGCCGCCGCTGCGCAAAGGGAGACGGGCGCGCCCGTGATGTGCCATATCGAGCGCGGCGCCGACCCGATGGAGGTCGTGGATTTTTATGTCGATAAGCACGATGTGCCGGCGGGGCGGCTTTGGCTGGCTCACACCGACAGGGCAAAGTACGACATCCCGCTGCACAAGGATTTGCTGGCGCGGGGCGTATACCTGGAGTACGATACCATAGGAAGGTTCAAATACCACAGCGATGAGCATGAGCTGGCGCTGATGCAGGCGATGCTTGACGCCGGATACGAGAAACAGCTGCTGGTGGGGCTGGATACCACGCGCGCGCGGCTCAAGAGCTACGGCGCGGAAATCGGGCTCGATTATATACTGGAGACATTTATACCGTTTATGAAGCAGCACGGCGTGACGGAACAGCAGATTGCCAGCATGACGGTGGGCAATCCGGCGGAGGCGCTCTCGATTGAGCAAGATATATTGATGCAGAAATAATATAGTAATCATATAAAAGGAGACGTTTGAATCTATGGCAAAGTACCAACCGGCGACACAGCCGACGATGTATTTCATCGGCGTTACGACGGGGAAATCCTCAATCATGAAGGTTTTTCCGGAATGGGCAAAAGCCCTGGGGCTCAAGGATGCGGTCATGAAGGGGATCGATATCGGTATTCACGCCGATCCGCAGGAATATGTGGACGTCGTGGAATTTATCAAGGAAGACCCTCTCTCGATGGGGGCACTTGTGACAACGCATAAACTGGACCTGTACAATGCGGCGAAGCAATATTTTGAATACCTTGACCCGTATGCGACAATGTTCAGCGAGCTTTCCTCCATTTCCAAAAGGGGCAACGAGCTGCGTGGGCATGCGAAGGATCCGATATCCAGCGGGCTTGCGCTCGAGGAGTTTGTGCCCAAAAACTATTGGAAGGACAACCCGGAGGCGGGCGTGCTGATCATGGGTGCGGGCGGCAGTGCCATTTCCATGTGCTCGTACTTTATGCGTGAGGAGTTTGCAGGCAACTATCCGGCGAAGATCGTGGTCGCGAACCGCTCCAAGCCGAGGTTGAAGGAAATAGAGGAGATCAACGCAAAGCTGGATCCGTTTGGTATCGAGTTTGCGTATTATCTGACGCCCGATGCAGGGCAAAACGATGTGGTGCTGCACAAAATGCCCAAGGGGTCGCTGATCATCAACGCGACAGGGCTTGGCAAGGACCGCCCGGGCAGCCCCCTCACCGACGACGCCGTGTTCCCCGAGAACGCGCTTGTCTGGGAAATCAACTATCGCGGCGACCTGCGGTTTATGCACCAGGCGGAGGAGCAGCAGAAGGCGCGCAACCTGACGATCGAGGACGGCTGGATGTACTTTATCTACGGCTGGACGCAGGTGATTTCAGAGGTGTTTGACAAGCCGATTGAGGGCGAAACGCTCAGGGAGCTTGATAAAATAGCGGCGCAGTTTAACCAGAAATAGTACAGGCTATAGCTGCGCGGAAGGAGAATGATAATATGAGCAATTTTGATTGGGTAAAAGGTTTTGTGATCGATTTTGACCTGAAAACAGGCAAATCGAACAAGAAAGAAATGACGGCCCGCAAGCTGAGCGATATGAAAGGGATGTTTGCGGACGATGCGGCGCTGGAGGCGGAGCTTGCCAAAGGCAACGACCCGCTGGTGTACGAATTCCACGAGATGACCCCGCCGTTTGATCCGGGTGACCTTGCGTTCGGCATCAGCATCACATACCCCGGCAAGGTGGGCGACGAGTATTTTATGACAAAAGGCCACTTCCATACGATCCTGGAGACGGCAGAGGTATACTATACGCTGGAGGGCGAAGGGTTTATGCTGATCGAGAGCCCCGAGGGCGACTGGTCGGCCCAGCCGCTCAAACCCGGCGAGATGGTGTATGTACCCAAGCGTTATGCGCACAGGACTGTCAACACGGGCAGCGGCCCGCTTAGGACATTCTTTGTATTCCGCGGCGATGCGGGGCACGATTACGGCACTATCGAAACAAAGGGATACCGGCAGCTGATCGTGGAAAAGGACGGAAAACCCACGTGCGTGCCCAACCCCAAATGGAAGTAATATAAATCTCCGATGGAAAAACGAAACAATCGTTTTTCCATCGCCGCATGATGTGCGGGGCGAAAATGAAAAGTCATTTTCGCAGGATTCATATTGAACAGGTTGTCCGTTACGCAATGCCAAAAGGCATTACGCAACCCGCACCGGATGGCGCGGATTAAAAACGGCTACGTTTTTAATGGAGAATAGTATAAGAGGTCGTATGAAAATACTGGTAACACCAAATTCATTTTTGAAACCGATCAACGCGGAAGCAAAGGCGGCGGTTGAAGCGTTTGCGGACGAGGTTGTGTACAACACGACAGGGAAGCCATTGCAGCCCGCGCAGTTGATCGAGATGCTGCAGGGGGTGGACGGGTTTGTCGCAGGGGTGGATTATATCACAGAGGAAGTGATCAACGGCGCGCCCGATTCGCTCAAGGTGATCTCGCGCTATGGCGTGGGCACCGACCGTGTGGATATCCCTGCATGTACAAGGCGGGGGATATACGTCACCAATACCCCGGGCGCGAATGCGCCTGCCGTGGCGGAGCTTGCTTTTGCGCTGATGCTCAGTGTGGCACGTGACCTTCCGCGGCTTTCCAACGGCGTACAGAATGGCGAGTGGATCACAGAAAACGGCATGGAGCTTAAGGGCAAGACGCTTGGCGTCATTGGCATGGGCGCAATAGGCAAAACGCTGGCGACGCGCGCCCTTGCGTTTGAGATGAACGTTTGTGCGTACGATCCTTATTTTGACGATGCGTTTGCCGCGCAGCACGGCATTGTGAAAAAAGACCTTGTGGGTGCGGTGGCCGAGAGCGATTTTGTTTCATTGCACCTGCCGTTCAGCGATGAGACAAGGAATATAATTGACGCGAAAATGATCGGCCGGATGAAGCAGGGCGCTGTGATCATCAATGCGTCGCGCGGCGGGTTGATTGATGAAGACGCGGCGGCCGCGGCCGTGAAAAGCGGTAAGCTGGGCGGCCTTGGGCTGGATGCGTTCGAGCAGGAGCCGCTTACCGATTCGCCGCTGTTTGGCCTGCCCAGGGTGATTCTGTCGCCGCATATGGGCGGGCATACCAACGAGGCCATCCAAAACATGGGAAAGATGTCGGTGCAAAACTGTATTGATATACTGGAAGGTAAGGATAACAGGTTTATACTCAACAAGGAAGCGAAGAGGTAGAAGCGAATATGAGAAAACAGGAAGTTTTGCAGAGGCTTCGGGATTGCGGCGTGGTGGCCGTTGTTCGCGGAGATAACGAAGAGCAGGCAATGAAGATCATAGACAGCTGCATCGCGGCGGGTATTGTGGGCATCGAAGTGACGTTCACGGTGCCCGGTGCGCTTGGGCTGATCGAAAAGGTGGCGAAAAAATACAAGCCGGAAGAAGTGCTGGTGGGCGCGGGCACGGTGCTCGACCCGGAGACGGCGCGCGCGGCGATATTAGCAGGCGCTAATTATGTGGTGAGCCCTTGCCTCAATGTGGATACGGTCAAGCTGTGTATGCGCTACCAGATTGCGTGCATGCCGGGCGCAATGACCATCAAAGAGGTTGTGGAGTGCATGGAGGCTGGTGCGGATATAGTCAAGGTGTTCCCCGGGAACCTGTTTGGGCCGAAGATCATCAAATCGATCCTTGGGCCGATCCCGCAGGCGCAGTTGATGCCGACGGGCGGTGTAAACGCCGAGAACGCCGGTGAATGGATCAAGGCGGGCGCTGTAGCGGTAGGCGCGGGCAGCGACCTGACTGCAGGCGCCAAAACGGGTGATTTTGACAGCATCGTCACGATTGGCAAGGCGCTGATCAAGGCGGTTGCGGATGCCCGTGCATAAGTTTGAATCAAACAAAAAAGAGACTCCGATGAGTCTCTTTTTTTGTTTGTGCATATTGCGGTCCGCTGTTACATGATCTCCAGCGTAAACGCATCCAGGCGTGTGTGCTCGGTGGTGTCGTCCCAGCCTTCGTCCTCCGGCAGGTCAAACGTCTTTTGGTCGTCCAGTGGGACGGCCTCGCCGTTGAACTCCGCCATATATTCTATGATGGGTACAAGCTGCAGCGTATCGATTTCCGCAAGCTCGGACGGCAGTATGGGTATTTCGACCAGCCAGCCGTGGTCAACGCTGCCCGACGGCCGCACAATCCCCTGCTCTTGCCCGTCGATCACCAGTATAAACTTCAGTCCGCCGTTTTTGGCGCTGTATCCGTCCATATAGCCGCTTTTGATCTCATCGCTCCAGGCGGTGGGCAGTGTCTCGGTGATGTAGACGGCAAGGCCGGTCTGTGATGTCTCCACTTTTTCGGCGGTGATTTCCATACCGTCCAAAGGCATATTGATGTTGCCATAGGTATGGTACCCCGCCCCGTCGTCGTAATGGACGGTTATGACGGCGTCGCCGGTGATGGCCTGTGTTTGCGCATATTCGGCCGTTTCCTTCGTGGCATTGCCGCTGGTCGCGTCAAATGAAAGGTTAAGCTGTACCTGTGCAATTTTACCCACGCCGCCCATATCGTCGACAGCACCGTCGTTGATATCCAGTGTCAGCGATGCGTCAATGGTTCCATCCGGCAGGGCCTGCCCGTCTTCCAGCACAAAATATGCCTGGAAGGGGATGCCGCCCTGTGCGTGGACCGCTTCCGGGTCGGCAGTTCTGCCCGTTTCATCCTCGGAATAGGTGTCCGCGTAGAACTGGGGATCGGCGCCGCCCGCTATGCTTGCGGATCCGTATGCAAGCGTTGCGCCGGAGAATGCCACATGCTGTGTGGCGTCGGGCGCGTTCATATAGCTGGGGTAGAATGCCAACGCATGGTCTGTTTGCAGGAATCCCGTAACGATCACATTGTTGCCGTCGTAAAGCACTTCCTTGACCTCGGGTTGTATCTCCTTGAGCCATGCAAAGTCCTGCTGCGCAAATGCCGGAAAGCCGTATTTTTGCCGGGCGGCCGCTATACTTTCCCAATCCGCAATCTCAGGGCCCAAGGTAACCAGGTAATCACCGCTTTGTTCGGGGTATTGGATGACTTCCTCCACATCGGCGATTGCCGCGCGTTCCTCTTGTGGCGTACCCATATAGGACGATACGGAGAAGGTTTTCTGGAAGAATTCTTTGATTGCGTCGGCGGTTTCGGGGAATGCCGCAAGCATGACCACCACGCCGCAGACGCAGGCGGTGACCGGTACAAGGAACCCAAAGCCTTTCTTACGTCTGCCGTCAATCTTTGCTTTTGTTTGCTTTAATATGCGGCGTTTTGTAAACGGGCTTGCGTTTATATCAATATGTTTTACAAGCTGGTCCGTCTGCTCGATTGTGAGGGAATCCAGCAACTCTGTGATTGTTTTTTCATTCATTGATAAAATCCTCCTTGCTGAGAATATTGCCAAGCTTGGCAACTGCACGCGCAGCGCGTTTGCTGACGGTATTCTCCTTCATACTTAACGCGGATGCGATTTCTTTATTGCTTTGCCCAAAATAGTACTTACGCACCATAATCTGGGTGTCTGCTGCGGGCAGGTTGTCTATAGCCGCAAGAAGCCGCTCTTTGCGGTCATTATCAAAAACCGTTTGTTGTACGTTTTCCTGTGCCACGCTGTGGAGCGTATACGCGTCCATATCCAGTGGGTCTTTTTTGTATATTTCGATTTTAGATAACTGCCGCAACCTGTCCGTCGCTTTGTTCCGGGCGACGGTACATATAAACGCTTTAAGCGTACCTCTATCCAGGTCGATGTTATCTCTGTTTTGATAAACGGAATAGAATACGTCGCTGACACATTCCTCGACATCCTGCCGCGAAAAACCGCTCAGCCTATTTTGGATAATTGCATAAATATAACCGGTGTAGCGGTCGATCAATGCCGCGAGGCCCTGGTCGGGGTCTTTTTTTAATAATGCCAGTATCTTATCTTTTGGTTTGATCATAGTTGCATACTGTACGGGTTTGCGGCAGGGAAATAAAGATGCTTCATCTTGTGCTGCAATACCGATTGCCTGTTTCTCCATTTGCTGTGCTCCTTTTTTCTAAAAATCAAACGCTT
>DHOD01000104.1:28216-36185 GCA_002407725.1 Christensenella sp. UBA5399 | reverse complement strand
CATATATATATACGAAAGGAGCATTGGTTTTAGGACATAAATATCCATACAAAAAAAGATACGCTGTTTTCTGTATGGATATTATAAATTAAGGATGATCAATTTGGCGTGCAAAAGAATGATGGTTTATTTCGTCTTATCATCATGTAATGCATCCAGCGCTTCTTGCTTGGATGCGGGAAACACCACATGATCGCCCTTGGCGTTGGATTCGCGTATGAAGTCGTTTAAGGGTTTGCTCTTATGCTTGCTGTGGTCGCCGTAAATCGCGACCTTGCAATTGTAATTGACAAACTTTTGCAGCATGTCGCCCGCGACGCCTGATTTCAGGTCAAAAAAATTATCGGGCAGGCATTCCATGGGAACCGCCATTTTTTTGCTGTCATGAAAATGCTGCGCGTCCGCTATAAAATCCAATGCGGTCTGCGTATCGGTGATCATCTCACCGTCTTCCAGTATCGTAACGGTAGAATCGCCTCTTTTATCTGCTTGCATCAGCCAATTACCAGCCTTTCTACTGAATCCAGCGCGTTGCGGATCAGTTGTTCCTTGTCGAGCGCCTGTTCCGCCCTTACAATCTTCTCTAATTTGGGGTGAGTTAGCGGATGCTTCGGAACGAAAACCGTACAGCAATCCTCATGGGGCAATATCGATGTTTCGTACGTGCCGATGTTGTGCGCAATATCCATGATCTCGCTTTTATCCATCCCGATCACCGGCCGGAAAACCGGCATGGTTACGCCTTCGCTTGTCACAAACATGCTGTCCATTGTCTGGCTGGCCACCTGCCCGATGCTCTCGCCGGTCACAATGGCCTTGCATTCGTTAGCTACGGCTAATTCTTGCGCAATCCGCATCATAAACCGCCGCATGATGATGACAAGCATCTCGGACGGGCACTTCTCGTGTATCGCCTGTTGTATCTCTGTAAAGTTGACGACGTGCAGCCATATTTTGCCCGCGTAACCGCTCAGTATGTCCGCCAGGTCAATGACTTTTTGCTTGGCGGCCTCGCTGGTGTATGGAAAGCTATGGTAATGCACGGCGTTGATTTCCACGCCGCGCTTGGCGATCATGTAACCGGCCACAGGGCTGTCAATGCCGCCGGAAAGCAGCAGCATGGCGCGGCCGTTGCTCTTTTGCGGCATGCCGCCCACGGCTTTTATAATTTCGGTGTAGCAATAGCATTTTTCGCGGATTTCCACATAGACGCGGAAGTCGGGGGTGTGGACGTCGACGCTGAGGCCGGGGACATGCTCCAGTATATAGCCGCCCGTCTGCGCGGCAAGCTGCATCGAGTTCAGCGGGAAGCGTTTATCCGCCCGTGTGGCCTCGACCTTGAAGGTAGCGGACGCTAACGCATGCTTGGTCATATAGCTTTGCGCCAATTCCGCCATTGCTTCCTGTATGACGTCGATGTCAATTTCCACCTCGACAGCGGGTGAGACGGAATGGAGCCCAAAAATCTTTGTGACCAGTGGAACCGCGCGGGAAAGCTCCGCGTCGGAGAGACCTTCCACATAGAACCGGCCTTGCCCCTTTACCACTTTGGCGTCGGGGAATTGCCGCAATGCCCGCACAAGCGCCTTGCGCTGCAACATCTCAAAATGCGGGCGGTTCAGCCCTTTTAGGTGTATTTCACCATATCTGACCAGTAAAACCATATGTCCTCCAAAAAATCTATTTGCGTGTATATTGCCGTAGCGTTGGAACGATACCTGCAATTTCCCCGGCAGCTGTCGCAACGTCGTCCAGCGTGTTGTATATCGAAAAACTGACCCGGATGACGCCATCTGTTATGGCGGCGGGCAGACGGAGCGCGTCCTGCATGCGGCTTTTCCCTTTTTTGGACGAGCACGCGGCCCCGTTGGATACGTATATGCCCTTTGCCTCCAGCGAATGGAGCAGCGTTTCACCGGCCACATCCTCAAATGCCAGTGTCACGATATGCGCGCACCCTTGCGCGCCTTGTGGTGAAAGGACGTGCATGCCGTCAATCTGTCCAAGCGCCGCGAGAAACGCTTCGTGCAGCTCACGGATTTGTGCGTTAAACCGCTGCGCGTTTGTGTGGTAATGTGCGGCAGCCTTTGCAAAAGAGAGAATGCCGAGCATATCCTCGGTGCCCGACCGCAGGCCTCCCTGTTGCCCGCCGCCCAGCAGCAACGGCTTGAGAGGCGCTTTGGGTGTGTAAAAAATTGCGCCTGTGCCCTTATGCGCGTGCAGTTTGTGTGCGCTAACTGTGTAATAATCGATCTGCGACGTATCGGCCAGCGGCTCGCGCAGAAAAGCCTGGACCCCGTCGGAGAAAAACAATGTATCGGGATTTTTGGCCTTTACGCCCGCCGCTATGCGCTGGATGTCGTTTATTGCGCCCGTCTCGTTGTTTACATGCATCACGCTGACAAGGACAGTGTCCATGTCAACGGCCTGCAAAACCGCGGCAGGGTCGATCATGCCGCTGGCATCGGGCGTTATAAAGCGCACATCCGCGCCCGCCTGTGCAAGCTGCCGGAAGCATTCGTCCACACACGGATGCTCAAAACCGCCGCATACATAATTACAGTTCTTTTTGTTTTTGACGCCACGCAGTATAACGGTATTTGCCCCTTCGGTGCCGCCCGATGTAAAAAGGCACCGGTGTGTGCTGCTGCCAAAGGCGGACAGCAGTGTTTCCGCTGCGTCCTTAAGCTGGCGGCCGGCATCCACGGCGGGTTTGTACAATGCCGAGGGGTTGTACCAGCCTGCACCGGCATATTGGCGGTACGTGTCCTCCAGCATGTCCAGCGGCTGTGTTGTCGCCGCGTTGTCTAGGTATATATTCTGCATAACATTGACATTATAGCACAACAGGAAAAGCATATGCCACAGAAAGCGGACAAAAAAAGGCCCGCGCTGTGGTGCAGCGCAGGCCTTGGGCGTGTTTTGTTTATACTATTCTCCAATAAAAACGTAGACGTTTTTATTCCGCGCCTTTAGCGCGGGGTTCATTACGCTTTCAAGGTGAATTCCGCCAAAGGCGGAAGAGAGGGCGCCCTGGGGTGTTGGCGTAATGAACCGGATAAGCCGTTCAATGCTAAATCCTGCAAAACGACATATCGTTTTGCACCCGCATTTTATGCGGGAATAGAAAAGTAGTTTTTCTACTTTTCTATTGGATATTAGTATTATGATGCGAGTTTATTCAGGTCGCTGATGGTGAAGGTGACATTGTATTCGGCACCATCGCGCCATACGACCGCAGAGACGGTATCGCCTATGTTTTTGTCATTGAACAGGGGAACATCGTCAGTTGTGGTCAGGTCGACGCCATCCAGTGATGTGATGATGTCGTTGACTTTCAGGCCCGCCTCCTGTGCGGGACTGCCTGCCAGGACCTCGGCAATCAATATGCCGCGGGGCACCTGCCAAAGCTCGGCGTCCGATTCGCTGATGGGGCTGTACGTAAACCCTATACCGGGGCGCACGACACTGCCTGTCTCAATGAGCTGGTTTGCGACGGACATTGCGTTGTTGATCGGGATCGAGAAGCCAATGCCATCGGCCGATATGGTGTTGCCATAAGCGTCTGTACCTGCGAACACGCTCTTTGATGTGTTGATGCCAATGACCTCGCCATCGGCATTGAGCAACGGTCCGCCCGAGTTGCCGGGGTTGATGGCCGCGTCGATCTGCAGCATATCCATCTCATTGCCGTCCAGCGTAATCTGGCGGGATGTAGAGCTCAGGTAGCCCACAGTGACCGTGTTTTGCAAGCTGTCGTTGATGGGGTTACCGATCGCCACCACCAGCTCGCCTGTTTTCAGGCCGGCGCTGTCGCCTATCGCCAGTCCGGGCAGGCCGAGGCCTTCTACCTTTAGTACGGCAACTTCGGATGTGCTGTCCTTGCCCACAAGCTCGGCGACATATTCTTCACCGGTCGAGGTGGTGATCTTGATCAGGTTGCCGTTGGAGACGACGTGCGCGTTTGTCAGTATATATCCGTCGTCGGAAATCACAAAGCCGGTTCCGGATGAAAGTTTTGTCTCGACAGGCTCCTGCCCCGAGATCAGTTCCTTGTTGTACATGACCACGTTGACAACGCTGGCCTCTGCTTTTTCAACGACTTCCGGTACGGGGTTGGCCGTATCCTGAATACTGGAACTTGCCGCGTTGCCACCGCCCGTCTGCGCGTCCTCGGTTGAGGGAAGCGTAACCTGCTCGTCGGCATTGCCTGCAGAAAATTCTACTGCGGGCTCGGTTGCCGTTGTGGTTGCCAGCGACTGGTTGACCTGCTGCAGGACATTGTCTGTCATCATTGGCATGACGACAAAACCGGTGACAAGGGAACCTGCAATAGCGCCGACAAGCGCCGTCGCAATCACGGCCCCCAAAAAGCCTTTTTGCCGTTTGGGCTTTCCAGTCCCGGCGCTGCCGCCATCCCCATTGCCGCCACCGCCTGTGGGTGGGGGATTATAGCTGCTGTTTTGATAATTCGTGTATTGGTTGTTGGGATGATTGGTGTAATACGGTCCCTGGTGCTGGGAAGAATGGTTCTGGTTGTGCTCGTCTTTGTTGTTACGGTTGTTTATGAAATCGTAATCGCTCATGTGTGGGCGTCCTCCTTTTTATCATGGTACCTATGATACTGTTCGTATGTGACGGAAATGTGAATAATCCCTGAATAAAAAATAGCGAAATTGTATATTATGTCTGAACAGGGCAATTTATCCAAGCCGCTTCCGGCCACTGTCTTTCTCCTTAGGGGGGAGGGCAGGCCTGCGCAGTGTAAACGTGAATGTCGTGCCGCCAATCCTGTCGGACTCCACCCATATGCGCTGCTTGTGCTCTTCCAATATCCTTTTGACCAGCGAAAGGCCAATCCCGGCGCCTTCCTTTACACGGGTATGCGATTCATCCCCTTTATAGAACCGGTCGAATAAATACGGCAGATCGGACCGGGGAATGGGCTCGCCGGTGTTGTTGATGCTGACATATACGCTGGACGCGTCCGAACGGGTGGAAATGTGCAGCCTGCCGCCATAGTCCGCAAATTTGATTGCGTTGTCCATAATATTCTGGATGACCTGTATAATCCGGTCCTTATTGGCGATGGCAATTTCGCGCTCGTCTTCAAATTCTACCTCGACCATCAGGTTTTTGACGTCGATCTTGCTTTCGGATGTGATCAGCGCACGGCGAATCAACTCGTTGACGTCAATTTCCTCTGTTTTGAGAGGGAACTGGCCCGAATTGAGTTTGGAGAGCTCCAGCATGTCGGTAATCAACTTATTGAGCCGTTTGGTTTCATCCAGCACAATATTGAGGTAGTGCAGCGTTTCATCCTCGGGGATGGTCCCGTCAATGACGCCCTGCACAAGGCCCTGCATGGATGTAAGAGGGCTGCGCAGCTCGTGTGATACATTTGCAACAAATGTATCGCGCGTCTGTTGGTACTTTTTCAGGTCGGTGGCGAGCGAGTTGAACGTATCCGCAAGCTGGCCGATCTCGTCCTTTGACCGGACCTCAAGCCAGATATCAAAATGGCCGCGGGAAAGCTGCCGCGCACCTTTTGTAACAATTGTCAACGGGCGCAACATGTACCTTGTAAAGACATAAGTAAGGAAAATCGCCAGTACGGCGGAAATAGCGACGGAAAGTACGATCTGACGGTATATGGCCATCAGCGCATCGTTGAGCACGCTGATTTTGCGGTGAACAAACACATATTCGTTACCCCGCTCGGTGTCGAGCATGGGCTTGGCAACCGTCATGACGGGGGTGCTGAAGAAGTTTTGTTCTTCGGTTTCGATTTTGACCGTTTCGCCCTGGTTCAGTTGGCCGGCCATCTCGTTGAAGTATTCCTGTATCTTCTCGCTGTCGACGGTATAGTCGCTGCTGATGTCCCCATAAAGATAAACTTTGCCGTCGGTACGGACCCACCATATCAGGTCCTGGTTGTAGTTGGCCTTCAGCTTGAGCTCAAGGTTCAAATCATCCAATGTGCCATACCCGGCGTGGTAGATGGCAATGCGGGCCGTGCTGTCTTCCGCGATGCTCACAAGCGCCTTTTCGGTTTCGGACCGGTAGCTTTCACGCATGGACTGGCTCATCATGGCGCCCGAAATATACAGCGATATCAATATAATCGCCATAAAAAGCATCATGATTTTGCCGAAAATCGTTGTAAACATCTAGTAACCAGCACCCGCCAACCAAAATGGTTGTCAATTATACCTCAAATTTATATCCTACGCCCCAGACTGTCTTGATTTGCCAGGGCTCGCCCTCTTCAAACTTCTCGCGAAGGCGTTTGATATGCACATCCACAGTACGGGAATCGCCAAAATATTCAAATCCCCAAACCTGCTCCAGCAGCTGGTCGCGCGTAAACACCTTGTTGGGGCGCGAAGCCAGGAAGTAAAGCAGTTCTATTTCCTTGGGCGGCATTTGCAATTCCTTTTCTTTATAAATCACCTGGTAATTCTGCATGTCAATCTTCAGGTCGGGATATTCCAGGATGTCGGATTTCTCCTCCTGCGTGCTGCGGCGGATGACCGCCTTGACACGCGCAATCATCTCCTTGGGGTCAAACGGCTTGACAACGTAATCGTCGGCGCCAAGCTCCAGCGCCAGCACTTTGTCAAACGTTTCGCCCTTTGCGGTCAGCATGATGACGGGTACGTTGGACTTTGCACGGATTTTTTTCAGTGTTTCCATGCCGTCCTGCACGGGCATCATGATGTCCAGCAGCACAAGGTCGTACGGTTTACCAAAAAACAGGTCGACGCCTATTGCGCCGTCCGCCGCCTCCGTAATCTCGTAGCCTTCTTTCCGAAGGTAAAGTTTCACAACTTCGCGGATGTTTTTATCGTCGTCTATTACCAGAATATTTTGCTTAGCCATATAATTGATCACCTTTCAAATATACTATGTATGCCGGTTTTCCTCAATAAAACCTAAAATAGTTTACAATTAATTAATAACCTGTAAATATTGACCTAAAACAGCCCGGGGCAAAGCTCACTTTAATACAACGACCGTAGCGCCGATCCCGCCCTCGTCATAATCGCCGGGGCGCATCGATTTGACATGCGGGTGGTGGCGCAGGTGGGCCTGCACGCCTTTGCGCAGCGCGCCTGTGCCCCTGCCATGCACAATGGTCACTTGCGACAGGCCGGAGAGGAAGGCGTCGTCCAAATATTTGTCCAACTCGATAACGGCCTCGTCCACCGTTTGCCCATGCAGGTCAAGCGTCATGGAAATATTGCTGCGGGTGCTGAGGCTGACCTTGGGCATGTATTGTTTGCTGACCTGGCCAGTTCCCTGATCGTGTGTAAGCTCGGTAAAATGCAGTTGCGTTTTCATGATGCCGGCCTGGAGGCCGACCATCCCTTTGCTGTCCGGGATGGAAAGCACGGTAGCGGGGACGTCCATCGCAATGATCCGCACCGTGTCGCCTTCGCGTATTTCGCTTTCAGTGAGGTGTTGCACTTTCCTCTGGAGCTTTTTATGTTTTTCGATGTAGCTTTTTTTGCCGGAGAGCATGTCGCGCGCTTGTTTTGTGAGTTTAGTGCGCTCTGATTCGCCCTTTCCCTCGGTTTTCTTCGCTATACTGATCGCTTCTTCCGATGTTTTGCGCGCGTCGTCGATGATTTCCGTTGCCTTTTCGTTCGCCTGCTCCAATATCTTTTTCCGTTTTTCAGCGGCTTTTTCCGCAATCCGTTCCGCGCGCTGTTTTTCGTCCCGCGCTTCCTTCAACATTTTTTCCGCTTTTTTCAGGCGCGTCCTGGCCTTGGCGCGTTCCTTTTCGGCACGTTCAAGCAGCTGGCCGTACTGCACCGCGTCATCGTGCATATAGCCTTGTGCGGCCTCAATGATGGCGGCGGGAAGTCCCAGTGATTTGGAGATTGTCAATGCGTTGGAGCGCCCGGCAACCCCCATGATCAGGTGGTATGTCGGCGTCATCGTTGCCGCGTTAAATTCCATGCTG
>DHOD01000104.1:24519-28051 GCA_002407725.1 Christensenella sp. UBA5399 | reverse complement strand
ATTCCATGCTGGCGTTCTCAAAACCATCGGTGCGCGACGCAAAAGCCTTGAGTTCGCCGATGTGCGTTGTCGCAATCAGCATGCAGCCCCGGGCATACAGGTGGGAAAGCACGGCCTGTGCCAATGCGCTGCCTTCCTGCGGATCGGTGCCCGCCCCCAGCTCGTCCAGCAGTACAAGCGAATGCGCGCCTGCGTGTTTTACGGCAAAAATGATGCTCTTCATGTGCGCGGAAAATGTAGAGAGCGATTGCTCAATGCTCTGTTCGTCGCCGATATCGGCATAGAATCCGTCAAAAACAGGCAGCTTGGCAGGGGATTTGGTTGGCAGGAACAAACCGGACTGGGCCATTGCGCAAAACAGCCCCACCAGCTTCAGCGTAACCGTTTTACCGCCTGTATTGGGCCCGGTGACAATCAGCGCGGTAATGCCCCCGTCCATTGTGACAGTGACCGGCACAACCTTGTCGCCGCCGATCAACGGGTGGCGGCCTTCCGTTATGCTGATGATATGATCATGATTGAATGCCACAGGATGCGCGTTCATTTGGCGCGCCAACGATGTTTTTGCAAATATCACATCAAGTTGCACGAGTATTTCTGCATCGGCTACCAGCGCATCGCGCATCGCGGCCGCGGCGGAAGAAAGTTCATCCAATATTTTTGCGATTTCGGCAGCCTCGGCGCCTTCCAGTTCGCGTATGCGGTTGTTGGCTTCCACGACGCTCTCCGGCTCGACGAATAACGTTGCGCCGGAGGCGCTGCGCTCGTGCACAATGCCGGGCACATTGCCTTTATATTCCGCTTTGACAGGTACGACATAACGCCCGCTGCGTTGTGTGACAATTGCATCTTGCAGATATTTTGCGCCATCTTGTGTGCGCAGCATCGCCTGCAGGCGCTCGCGTATAAATTCGTTCTCTTTGCGTATGGCGCGGCGGACACGCGACAACTCGGCCGATGCGTCGTCGGCAATCTCGGTCTCCGAAAGGATGCACTCGTCCACACGCTTGATAAACCGCTCGTCGTAAAAGAGACCGCCCGCAAGGCCGGCGATGCGTTCGGAACCCTCCTCGCGCGCCAGGGGGGCCGCATGCCGCGCGGCCTTCATCACGCTGCCAACGCGCAACAGCTCTGCGGCGGAGAGCACCGCTCCGGCCTTCAGGCGTTTCAATTCACTGCCGATGGCGGAAAACGCACGCAAAGGGTAACCGGGCCGCCGTGCCAATATGGTTTCGGCTTCCTCGGTTTCGCGCATCAACAGTTGCGCTTGCGCCTCATCATACGCGGGCGTCAGCTTACGCGCCTGCTCCGCCCCGGGAGGGGAGAGCGCCCTTTCGGCAAGCTGCTCCAGTATTTTGTCAAATTCAAGCGATTTCGGTATTTTCATAACAGGGATAGTATACCATAAATCCGCTTACACAACAAAAATCACAGGATCTTTCAAGTGGGATAAACGAATACATTTTTTGTTTCAGTGTGATGCGTTTTGTGATATGCTATACTTATTGCAGTTTCTACACTCGCGTTGCTCGGTATGCTTCGCGATCAAATGGCTGCGCACGCAACATCTGCAAGCAAGTGCTATGCAGCAAGCATCTTTGATGCAAAACAGGGCAATGTCCTGTTTTTGAAAACGATGGATTGTTTCCAAAGTTGATTGGCTATATTAGAAAAGGAATATTTATAGGAGGCAGGAATATGTTTGAAATTACGATGCAGAACGGGGAAGTCAACGACACGTATTATGGCACGATCGAGGGTGCGCCTGCAAATTTTCGTGACGTTCCGGGATTTTTAGGCAAAAACCAGTTTATTCTGCTGTTGGGATCGGACGGCAAAGAGTTGATTCTGAATACAAAAAACATCATAACGATCGCACAGGACTGACAAACACAAATCTGTAATAAAAAAGCGCCGCCTTGTGGCAGCGCCGGTTTGTTATCGAAATTTTGTGGTGTTGGGGGCTGATTCCGCTTTTACGCGTTCCAGCTCCTTTTTGGTGAACTCCAGTTCGTCCTGCATTTTTGTCAGGTCATCCGCCAGGTTGATGGAAGTGAGCATCGCCAACTGGATGTTGTTCAGGTCGGGGTTTGCGTTTTTGAGGTCAGTAAATTTGGTGTTGACCTTGAGCGCAACACGGTGAATATATTCAGCACTTTCAGTGCCGCAGATCGTATAATCCTTGCCCGCAATGCTGACAATGGTTTTTGTTTTCTCCACAAGTTTCACCAACCTTTACTTTTTTTACAGGAAACATACCCAAAAACTGGGTATGTATCAATTATACTCCAGACAGCGCGGTTTCACAATACCATTATCGCAGTTTCGCGCCGTATTTTTGCTCCAGCACATGCAATATCTTCGCCATAACCTTGTCGACCTCGGCGTCCGTCATGGTGGCGTCGGGCGCGCGCAGCATCAGCGAATAGGCAAGGCTTTTGCTTCCCGCTTCCATCTGTTCGCCGGTATAGACGTCAAACAATTGCACGCGTTCCAGGCGCTTTCCGCCTGCCTGGGCAATGTCGTTCATGATATCGCCCGCGCCCGCGTCGGCTGCAACAATGACCGCGAGGTCACGGGTTGCCGCGGGGAAGCGGGGGAGCGCCGTGTAACGGATGGGCGGCTTTTCATTCTCGTAAAGCGCGTTTAAATTGATTTGCGCCATATACACCTTCTGGTCGAGGTCGAATGACTTGGCGACAGAGGGGGCGACCTCGCCCATGACGCCGAAGCACTGGTCGCCGACGTGCAGGTTGGCGCTGATGCCCGGATGCAGGTAAGGCGCATTGGCGGGCGTGCAGGAGATTTCCGCGCCGCAGGTCAGTCGAACGATGTTTTCCACAACGCCTTTGAGGGTGAAGAAATCGTACGTACTGCCGCTTTGGACGATGCACAATGCGGGCATCTCGTCAGGCAACGGTTCACCTTCTACCGGGATATAAACCCGTGAAATCTCGAAAAGATTGAGGTCCATATTCTTTCGCGCAAGGTTGAGCGACGCCACATGCAGCATATGCGCCGCAAGCGTCTGCCGCATCAGGGCGGAATCGTCACCCAGCGGGTTACGTATTTGCACACTGGTGGGCAGGGGCATGCACAGCTTTTCATAGTCCTGCGCGCCTGCGAACGAGTAGGTGATACATTCATAAAATCCGCTGTCGGCAAGGTAGCGCTTAACAAGGTCATTTTTTACCTCGGCAGGTTCCATCACACCGCGCCGCATGCTGACATTCGCGCTGGTGGACGGGATGTTGTCATAGCCGTACAGCCGCGCGAATTCTTCCGCAATGTCCGCTTCGCCCGCAATATCGCCACGGAAGGAGGGGATGGTGCAAATTAGCTCATCACCAATTGCGCCTGTCTGGATAAACAGCTTGTTCAGGTGCTGCTGCATGTCCTTAGCGGATGAATCTGTTCCCAGCAATGTGTTTATGCGGGAAGATGTTGTTTTTATCACACGCGTTGAAAGATCCTCGTTCAATATATCGATCATGCCCCGGGCGACTTTGCCTGCCCCCAGCTGGTCGATCAG
>DHOD01000104.1:17502-24386 GCA_002407725.1 Christensenella sp. UBA5399 | reverse complement strand
GGTCGATCAGTGTGAGCGCCCGTTTCATTGCGAACATAGTGGTTACCGCGTCGATCCCTTTTGAAAAGCGCATCGAACTTTCTGTTGCGATGCCAAGCGCGCGCGATGTTTGACGAACATTGCCGTATGCAAATTTCGCCGCTTCAAATATGACGGTCTTGGTGGTTTCCTTGATTTCGGAATTCTGCCCGCCCATTACGCCCGCGATGCCGATGGGGTCTTCCGCATCACAGATCAACAGATTGTTTTCGGTGAATTCGTGCGGCTTATCATCCAATGTGACCATCTTCTCGCCCGCTTTTGCGCGCCGGACAATGATCTGGTTGCCGCGGATGTTTGCCGCGTCAAACGCGTGCATGGGCTGGCCGGTCTCCAGCATCACAAAGTTGGTGATGTCGACGATGTTGTTGATGGGACGGATACCTGCCTCGCGCAGGCGCAAGCGCATCCAGTCGGGGGATGGCGCAATTGTCACATCGGTTACAGCGGCGGCAATATAGCGCGTGCACAGGTCAATGTCCTGCACTGTGACGCCGACCATGTCTGCCGTTTCCACGTCTGTTTCCACATAGTTGGTTTCCGGTTCGGTAAACACGGCGTCATCGGCGGCGGCGGCTTCGCGCGCAATGCCCATGACGCTCAGGCAGTCGGGACGGTTTGCGCCAATTTCAAATTCAATGACTGCGCCCGAGAGCTCCAGCAATTCCACAATATCCGTTCCCGGGGCGGGTTGCCCCTGCAAAATCAATATGCCGTCCACGCCCGCGCCCACAAGGTCGGCCTCGGTCAAGTTCAGTTCCTCGCCCGAGCACAGCATGCCAAACGATTCAACGCCGCGCAGTTTGCCTTTTTTGATCGGCCCCGAAGGGAGTTGTGCCACCGCGCGCGCCACGGGGACGTACGCGCCCTCAAACACGTTGGTCGCACCGGTTACAATCTGCAGCAATTCACTTTCGCCAACATTTAACTGGCACACCTGCAGCTTATCCGCATCTGGGTGCTTTTCAATTTTTTCGATACGTCCGACAATTACATTTTTGATATCTTCGCCCAGATATTCTATTTGCTCCACACCGTTGCCCGTCATGACCATCTTGTCCGCCAAAGTGCGGACGTCCGACGTAATGCTGGCGTAGTCCTGTATCCATCTGTATGGTACTAACATCTATTACCTCCAAAAACGGCAAGTGCAGCCGTTACAATCGCTTTATTAAAAGAATCATTACACAAACTGTTGCAAAAACCGCACATCGTTTTCGTACAGCAGCCGTATATCGGTAATGCCGTATTTGGTGTTCGCCAGACGGTCAATGCCCATGCCAAACGCAAAGCCGGAATATTCGTGCGGGTCGATCCCCACGCCTTCCAGTACAACGGGGTTGACCAGTCCGCAGCCCAGCACTTCGATCATACCTGCCCCCTTGCACGCGCTACAGCCGTCGCCGCCGCAAACCGTGCAGGTTACGTCCGCTTCGGCAGAGGGTTCGGTAAACGGGAAAAAGCCCGGACGGAACTTTGTTGTGACATGTTCGCCGTAATAGCTTCTCAAAAATGTGTCGATCGTTCCCTTGAGGTCGGAAAAGCGGATGTTTTTATCCACTACAAGCCCTTCCAACTGCATGAAAACAGGCGAATGCGTCGCATCCACATCATCGCAGCGGAACACGCGCCCAGGGCATATCATGCGGATAGGCGGTTTTTGCTTAAGCATTGTCCGGATCTGCACGGGGGACGTATGGGTGCGCAGCACAATATCTTCGCTTACATAGAATGTATCCTGCGCATCGCGCGCGGGGTGTTCTTTGGGGATGTTGAGCATTTCAAAATTGTATTTGTCCAGCTCCACCTCAGGGCCCTCCACGACGTCAAACCCCATACCCAGAAAGATATCGCGCAGTTCGTAATAGACTTTGGTCAACGGATGGAATGCGCCGGGCGGCGTCATCTTGCCGGGCAGCGTGATGTCTACCCGTTCCTTTTCCAGCTTGCCCTGTTGCTCTGCTGATTCGATCTGTGTTTGCTTTTCCTTGAGCGCCTCCTCGACCTTGGCGCGTGCAGTGTTGACGCTTTTCCCAAAGGCGGGGCGCTCTTCCGAGCTCAGGGCGCCCATTTGTTTCATTTGCAACGTAATCTCGCCCTTTTTGCCCAAGTGTTTGACGCGCACATCATTGAGTGTCGCGCTGTCCTGCGCTGCCATGATATCGTTAAGCGCATTTTCAACAATTTGTTCTATTGACATTGTTTATCCTTTCAATCGTCTCACTTCGTACAATATTATACCTGCCGCCACGCCCGCGTTCAAGCTTTCGGCCGCGCCGTAGATCGGTATGCGGTAGAGCGCATCGGCCAGGTCGTGCACCTCGGCGGAGATACCCTGTGCTTCGTTGCCAATGATGACACAAATGCGTTTGTCCTTCAGCGGGGGCAGCTCGCATATGCCGTTCAGGCTGCCCGCGACCACAAAGCCGCCATTCTGCCGGAAAGCGTGCAACCGCTCCGCAAGGTGGCAGATTTGCACAGGGATATGGAACGTGCTTCCCATCGCCGCGCGCTGTGCCTTGGGGCCGTAGAAATCGGCGCTGTCGGCCGAGACCAGCACACCGCTTGCGCCCACGGCGTCCGCGGTGCGTATTACGGTGCCCACATTCTTAGGGTCGCTGAGCCCGTCGAGCGCGACGATAAAATCGCCTTGCACTTCTGCCGGTGTTTTTTGCAGGCACGCGATGACCGGCGGTGGGGATTTGGTATCGGAAACCTGCTCGATGACAGTGTAGGGGACGGAGACCACGTCGATCCCGCCTTGATCCGCCTGCTGCACAAACGGCGAAATTTCGGATGCGAGAATACACGAGAAAGGCTGCCGGGCTGCAATTGCCTCGGCGATTGTCTTTTCGCCTTCAATGATATACAGGCCATGCTGGTCACGATATTTCTTCTGCTTCAGCGACCGCAGCATTTTGACCGTTTCATTTGTGTGGCTGGTAATCTCCCGCATCATTTTCCTATACTGCCATTCCGCAAAAAATGCCGCGATGCAAACGTGTGAAACGTCGGTGACCGCGGCATTGTTTTTTCGTATTCCTTCACTCAGGCTTGTGCTTTCTTTTTAGCTGTTTCGGCCAGCTTTTTGAAAGCTTCTTTGTCATTTACCGCCATATCGGCCAGTACTTTTCGATTCAGTTCGATCCCGCTCTGTCTGAGACCGTCCATAAATCGAGAATAGCTGATGCCGTTCTGACGTGCTTCCGCGTTGATGCGGATGATCCAAAGCTTGCGCATGTCGCGCTTTTTCAGCTTGCGGCCTTTGTATGCAGAGGCCATTGCCTTCATAACAGCCTGTTTGGCTATTTTATACTGCTTGGATTTTGCTCCCCAATATCCCTTGGCGAGCTTCAATACTTTCCTGCGTTTTTTATGAGCGTTTACCGCCCTTTTTACTCTTGCCATAATTCATCTACCTCCCATACATTTATCGCTTATACGGTATAAGCATCCTGATGTTCTTCTGCTCCGCATCACTGATAAATGTACCCTTACGGAGATTTCTTTTCCTCTTTGCTGATTTCTTGTTCAAAATGTGGCTCTTGTAGGCCTTGGCCCTTTTGACCTTGCCGGATTTTGTCACATTGAACCTTTTGGCCGCACCCCTGTGCGTCTTCATTTTTGGCATCGTTAATCAAGCCTCCTCTTCAAAAAATAAATATATATAAAACTCAGTAAGCTATCTTATTTTTTTGCCGCTTCAGTTTTGGGCGTCAGTATCATAAACATGCTGCGGCCCTCCATTTTGGCGTTTTTCTCCACCGTCGCGACATCGTCCAACATTTCCAGAAACTGGTTCATGACTGCGCGGCCTTTGTCGGTATGGGCCATCTGGCGCCCACGAAACCGGATGGAAACCTTGACCTTGTCACCCGCCATCAGGAACTTGCGGACGTTTTTGGCCTTGACCTCCATGTCGTGCATGTCGATCGTAGCGGACAGGCGCATTTCCTTGATTTCAACAGTCTTCTGGTTTTTGCGCGCTTCCTTCTGCTTCTTGCCCTGCTCAAACTTATACTTGCCGTAATCCATCAGTTTGCACACGGGCGGGTTGGCCTTGGGTGAGATGCTCACCAGGTCCAGGTCGGCCTCGTCAGCCATCTTCTGGGCCTGCTCAGTGGGCACAACTCCAAGCTGCTCCCCTGTTTCTGAAATAAGCCTTACTTCCTTGTCCCTTATTTGTTCATTAATGAACAGATCGTTAGCGATGGAACCTCACATCCTTTCTAAGATATAAAAAACGAGCATATATAGAAACTGCCCGCAAAATAAACAAACTGTCGTATTTGACACTGCAAGCGTTTGCCGGCAGGTGAGAAGCGGGCACGCTTCTGCTTTGTTTTACCTTGTGTATAATAACATGTAGGCACGGAACATGTCAAGTATTGCTCTCTTCTACGCACTCCCCAAAAGCTTTTTCCACGACTAAAAATGTCACGATTCATATTTACATGTTATTCCGCGTTGGGATTTCTATTGGGGCAAGATATCACTACGGAAAATAAGGGATGGCATCGCTTCGCGCTATCCGCTTTTATTTTGGACTTGAGCTTACCTTTTGTTGCTTTTTTGATGGATTCAATGTGTCCGGTGCTCAAGTCTCAATAGTTCTGAAAACTTTCATGTTATGGTGTTTCTTTTAAGCTGGACTGATGATTTGGGGTTAAGGGGGTAATAAGGGGAGATTCCGAACCCCTCTTGCCCCCCTTGGTGTTGAAAGTAATAGTAAGGTGGTTTTCAGGCATGCATTTGTATTGTGATTATATAAAGATGAAGAAAAACCAACACGACAAAGTAAAAAAAGGTGGACAAAAGCTTATGGTTCAACCTTCCACAACTCAGCGCAACATAACATTTGACAACGGCACATGAATTTGATATCGTAAAGTTACAACGGGGAGTCGCGGAGGCGGCTGAGAGTAGGTGAGCAAACCTTTACCCAAGGAACCTGATCCGGTTCATACCGGCGGAGGGAACATATCTGGCAGTGTATGCATGATTGTTGGAGAAGTTCTTTTCAGGTGAAAAGAGCTTTTTTGTTTACAAACGGCGTATGCGTTTTGGCCGGTTCCCCAAATATGGAAAATTGGAGGAAGAAAAATGGAAAGAAAATTTGGTTGGCAGTTAAAGGACGTCATTATGGTGGCGGTGCTGGGGCTTGTTTTCGCGGTGATTTACCTTGCGATTTTGTATGCGGGCGTGGGGGTGACTGCGGCGCTCACACCGTTTGGGCTTGCGCCGTTTGGCTACGAGATATTCTATGGCATATGGTTTATGGGGGCGACGCTTGCCGCGTTTATCATCCAAAAGCCGGGTGTGGCCGTGGTCACGGAGTTTCTGGCGGCGTTCCTGGAATTTTTGATGGGCAACATGGGTGGGCCGCTTGTGCTGGTCTCCGGACTGGTGCAGGGCGTCGGGGCCGAGGTCGGCTTTGCGGTGTTCCGCTATCGCCGGTATGACACGCGCAGCCTGTGCGTCTCGGGTATATTGGCGGCGGTGTTCAGCTTTGCGTGGGGGTTTGTGCAAAACGCGTATGCGCTGATTACGCCCGGCGTACTGGTGGCGATGTTGGCGGTGCGGATTGTCAGCGCAGTGGTGTTTGCCGGCCTGATCAGCAAGGCCGCGGGCGTGGGGCTTGCCAGGACGGGCGTGCTCAAAAGTTATGCGCTGGGCGCGCAGTACGGTACGGCCAAGGTGATGGATGACGAAGAGGAGGATGCGGCATGAAAAATATCAAAGTGGTGCTTGACTGGTTTGCCAACACAAACCATACGGGATATTTTGTGGCGATCGAAAAAGGATATTACAAAACGGCGGGGCTGGATGTGCAGGTGTACGGCAAGGTGCACGGTGAAATGACCGTGGGCGATGCGGATATTGTGGTGTCGCCACAGCCGACGCTGATGGAGGGCATGGAAAACGGCGAGCAGATTACGGCGGTGGCGGTGCAGGCGCAGCGCGGCGATTCCGGGATACTCTCGCTTAAAAAGGCGGGCATTACCCGCCCGGCCGATTTGACGGGCAAACGTCTGACGCACTGGAAGCCTGAATGGTTTCACAGGGTGGTGGGCAAGGCGGTGAACGACGACGGTGGCGATTACAGCAAGGTGCAGCTTGTGCAGATGGATGTCGGCGACATCGAGAGCGTGCTGGCGGGCGGCGTCGCGGACGCGGTGTGGATTTATAAAAACTGGGAATATTATGTGATGAAGTACGCAGGCTACGACCTGAATTACTTCGCGTTTGTGGATTACGGTCCGGTATATAACTTTTGCGCGCCGGGCGTAACGGCAAAGCACCGGCTGATCGATGAGGACCCGCAGGTGCTGCGCGATTTTTTGGGGGCGACGGAGCGCGGCTATGTTGACGCGGCAAACGACCCGGACGGCAGCGCGGCTATACTGATGAAGTACATGGAAGGCGATTGGAACCCCGACATGGTGCGCGAAAGCCAGCGGTATATTTCGCCGTATTACCTGGACGAGGAAGGCCGGTGGGGCCGTATTCAGCCGGAACGCTGGGAGGTATTTGCCGATTGGATGGTGGAGCAGGGGCTGGTCGCAGGTCGCATGGAGCGCGAATACACCAATGAATTTTTGAGGTAAAATTGCTGAAATGGGAAAATGTCACCTTTGCGTACGAGCAAAGTGGCAAAAACGATATATTGAACCATGCCAGTCTTGCGATTGAGCCGGGGCGCGTTACGGTGCTGACAGGGGCGTCCGGCTGCGGCAAGAGCACCATGCTTTACCTTGCGGCGGGGCTTTATCCCAAAAACACGGGCATATTAAAGCATGGCGCGGTCACAGTGGACGGGCGCGACCCGGACGGCATACCGCCGG
>DHOD01000104.1:4182-17282 GCA_002407725.1 Christensenella sp. UBA5399 | reverse complement strand
GTTTTGTATGGACACGGTGGAAAACGAGCTGGTGTTTTGCCTGGAAAACGTGTTGTGCGATCCGCGGGAGATGGATGGAAAGATTGCGCGTGCATTGGATTTTTGCGGGATCGGCCATTTGCGCGGGCGAAAGCTGGTGACGCTCTCGGGTGGCGAAAAGCAGAAGACGATGCTGGCATGCGTGGCGGCGCTGGGGCCCCGGTGGCTGGTGTTGGACGAGCCGTTTGCCAATATCGACCCGGATTCGGCACGCGATATTGCGCTGCGGCTGCACGAGTTAAAGGAACGCGACGGGACGGGGATTGTTGCGGTGGACCATCATCTGGACGTGTGGACGGAGATTGCCGACGAGATTATTGTGATGGGAAAAGGCGGCGAAACCGCAATGCGCGGCGTCGACCCCAAAAGCCTGCCGGAGGATGCGTTGGCTGCGCTGGGCGTGGCGATCCCGGCCCGGCATTATCAGGAACGGAAGCCCGCGAAACTGCCGGAAGGGCGGCAAGTGGTGCTGGATGTGCAAGACCTGGCTGTGGAGTTTGACGGCGGCCGTGTGCTGGACGGGGCGACAGCGCAGTTTTACCGCGGCAGGATCCATGCGGTGACGGGTGGCAGCGGCAGCGGCAAAAGTACGCTTTTTGGCGTGTTGTGCGGGCTCAACAAATACACAGGCGCGGTGTCGGCTTTTGGGGAGAAGCTGAACAGGAAAACGCGGAAAAAGTTGCACGACAAGATGGGATTTGTGTTTCAAAGCCCGCAGGACCAGTTTGTGTCCAATTCCGTGGCGGGCGAGATCCGCGCGGGTTTGGCGAAGGGCGACGCGGGCGCGGAGGAGAAGGTCAAGGAGATACTAAAAAGCATTGGCCTTTGGCGGTACAGGTATATTTCGCCGTATATGCTGAGCCAGGGCCAGCAACGCCGCCTTGCGGTGGCCGCGCTGCTGGCCGGCGGTTGCGAAATACTGGTTTGCGACGAGCCCACATACGCGCAGGACAGGGAATCCATCATTGCGCTGATGTCGTCGCTGCAGGATATGGTGGTGCAGGGCGGGCTGACGCTGGTGTTCTCCACACACGATCACAAGCTGGCGCAGGACTATGCGGATGTGATCTATCATATTGAAGGAGGCAGGATTTATGAAGTCGGTCAACCCGGTGTGTAAATTTATCGGCATATTTGTCCCTGCCATATTGCTGGCGTTTTTCTACCGTCCGGCGCTCAATCTCATGGTGTTTGCCGTTTGCGCCGTCATACTGCTGTTTTCAAAAATCGACTTGCGGAAGATGGGGCTTTTCCTGATCCCTGTCGCTGTGCTTGCCGTGGGGATGTTTTTTACGGGATACCAGTTTCGCAGCGACGCGTATATCGGCGCACAGACGGGCTTGTTTACCGACGAAGCCGTGCGCAACGGGCTGCAGCTTTCGTCCAGGATACTGGCATTTGCGGGGCTGGGGATGCTGTTTGTGCTGACCACCGACAAGACGGAATTTATACAGGCGTTGCAGCAGCAGGTTAAGCTGCCGCCAAAGTTTGCCTATGGGATATCCGCGGCATGGGGGATGCTGCCCAACATGGGGCTGGAATACAGGAAAACGCGCGCGGCCTTCCGTGCGCGGGGTGTCAGGGTGGGGCCAGTTTCTCCCGCGCTGCTGACGCCGCTGCTTGTCAAGAGCGTCAGGTGGTCAGAGGCGCTGGCAATCGCAATGGAGTCAAAAGGATTTGGAGAATCAAAAAAACGCACGCGGTACAGGGACATGAGGCCCGCGGCAAAAGATTATGCATTTGCCGTATCTGCGTGCGCGCTGGTTGTATTGGGATTGGTATTTGTCAGGTAGAAAGCTCCCAACGGGCCATCAGCTCGTCGAGCTGGCCATTGTTTTTCATTTCTGTCAACAGGTCGTCGATGGCTTTCACAAAATCCGTATCCGATTTTCGTATAGCAATGCCGTAGCCCTGCGGCTCATACTTTCCTGCCAGCGTTTTGCCTTCCGCCCCCATATAGCCGCGGGTGATGGAGGCATCCATGAATAGTGCGTCGGCTTCGCCGTTTTTTAGCGCGGTGACTGCGTCACGCATGCTGTTGTAGGTGACAACATCGGCGGATATACCTTCGTTTGCCAGCACGCTGTCAATGGATGATTGCGCGGTTGTGCTGTCGACGACGGCAATTTTGCCCCCGGCAAGGTCTGCGGGTGCATCGTATGCGCTGCCTGGCGCCGCAGTAAAGACAAGATTATCCGTATAATAAGGTTGTGTAAAGTGCATGCTCTTTTTGCGGCTGTCCGTAATGGTGTATGCGGCGATCACCATATCCACGGTACCACTATTCAGGTGCAGCTCCCTGTTCTGGTCGTTGATCACAATAAACTCGGCCTGCTTGCCAAGCGCATCCGCGATGCTTGCGGCAAGGTCGACCTCGAATCCCACAACGGTGCCGCTGCCGTTGTTGAAAGCAAAGCCGGGCGTATCGTCCCGCACACCGATCAATATCGTATCCTTGTCCAGGGGATTCTGGGTATAGGAACACGCGCTTGCGGAAATAAGCGCCGCTGTAAGCAATGCCATGAATAAGAAAAGCTTTTTCATATCAGTCCACCCTTATCGGTATAGTATGTATACTTAAATAACTTTTAAGCGGTTAGGACGACTATATCAACAATACCCATGTTCTATAATAATATATAAAAAAGCATATGGCAAACAGCAATTGCATATGCCGGTGAAGAAGGCGGGCTGATTTCTTTCGTATTATAATGCCGACTGTATAAAACGTGCCAGTTGCTTTTTGGTTATCCCGACGTCTTCTACCGGATCCAGCCGGTGGCCGTTCATGCGGTACGCGGGCACCACCCATACGTCCGATTGCCCGTACGCGCGGTCGTTGGCCGCGTCCAGCCTGCCTGCGTAAGCGCCGCTTTGCACCGCGTCTTTGAACAATGGGGCGTCCACGATGCCGGAGGCATAGGCGGCAAGGGCGCCGGCGTCTTCCACATCGACATGGTCCCTGTGTGTGGCACGGTACATGGCGTCGTGGTATTGCAAAAGATCGATCTCGTTATCCTGCGCAAAAAACATCCCCATGATCATCAGGTCGCTGTGCGGGCCGTAACGGTCGGGTCGCGGGTGTGATTCGCAGGGGCTCCAAACCACATCGAGGCCGGGATAACCGGGCAACAGTTCCAGAAGATAGGGATGCGCCCTGTAGCAGTAGGGGCAGGCGTAATCAAAGAAAACTTCTATTGTAGTATGGTTCATGCGGATACCCTCCTCCACTGTGATTTTAGCACAATTGATAGGCATGGTGGGGATGTTTTTCTTGATTTTGAACGAGCGGGCTATTATCATAATAATAAAAAATACTGATGGGGGAACAGAATGAATATCGGCTGCGTAAGGGAACTGAAAAACAACGAATACAGAGTGGGGATGACGCCGGACAATGCAAAGGAATATGTCGCATGGGGGCACCGGGTATATATAGAGCAGGGCGCGGGCGAAGGATCCGGCTTTGACGACGAAGCATACCGGGCGGCGGGCGCGTCACTGCTTGGTTCGGCAGCGGAGGTTTGGCAGGCGGCCGATATGATCATCAAAGTCAAGGAGCCGGTTGAATCGGAATACGGCCTGATGCGGGAAGGACAGATCCTGTATACATACCTGCATTTGGCGGCCGAAAAAAAGCTGGCGGTGGCGCTGATGGAGCGCAAGGTAAAGGCGGTTGCCTATGAAACACTGACAAATGAAAACGGCGAACTGCCGTTGCTCAAGCCCATGAGCGAAATTGCGGGAAGGCTCAGCATGATTGAAGGGGCCAAGTGCCTGCAAAAGCCAATGGGCGGCGCGGGCGTGCTGCTGTTGGGCGTGCCGGGCACGCCAAAGGCCAAGGTCGTGATACTGGGCGCGGGCGTCGTGGGGATGAACGCGTGCAAAATGGCGCTGGGGATGCACGCGGATGTGACCATTATGGATATCAATTTAAACAGGCTGACCTATCTTGACGATATATTCAACGGACAGGTCAAAACGCTTGTTGCGTTTGACAGCACCATTGAAAAGGAGTTGGAGGATGCCGACCTGGTGATTGGCGCGGTGCTGATTCCCGGGGCCAGCGCGCCTAAAATTATTAAGAAGGAATACCTGAAAAAGATGCGGCCGGGCAGCGTGGTGGTGGATGTGGCGGTGGACCAGGGCGGGTGTACGGAAACAACAAAGCCCACCACGCACGAGGCGCCTACGTTTAAAACGGACGGCGTGGTGCAGTACTGCGTCGCAAACATGCCGGGCGCGGTGGCGCGCACGTCGACAGTGGCGCTCACCAATGCGACGCTCGCCTATGGGGTGCGGATTGCAAGCGAAGGACTGGAGGCCGCGGCGCTGGAGGATGCGGGAATCGCGAACGGGATCAATATTTATGGCGGCAAGTGCGTGCACAAAAATGTTGCAGATTCACTGGAACTGGCCTATACGCCGTTGCATGAATTGCTGTAATATCAATCTTCAATAAAAAAGCGAAAAAATCAATACCCGCATGAAATGCGGGCGCAATGCGGCAAGGAGGGTCTCGAATCACCTTGCCGCATTTGTATTGCCTGCAGGAATAAAGGAAGCAATATGTTTCTTAAGGTTCAAAACTAGCGCAAAGCTTTTTGCACATACTCTATGTGTTGTTTTGCATTACAGATTAGTCGGCGGAAAAATAAACAAAAAATTCATAAAAATAAACACAAAAGATTCAAAAATTCAAAATACATTGACTTTACGTTCAATAAGTCATAAAATAAGAGTGGAAGCATCGGTGAAAAGCGTAAAACGAAACCAGACGATTGCGGAGGTGCGGCGATGGCTTATTTTGAAGAATGTCCCACATGCTTGAATGACGTGTTGGGAAGGGAATACCTACAGCATGTTGTAGACGCGAAAAAGGCCTGCGATGCGGATGCGGACGGGTCGCTTCCGGGGCGGGAAATCAGGCTGTACCCCAAAGAGGCGCAGCACATGTGCGAAACGCTTGCGCTGCGAACGGGAGAGAAAGTGACCGGTTCCTTGGCGGATACAAACGCCGGGGCGGCGACAAAGCCGTTTATGGACATCACCGACCTACAAAAAACACCGCTCAACGGCTACGGGATGACACGGGTCAGCGAGGACGGGAAGCTTTACCTGATCACAAAGAGCGAGCATTATCAGGCGGTATTGGGGCACAAATTTCCGGGCTATCAAATGCTGGCGATGGCGGAGCAGTTGGGCATTCCCAACGCGACGCACAACAACACGCGCGGGTATATCACAAGGCTGCTGGAGCGTGAACTGATCCGGACGGCAAACGGGATTGCCAAGGGCGACGATGCGGCACTGGAGGCGGTGCTTGCGTCGGAGGAACAGCATACGCTCAACCGGGTCATCAACATTATGACGGGCAGTCTGGCTGTGGAAGCAGGCATCAAAATGATGCTGGCGCGATTCTATAAGAATCTTAAAAGCTTTGAGACGCCGCAATATGAAGGAAAAGTGCCGGTGTTTCTGGTGATTGGCGACAACAACGGCGTGCGGGAGGCCAACTACCACGGCACCACCATTTTTGCGCAGATGTTTCGCGATATCTGGCCGGGGCTGCTGGCCAGGATGGAGCAGGCCGACATATTGAAGGTGGTGCCGGTAGCCATCAATAATATTGAAGATTTTGCACAAAAAATTGAAACATATAATACAGGAAAGTATAAAACAGCGGGTTTTTTGCATGAGATTGTGTTGATGAACTATGGCGCGGTCAACCTTACAAAGGATTTCCTGCAGGAGGCGTACCTCCTTTGCGACGAAACCGATACGCCGACGCTGGTCGATGAGATTCAATCCTGTATGTGGTATTCCGGGTTGTATCTGTTCAGGAAATATGATTTGCGGCCGGATTTTGCAGTTGTGGGAAAAGGATTTCCCGGCGGAAAAAATGGCGCGGCGCGTATCATGACCACAAGCAAAATGGACAACATGTGCCAGTTTGGCGCGCTGATCACCAACGGGCAGGATGAGATTGCGAGCCTGTCGTACCTGATCGGCATGGAGTGGGTGGGCCGCAACGAGCGTCAGATTGACGAAATGGGCGAATACATTATGCGCCGGATGGATGCGGTGCGCAAAAAAAGCAATGGGAAAATTACCGCGATAGAAGGACAGGGACATTTGCTGGGCGTCCATTTCCATCATGTACAGGAGGCGGAGAGGCTGGTAAAAAAACTAAACGGCGAATGTATTGATACGAGCGCGCATTTGTATAAAGAGAATTGCCCGCCGGCTGTGCTGTTTAAAATACCGTTGATCATAACAAAACCGGTTGTGGATTTTCTTACGGAGGCGATTGAGCGGGCATTGGAAAAGGACTAATACGCTTTTCAAATGGAAACAGTATAAGGGGGCGCAGTCATGGGAAAAGTAAAATTCGGCATAATTGGTTGCGGTATGATGGGCAGGGAATTTGTGAGCGCCGCTTCGCGTTGGTGTCATTTGCTGGGGGATATTCCCGCGCCGGAGGTTATAGCCGTGTGCGACACCAATGAGGCGCTTCTGGGATGGTATAAGAAACATGTGCCGTCGGTGCGCCATATATGCGCGGACTACCGTGAATTGTTGGAAATAGATGAGGTAGAGGCCGTGTATTGCGCGGTTCCGCACAACCTGCACGAGGAAGTATACATTGCGGCAATTGAGGCGGGCAAGCATTTGCTGGGAGAAAAACCCTTCGGCATAGACAGAGCCGCCAACCGGGCAATCCTGGAGGCGGCGGGCAGGCACCCGGAGTGCATTGTCCGCTGCGCCAGCCAGTTTCCGTTTTATCCGGGTGCGCAAAAACTGGTTCGCTGGATCAATGAAGGCGGCCCCGGGCAGGTCATAGAGGTGAAGAGCGGGTTCAAACACTCCAGCGACATTGACACACAGAAGAAAATCAATTGGAAGCGGATGGTGGACGTCAACGGTGCGTACGGATGCATGGGCGATCTGGGCATCCATACGCATCATATTCCGTTTCGTGTGGGCTGGGTGCCGGAGCGTGTCAGCGCCCAGCTTGCGAATATTGTTACGCAGCGGCCCGACGCGCAAGGGTGCCAGGTGCCATGCGAGACATGGGATAATGCACTATTGGCCTGCGATGTGCGCACCCAAAATGGGGATGCCTTCCCCATGATGATAGAAAATAAGCGGATTGCTCCGGGGAGCACCAATGAGTGGTATATCGAAGTGTACGGAATGAAGCAGTCTGCAAAATTCTCCACAAACGACCCGTGTGCGTTCAGTTATACGGAAAGCATGGGAAGCGAACAGGCGTGGTGCAGGGTGGTAATTGGATATAAGCCGCAAACACCAACAATCACAGGGAATATATTTGAGTTTGGATTTACGGATAGTATACTGCAAATGTGGGGGGCGTATATGTCGGAGATCGCCGGGAAACCACAGAACTTTGGATGTTATACGCCGGAAGAAACCGTGCTTTCGCACAAGCTGTGCACAGCGGCGCTTGCGTCGGAAAAAAGCAAGAAAGCTGAAAAGCTGGAAGACTATTGACGCAGCACAACATGCGTTATTTGTGCGTGATATGTCAGGTTGTGTTGCCCTCCAGCAGGTATTGGTCGATCACGATATGCTGGAGATTCGGTGAAGGCTGTTCGTGATCAATCAGTTCCAACAACATGTCGACGGCCTGCTCCGCCATTTTCTTTCTGTCGGTGGCGGCGCAGGTTAGTTCAATCGGCAAAATGATGTCCTGCTGCAAGCCGTCAAAGCTTGCGAGCATCATGTCCTGCGGGATGGAATACCCCATCGATAACAGCGTGTTATATGCCTCAAATCCCATAATATCACAGAAAACAAGTATCGCGTCATACTGTGCGAGCTCTGCAGAAAAAGGAATTAAAAATTCGCGGGTTTTGCCATATTCCATGGACAAATTGAATACAAATGGCTCCAATCCATGTTCCTCAAGGGCGCGCATATAGCCGGCCCGCCGGTTTTTAGCGGAAGAAATACTTTCCTCCGCGTTTAAGAAAAGGATTTTGCGCGCATTTTTGGAGATCAAATAATTTGTGATCAAATACCCGCCTTCTTCGTCCGCGGTCACTAAAGAATTGGTGTTGAGTTGTTCAAATTGCCTGCCGACCAACACAAAAGGCTTCTTTTGCTCAAGCAGTAAATCGACGGCCTGGGTGTCATGCTGTATGGGAAGGAGCAGTATGCCGTCAACATTCTTGCTGAGGAAAGACTTAATCACGTTGTATTCCTGCTCGGGTTCCTCGTTGGTGGTTGCAAACAATGCAAAGTAGTTTTTCGACCGTAAATATTGCTCAGTATATTTTGCTATGGATGAATAGAAGGGGTTGCGGAAATCCTGGACGCATACGCCAATCGTGCGGGTCGATCCGGTCCGCATGCTTGTCGCGACCGAGTTTGGGATATACCCCATCGCATTTGCCGTTTGATTGATTTTGTCCTTGGTGGCCTGCGGAAGCGTGTCGCTGTCTTTGAGCGCCCGTGATACGGTGGTGACGGAACAGCCACATTCTTTCGCAATGTCTTTTAATGTCACATTCTTAAACATTTCAACCTCAAAAATTTAATGCACAACAATTGTTTATTATAAAGGATAGTTGTGCTTTGATCAACGTCAATGCAATCGAAAAGCTGTGTCTTCCTGCATCTTATGCTTTGTTCAGGCCCCAAAATACATTTTAACATCACACTTGACATCTATTGCAAATATGATATACTTATCGTTAAGCTTAACGTTAAGCTTAACGATACCACACTTGTAAATTATAGTCAAACAAAAAGACAGGGCAAGCATGAAAAACCTGTACATCGTGCCAGCAGGCAGCATGCATGTTAAACCGGAATGACAAAATGCGGGCATGCAATGCAGAAATATGTTTTGAATCAGCTGGAAGAATAACATCATAATCTATTCGCAGAAAAACATGATCATGAATTACGCGATCCGAATAGAAAAACAAGCAAACAAACACAAACGCACCTTGAACGCCAAACGCATAAAACACAAAATTACGCCTTAAAATGAAAGGTTTTGCGATGCAATATGCAGGAGGAAGGAAAACGTTGACAAGAAAATCATGTTGCGTTATACTACAGAAAGTTACTCTTACAACACAATGTTACAAAATATACGCATAAATACATGATAATGTATAAAAAGAAATGTGCGCAATTTAACTGACTTAAAATTATAGATTGACACAAACGGCGCAGTGGCGATGCGAAATCAAACGTATAGATTTTGGGAGTGAGGTATGGTATGGAACCGATTTATTCGCTGAAAAACATTACAAAAGAGTTCCCGGGTGTTTTGGCTTTGGATGACGTCTCGGTAGATTTTTATCCCGGAGAGGTTCACGCAATTTGCGGCGAGAACGGCGCGGGGAAATCTACATTGATGAAGGTGTGCTCGGGGATGTATATGCCTGATGGGGGGGCGCTGTATATTAAAGGCAAGAAAGCGCACCTGCGGAGCATAGCGGACGGCCTGAAAAACGGCATATCCATGGTGCACCAGGAGCTTAGCCCGGTACCCTATATGACGGTGGCAGAGAATATTTACCTTGGTCACGAGCCGACGCTGGGCGCGGTACCGATCGTGTCCAAAATTCAGTTGATCCATAAAACAAGAGATCTTTTTGAAGAGATGAAGATTGAGGGGATCAACCCCAAAAGCATGATGTATGAACTGAGCGTGGCCGAGACGCAGCTGGTCGAAATTGCGAAGGTAATGATGCTCAATTCGGACATGGTTATCATGGACGAGCCCACATCCGCAATTACGGATCGCGAGGCGGAACTGCTGTTTGATATGATTGAGGACCTGAAGAGGCGCGGTATCGCCATTGCGTACATCAGTCACAAGATGGATGAGATATTCCGCATCTCCGACAAAATTACCGTGATGCGCGATGGAAAGCACGTCGGCACGCATTTGGCGGCGGATACAAACACGCACGACGTTATTACGATGATGGTGGGGCGCGAACTGACGGATATCTATCCCAAGCTGGAAACGCAAGCGGGCGGGGTTGCAATGCAGGTGGAGCGGCTGAGCAAAGAAGGGCTGTTTGAGGATATTACATTTAACGTGCGCCGGGGAGAGATACTGGGCATTGCCGGCTTGATGGGAGCGGGCCGCACAGAGGTGGTCGAGACTGTGTTTGGGCTGCGGAAAGCGGACAGCGGCAAAGTGGTGATCGATGGAAAGCCCGCGGTGATCAAAAGCCCGCGCGACGCCATCAAAAAAGGGCTGGCGTTGGTCACGGAGGACCGCAAGGGTACGGGCCTTGTGCTCACGGGCAGTATAAAGGAGAACGTGACGCTTGCGGCGCTGGACAAATATAAAAAGTTTGGATTTATAAAAAAGCGCAGTGAAATCAAGGCGACAGACGGGCAAATAGAATCACTCCGGATCAAAACGCCGAGCAGGAACCAGCTTGTGGCCAACCTTTCGGGGGGGAACCAACAAAAGGTGGTGCTGGCGAAATGGATGCTGGCGGATGCGGACATCATCATTTTTGATGAGCCGACCAGGGGCATTGACGTAGGGGCGAAAGCGGAGATCCACTCGCTGATGAGCCAACTGGCGGCCGATGGAAAAGCGGTCGTGATGATTTCGTCCGAGATGCCGGAGGTGCTTGGCATGAGCGACAGGATCATCGTGTTGTGCGAGGGCCGGGTGACGGGGGAGATTGGTAAAGAGGAGTTTTCGCAAAAAACAATTATGGAATACGCAGCGGGCATCAGAACCGCAAATACAGAGGGAGGTAGTATTGTACAATGATGAAGATTAAACCGGGCTCCGGAGGGGCAACGATGGGCGGAAAGGCCACGGTAAAGAAAATCTTTTCCACATATGGCATCATAGTGGCATTTGTCGTAATCGTTGTTGTGATGAGCATTTTGTCAAAGCATTTTCTGAAAGCGGACAACCTGATGAACCTGATCAGGCAGGTATCGTTTAACGGCATGATTGCCATTGGCATGACGTTTGTGATCATGACGGGCGGCATCGATCTTTCGGTTGGTTCGGTTGTGGCGCTTGCGGGCGTTATCACGGCCAGCTTCCAGACGACGGATAAGCCGGAGCAGTTGATGATGCTCATTCCGGCTATACTGATGGGATTGCTTGTCTCGGCGATTTGCGGGCTTGCCAACGGTATGCTGATCACAAAGGGCAAACTGGCGCCGTTTATCGTGACGATGGGTATGATGACCATTGTCCGAGGCATTGCGATGGTGTATGTAAACGGCAGGCCGATCGTCAACTTTACGGATGCGTTTAAAGTGGTGGGCGGCGGTTATGTGGGGCCGATCCCCATTCCTGTAATCATATTTGCCGTTGTGATTGTGATCTCCATCCTGCTGCTCAATTTCCTGACGTTTGGCAGGCATGTCAAATCGGTTGGCGGCAACGAGGCGGCGGCAAAAGCGGCGGGCCTCAATGTGGATGGGATCAAAATAAAGGTATATGTGCTCAACAGTGTGCTGGCGGGGCTTGCAGGCATCGCGCTTGCATCGCGGGTGAACGCAGCACAATCAATATTTGGAGAAGGGTACGAGCTGGATGCGATTGCCGCGGCGGTTATTGGCGGAACCAGTATGTCGGGCGGCGTAGGCACGATTTGGGGAACGGTGATCGGTACGCTGATCATAGGCATCATCTCCAACGGTTTGGATCTTCTCAATGTTTCGGCATACTACCAGATGATTGCGAAAGGCTTGATCATTTTGGTGGCGGTGCTGCTTGACAGAAAAAATAAATAATACTACACACTGATAGAAAAGTAGTACAAAAATGGCATGGCATTTTTGAAGTGAAAGTATTGAACGGCTTAACCAATTCATAATGCCAAAACATGATGAATCCCGCGCATCCGCGTGGAATGAAAACACAAGGCGTTTGAATTGGTGAATAGTATAACGTGGTTTCCAAAAAAGAAAAAGGAGAAAGAACATGAAAAAAAAGAGAGTATTGGTATTGGTGATGGTAGTTGTCTTTGTGGCGTTTGGATTGGCGGCTTGCGCCAGTGGCGGGGACGCTGCCGCCACGGCAACAGAAGCACCTGCTGCTGACGCGGCGGCGGAAGCGCCCGCGGCTGATGCGGCAACAGAAGCACCCGCGGCGGAAGCGCCTGCGGCTGATGCCGGTGGATCGGATGAGACGATTGTGATCGGCTGTACGCTCCAGGACATGACCAACGAGTTCATGGTGATGCTGGACAACGTGATGCAGGATACCGTCGCGGCGGAATTCCCCAATGTGGAATACACCTGCCTTGACGGCCAGGCGCAGCCGGAAACACAGATCTCACAGATCGAAGGCTTCATTACCAAAGGCGTTGACGCGATCATCATCAGCCCCGCCGATGCCAACGCATTGATCCCGGCGGTTCAGCAGGCTGTGGATGCGGGGATCCCCGTAATTTGCTGCTCGTCCAACATTGAACAGGATGTCGGGCAGGTGTGGTGCGGTTCCGGCAACGAGAACGGTGGCAAGATGCTGGCAGAGTACATCTGTGAAGAAATCGGCGGCAAAGGCAACGTTGTGCTGTTCCGTGGACCTATGGGCCACTTTGCCGAAATCGGCAGGACGACAGGCGTGGAAGAAGTGCTTGCAAACTATCCTGACGTAAACCTGATCTATGACCAGACAGGCAATTGGTCGAGGGAAGAGGGTATGTCCCTGATGGAGAACTGGTTGCAGACCGGTGAGCAGATTGACGGCGTAATGGCGGAGAATGATGAGATGGCGCTGGGCGCACTGGTGGCAATTGAAGCCGCGGGCAAACTTGGCGAGATCAAGGTTTGCGGCCTGGATGCGATCAAAGATGCGCTTGACTCTGTAAAAGCGGGTGTTATGGATGCGACAGTATTCCAGGATTCCGTTGGCCAGGCGCAAAATTCCGTACGCCTTGCTGTAAAAGCCGCACAGGGCGAGCAGGTAGAGACGATGGATATCCCGTTTGAGCTGGTGACAATTGAAAACGTAGACAGCTACTATGACAGGATTGCGTAAACGTTATAAAGTAACAATTTAAGTGGTATCAATATTGTTCCGC
>DHOD01000104.1:974-4005 GCA_002407725.1 Christensenella sp. UBA5399 | reverse complement strand
TCCGGCCGCCTGCGGGCGGCCGGAACAAATTGGTAATGTTGCAGAAAATGGACGAAGTGCGGCTCATATATAATAATGTTATAAATATTCTAGGTAAATTTTATATACAACGTTTATTGGTCGTTATATAGGACATCAATACTTGGGTCGGGTGGAAATTTGACAGATGATTTTTTGGAAGAGGTGGTTGTGATGAATGATAGAATCGGGCGGCTTGCGGAAAAACTGTATGATTATCGGCATGACGCAATGTTTTATGAACGCATGACATTGCTTGAGGAAGCGCGCAAACAGCATGCGGGCATGACGCCGGGAGAAGTGTACGCAAATTCGTTGGTGTATCTTTTGGATAACATCACTGTAGATATATTGCCTGACGAACACCTTGCGGGACGCGTCAAGGAGATCGTGCCGGACGAAGCGCAGGAAGCGGAGTTCGATAGGCTGAAAATAGATAACAATTACAAACTGACGCCGCACTTTTCGTTTGAAGCGTTGCGGCTGGCAACGGTGACGGATCCGGACGACCGCTATGCGCCGCTTTGGTTTGGGTCGTATGGGCATTGTACGCCCGACATGGCCCGGGTGCTGCGCCTGGGGTTTGACGGCATCAAGCAGGAAGCGGAAGAAAGGCTGCGCGACCAGGCGTTGACGGATAAACAAACGCTGTTTTTACAAAACACAATCGCAGTGTGTGAGGCGATGGGGCGCTATGGCAAGCGATATGCGAAAAAAGCGGAGCAACTGGCTGCGGAGGCATCTGGCGACGACGCGGAACGGCTGACGCAAATCGCGGAGATGATGGACCGGATACCGGGACAGCCTGCGTCGGGATTTCGTGGTGCGGTGGAGATGATCTGGCTTGTGCATATGACGGAGGCGGCAATAGTGGGCGCGCGCGATTATGCGTTTGGACGTGTGGATCAATATTTGTACCCATATTATAAGAAGGATATCGAAAGTGGTAAAATCACGCGGGAATATGCCAAGGAGCTTTTGCAGGAATTGTTTGTAAAACTGAACGAGTTGATTGGCAGGGCGATGGAAGATTACGACCAAAAACGCGTGCTGCAGGTGAACAGCCTGCATTATATGATTATTGCGGGTACCGATGAGAATGGCAACGAGGTGACAAACGACGTCAGCTTCCTGATGTTGGAGGCGATCGAAGAGTTGGATATGTGTAAGCAGCCGACGATGATATTGCGTTGGTTCCCGGGTATTAATAACGACTTTATGAACCTTGCGATGCGGCTTGTCTCCAACGGGAGGGGGTTCCCCACTTTTGTGGATGAGCGGAAGACGTACGAAGCGCTTGTGTGGTACGGCGTGGACGAGAAGGCGGCGCATGACTTTGTGTTCTATGGCTGCAACAACATCTGTATGCCGGGAAACTCCGACCAGCTGATGGAAGTATGGCACAACGCGGGCAAATACATGGAACTGGCGCTCAACCAGGGCCGGTGTGCGTTTACGGGAAAGAAATATGGCGCAGAAACGCCGCCCGCCAGCCAGATGAAGGATATGGAAGACCTGTGGGAGGCGTTCCGTGCCCAACTTGGGCATTGCCTGATGATTGGGCGGCAGGATCTCTGGAGCTGGGATCAGGCGTGGGCGCGCCTGCGGCCGTTCTCGTTTGAATCCGTGATCGATACGCACTGTGTGGAAAGAGCGGAATCCGTCAACGAGGGGGGCGGGGATTTTAAGCATTATAACAATCATTTCTCCGGACTGGCGACGGTGGCAAATTCCTTTTACGCAATCAAAAAACTGGTGTTTGAGGAAAAGCAAATGACGCTGCCGGCATTGCTGGAAATATTGGGTAACAACTGGGAAGGGCAGGAATTGCTGCGGGCCAGGGTGATGAACAAGTTTGAGAAGTATGGCAATAACCAGGACGAGGTCGACGACATTGCCGTACGGATTGGCAATATGTTTATTGAAGAAGTGAAGGCGCTGCCGGATTTCCCCAATGGGAGAAAGGCGTACGCAGACATCTATTCGCTGTACCATCACCGTTTGTTTGGCAGGGATGTCGCTGCGACGGCGGATGGGCGCATGGCGCATGAGCAGCTTTCGGAAAGCGTTTCGGGTACGTACGGGACAGAGAAGGACGGCATCACCTCGGCGCTCCGGTCGGCGGCGAAGTTGGCGCACAATCGTACGCCATCCGATTCCAACAACATCAAGATACAGCCGGCAATGGTTGCAACGCAGGAAGGAAAGGACAGGCTGCGGGCGGTGATCGAAACCTATTTTGGCGATGGGGGAAGCCAGCTGCAGATCAACGTTGTGGATAACGGCCTGATGGAGGATGCGAGAAAGCACCCGGAGAAACACAAAAACCTGCTTGTGCGGGTGGTGGGCTTCAGCGCGTACTATGTGCACCTTGCGCCCGAGCAGCAGCAGGAGATCATAGACAGGAACACCCTGGCATAATGACGAAGGGAATTGTATTCGACATACAAAAGTTTTCGATCAATAATGGCCCGGGAATCAGGACGACGGCGTTTTTGAAAGGATGCCCGCTTCGGTGTGTCTGGTGCCACAATCCCGAGTCTTTTTCCCGTCGTCCGCAAATTATGTATAAAGAGAAATTATGTGTGCGGTGCGGCGAATGCGCGCGGGTCTGTGATTATGGCGCTGTGCGGATGGATGAAAACGGGCGGCTGTATGATCCTGAAAAATGCGTCATGTGCGGCGCATGCTGTGACGCGTGCATGTTTGAAGCAATCAGCCTGTGTGGAGAGGCGTATACGGCGCAAGAGCTAAGCGACATACTCTTGCAGGACAAAGATTATTATGAGAGCTCCGGCGGCGGGGTTACATTATCCGGCGGAGAGCCTACAATGCAGCCCGACTTCTGTGTCGAGGTGTTTGGCATCATGCGGGGAGAGGGCGTGCATACGGCGCTGGACACAAGCGGATATTGCGCGGAAGATGTTTTTGAGCGGGTAGGGCTTAATATAAGAACCTGCGCATTTTTATTATAGGTATCTACAAATTCGCTCACCGGGATGCCAAACGCACA
>DHOD01000104.1:391-885 GCA_002407725.1 Christensenella sp. UBA5399 | reverse complement strand
CGCGGAAGATGTTTTTGAGCGGGTTGCCGGGGCGGCTGACTTGGTGCTATTTGATATCAAGCACATGGATCCGGCCGTTCACAAAGCGCTCACCGGTGTGGACAATGCGCTGATCCTGCGCAACCTGGCGTGGATAGCAAAGCAAAATAAGCCGTTGACGATACGGTATCCGTTGATTCCGGGGCGCAACGATGGCGAAGAAGATATCGCCGGGTTAGGCCGGTATTTGCAGACGCTGGGGATAGATGAAATCGAAGTTTCTGTTTTTCACAACTGGGGGGAGAACAAGTACGCGCAATTAGGGATGTCTCTGGCAGAAAAAATCCGGCCTTACACCGATGATGAAAAGGCCGAAAAGTTGTTGTTGTTCAACCGGTATGGGGTAAAGTACATACTGGCATAAAAGTAACGGGCGACTGCGGGTTACAGATCGTCGGCGTCCTGTACGGGGGCTTCGCCGTTCTCGTCTGTGCCGGAATAACTCCCCAGCACAG
>DHOD01000104.1:0-266 GCA_002407725.1 Christensenella sp. UBA5399 | reverse complement strand
GCCGGAATAACTCCCCAGCACATCGTCTTTCGTGCTCTCATTCCACGCATCCACCACTTGGTTGCCTGCCTCCTGGGGGCTGACGCGGTCCGGGTCAAACGAGCAGGTGTTTTTATCTTTCATTGTCTGCATCTCCTTTTCTGGATGTTTCATACTATTACTTTAAACACTGTAAAAAATGCTAATCAATATTCACTGGAAAACAGCAGTAAATCTTATTATATATAATGTAAGAAAAATAACTCAAAAAACACGATAAAACCAGT
>DHOD01000036.1:3060-10398 GCA_002407725.1 Christensenella sp. UBA5399 | reverse complement strand
TTGCACTTGATTTGACAATTTGGCCACAATCCCTTTTATTTCCATCGATATCTCCTAAATCCGTATTCCAGAACATCCCACTACTTCTTTAATATACCACTTATGGCCGTCTCAAACAGATTCCACGGCCATCCCTCCGGCGGCGGGCAACAAAAATCCATTCTTTCTTTCTTTGTGGGGTGGGCAATGCCAATGTGATACGACCACAGGCAGAGCTTTTCACTCTTCCTGCCCCCATAGCGCCAGTCGCCTACCAGCGGCGCGCCCGCATGTGCCAGTTGCACACGGATCTGGTGCGGCCTTCCCGTCTCAAGCGCGATATCCAGCAACGATAACCCACCGGCACTTTCTGCCGTTTTATAGCTGAGCCGCGCATGTTTTGCGCCCTTCTCTTCTGCTCCCGCTATGCGCGAATTGTTGGTTTTTGTATCTTTTACCAGATAATCCTCCAGCACAGCAGCATCGGCAATCCTGCCCGTATCCACAACCGCGCAATAGTTTTTCTCCATTTCGCCGGCCGCAATCTGCCGCGACAGCCGCGCCGCCGCCTTGGACGTGCGCGCAAACACCATAACGCCGCCTGCCGGGCGGTCCAACCGGTGCACAAGTCCAATATATGCCTCACCCGGCTTGCCGTATTCCCGCTTTACATACGCCTTGACCATGGATAGAAAGTCGGCATCACCGGAGGCATCCGCCTGGGTGGGCACGTTTTGGGGCTTGACAGCAACAATGATATGGTTGTCCTCGTACAGCACGTTCATCTGTGCCACCGTGCCGTTGTGCCGCAGGGCAGCAGCACGCCCTGGTTTTCCACCGGAATGCACAGGTCGCCCGCATCCACCTGTCCGCCGCACCCCTGCAGGCATATCTCCAGCATATTGCGCGTCACCACGGACGAAAGCCCCGTCGTGTACGAATTGATAATAAAAAACAACGGCGTATCGGAGAGCAGCTGCGCGGTTTCGCGCACCAGTTCAAACAGATTATCCTCTGTGCGGAACACCTTGCCATCTGCGCCGCGCCCATAACTGGGCGGGTCCATCACAACCGCATCGTACTTGTTGCCACGCCGTTGCTCACGTTTCACAAATTTCATACAATCATCTGCCAATACGCGCACGGGCCGGTCTGCAAGCCCGGACAGCGCAAGGTTCTCCTTCGCCCAGCCGTTCATGCTTTTAGCCGCGTCAATATGCGTCACCTTCGCCCCCGCATGCGCGCAGGCGAGCGTCGCGCCGCCGGTGTACGCAAACAGGTTGAGCACGTTGGGCACAAGCCCCGCGTCTTTGATGCACTGCGCCATATAGTCCCAGTTGGCGGATTGTTCGGGGAAGAGGCCCGTGTGCTTGAACCCGGTGGGCCGCACATAAAAAGCCAGGTCACGGTAGCGGATCACCCACCGCTGCGGCAGGTCGGTGTAGAACTCCCAATTCCCGCCGCCTTCCGCCGACCGGACATACCGCGCATGCGCCTGCTCCCACAACTGCGGCGACTGCCTTTCCCAAATGACCTGCGGGTCGGGACGCGCCAACACATACCCGCCCCACCGCTCCAGCTTCATGCCGCCGCCGGTATCCAGTATTTGATAATCCTGCAATTGATCTGCAATAAACATGTGGATATACTACCATAGAATGGACCTTTTATCCATAATATATGTTATAATCTGTCCTATGAAAAAACAAACGACTGTGCAATCGTATGCCAAGCTTAACCTGGCGCTCGCCATCACCGGCGTGGGGCAAAGCGGGTTTCATTCCGTAGACATGATCATGCAGGAGGTCAGCCTGCACGACACCATCACGCTGCAACCGGCAGACACGATTTTTGTCGATTGCGGGGATGTCTGCGAGATGCACCGCAACACCGCATATAAAGCGGCACAACTGTTTTTTGCCCAGACAGGCCTGCCGGGCGGCGTCAGCATCCACATCCAAAAACGCATTCCCGCCCAAGGTGGCCTTGGCGGCGGCAGCAGCAACGCCGCCGCCGTGCTGCTGGCGCTGGATAATATGTTTGAGACCGCCCTCCCGCAAAACACCCTTGCCGTGCTTGCGGGGCAGATCGGCTCGGATGTGCCCTTCTTTCTCCACGGCGGCTGCATGCGTGCGCAGGGCCGCGGCGAGGCTTTATCGTCATTGCCAAACAATCTGGACGCGCAGTACCTGCTGGTCAAACCGGATGCAGGCGTTGGCACCGCCCGGGCTTACCAGCTCAGCGATGCCCTCGGTCCGGTACATGTGGAAATCGATCAGGTAGCCGACGCACTCAGGCAGGGAGATGCCGCCGCGTACTTTTCCAGCACGGGCAATGCGCTCTATCCTGCCGCGCAGCAGCTTTGCCCCCCTGTCTCCCGCACCGTTGACGACCTGAAACAAGCAGGCGCGGATTTTGCGATGATGACGGGCAGCGGCAGCTGTGTATTTGGCATTTTCACAGACCCCGCACTGTTGCAACAAGCGGAAACGGTGCTGAAAAGCCGATATCCTTTTGTACAATCCGTACACAATGTTTTTCGCGGTCGTTAACTTGGCATCGGTTATGGCAGGTTCATTTGCTTTCAACGCGCCGGTTCTTCCTGCGGTATTCGCGTGGGGAAAGACCTGTCGCCTCCCGAAACTGCTTTCCAAAATAGCTGATCCCCTGAAATCCTGTCGCAAAACAGATTTCCGTGACCGGCTTGTCGGTCGATTCCAGTAATTGCGCCGCCATGGTAATCCGCACGCCCTTCAGGTACGAGAACGGCGTCGTGCCCAAGCTTTTTTTGAAACACCGGCAGCATTCACTGATGCTGACGCTGGCGCTGGCGGCAATCTCTTCCAGCGTCACCTGCCTGTCATAATGCTGCTCAATAAATGTCAACATGGCCTTCACCCGGCTGTCGTCCGCCAGTTCCGCCCGGTCGGGCATTTCCCCTTCCAATTGCGCTGCAATCACCGAAACAATGTTTGCCAGCTCGTTCCTGATTTTCATCTCACTGAAAAAGCCGCCTTCAAAATACGCGAAATACGCCTCCATCATGCTGCGCAGCACATCGCTGTGCCACCCGCCATCCCGCCGGAATATAAGCCGCCGGGCGTTTTTGTGATGGAGCAGCGGCTGCACATATTTACATTCCAGCAGGCTCCTGTCGTCCCCCGCCACAAACCGCGGGTCAAATACAATTGTCAGCAACGCACAATGATCGCTGGTCGCGCTGTACATCGTGTGTAGCACGTCGCTGTTGATAAACAGCCCTTCCCCTTTTCGGACATATTCCCTGCCGTACCCCACGTCCATATCCAGCTCGCCCTTGATCACATAGGAAATTTCAATGCCAAAATGCCAGTGCCACTGGGCTTCTTTTATATATTTTCCAAAATCGTTGTAATGAAAAACAACGGGAAACGCAGGGTTGTTTAGTACCACTTCCATCTTTCCCGGTCCCGTGATCACTTTTCGGTTGATATACAATTTCATAAAATCCACCAATTTTGGCAATATAGTTATATTATATGCTATGATACTGATTGTTTCAACGAAAAACAAGGAATATAATTATATTATACTTAAACAACGTTCAAACAGTCCGGATGACTGTTTGAACGGCGCGGCGGATGCCGCGAACAGCCGTTTGACAAACGGCTGTGTTACCGGGCATGGTCAATCTTTGCGCCTTTGGCGCATAACCGGCCCTCGCCCGGTTATTAAAAACGATGGACCGTTTTTAAAGTAGATTGACTATATAAAGGAAAGAGGTGATCTGTGATGATGATTTACAATATCAATGACGTGGAACGGCTCTTTAACACGCTGGACAGCTGCAACGGAGATGTGCGCATCACATTGCAGGACGGGGCGGAGTACGAATGGCACGAGGACAGAAAAATCATGAAATCCCTGATACGCGGGCTGGGTATCAACGCAATCCCCGCCATGCATGTCGACGTCGATCAGCCACTGGACCAGTATAAAATGGCTATGCATGTGCTCAAAGGGCACTGACCGGTGCAGCACCCAAAAAGACCAGCCAATCCGGCTGGTCTTTTTTTACGCTTATAGTATTTTACTTATTTTACTTCTACGTCAGCGCCAACTTCTTTGAGCTTCGCAACCATCTGGTCGGCGTCGTCTTTGGATACGCCTTCCTTCACGTTGTTGGGCGCGCCGTCAACCAGCTCTTTCGCCTCTTTCAGGCCCAGGCCTGTCAGCTCGCGGACAACCTTGATCACCTTGATCTTCTCGGCGCCGGCAGCCTTCAGCACAACGTCAAACTCGCTCTTCTCTTCACCAGCCGCAGCGGCATCCCCGCCGCCGGCAGCAGGAGCGGCAGCAACCGCCACAGGGGCAGCAGCGCTCACGCCAAATTTCTCTTCCAGTTCCTTCACGAGCTCAGACAGCTCCAGAACGCTCATGCTTTCAATTGCTTCTATCAATTTTGCTTTATCCATTTTTAATTATCCTCCAAATTTTTCTTAAAAATCTTTCAATTTATTGCTTCAAATTCCAAAACCCTTTAGTTGGCTTCCTTTTGCTCGCGTATTGCGTTAAGCACACGGACAAAACTGCCCGGCACCGCCGCCAGCGTGCCAACAAAATTTGTGATGGGCGCGTTCATGCTGCCCAGCATTTTTGCGATAAGCTCTTCCTTCGACGGCAGCTTCGCAAGATTCTCGATACCGGCCGCGTCAATGACCTTGCCATCCAGCATCCCCGCCTTGATCTCTGTCTTTTTTGTGTCCTTTACAAACTTCGAGAGAATTTTGGCAGGCGCAACGGCATCCTCATACCCAAACGCCACAGCTGTCGGCCCTTTAAAGAAATCGTCCAGGCCTGTGTATTCCAGCGAATCGGCAGCCCTTTTCAGTATATTGTTTTTGATGACCTTATACTCGACGCCCGCATTCCTGAACTGGGTACGCAGGTTTGTCACCTCTTCCACGGTGAGGCCCCTGTAATCCAGCATGATCATGCACTGGGCGCGCTGCATTTTGTCAGCCACGTCTTTTACTGATTCCTGCTTTGATAACAGCTTCTCTTCTTTCAATCGTTTCACCTCGTCTCTACGTCCGGTTTAAAAAACAAAAAATACTTTTCAAAAGCCGGCAGGACAGTCAAAAAGTATCAGTTTATCTTGTTAAAACGTCCGCCTCGGCAGGATTTTTAAGCTTTCGCCCCTGAGTCTATGGCCTTTGTATTATTCATTTTTCACGCAAGGATTATGTTAGCACAACGCCGCCGCTTCTGTCAAGCAATATTCCGCTTACACCAACGCCTCCACATGCGGTTGCCATTGCCTGACCGCTTCCGCCAGCTTCCGGATCTCGGAAGGCGTATAGGGGAGCAGCGTTTTCAGGTACCGCATGTCGCCCGGCTGCGGGTTGTATTGCTGCAACACATACCGTGGCAGCACAGGCACCGCCGACGCCATCTCCTCCAGCTTTTCGGGCCGGATCTGCGGGATCATCGTCGTGCGCGCTTCCCACTTGATATCCGAATCAAGCAGCAAGCCCAGCGTTTCCCGCATGCCGTCGGCGGGCATTCCGCATATTTCCCCATACAGTTCAAAAGGCACTTTATAGTCCAGCGCCACGTAATCGACATGCCCGCTGTCCAGCAATTCCCGCACCACCTGCGGATTGCTGCCGTTTGTATCCAGCTTGACCGCGTATCCAAGCCCCTTTATGTAGGCAATAAAATCGGCGATGTCCTCTTGCATTGTCGGCTCGCCGCCCGTGATCACGATGCCATCCAGCAACCCGGCGCGCTTTTGCAAAAACGCCAGAACCTCACGTAAATCCTGTCTGGGCGCATCTTCCAGCAACTGCCGGTTGTGGCAATAAAAGCAACTGTAATTGCAGCCGGGCGTAAACAGCACCGCTGATAATACGCCCGGAAAATCTACCGTACTTGTTTTGTTAACCCCTGCGATCTGCAACCTGATACCCCTATTCCTTGATCACATATTTCAGCCTGTCGGAGTACTCCGCCTTCTTTCCTTTATGGAAGTTTTGCACCGGCCGCAAATAACCCACCACACGGCTCCACACCTCGGTATCGTTGCCGCATTCCGGGCACGAGAACTGCTCGCCGTCCAAATACCCATGCTCGTTGCACACCGAGAATGTCGGCGTCAGCGAGATATACGGGAGCTTGTAATTCTCAAAAATCTTTTTGATCAGCTTTTTGGCAACCTCCCTGTCGGGAATACGCTCGCCCAGGTACAGGTGCAGCACGGTTCCGCCCGTATACATGCTCTGCAATTCGTCCTGCAAGTCCATTGTCTCGAAAATATCGTCGGTGAAACCGACCGGCAGCTGGCTAGAGTTGGTGTAATACGCTGTTTCCCCGTCGCCGGCGCAAAGGATCTCAGGATATTTTTCCCGATCCAACCGCGCAAGGCGGTAGCTTGTGCCCTCGGCAGGCGTCGCCTCCAGATTGTAAAAGTGGCCTGTCTCGTCCTGAATCTCCATCATCAGGTCACGCATGTAATCCAGCGTGCGCACCGCGAAATCCTGCCCCTCCTGTGTCGTCAGGTCGGTTTCTTCGCCAAAGAAGTTCATGCACGCTTCGTTCATGCCAATCACGCCGATCGTATTAAAGTGGTTGTACCAGTACTGGTCCGTACGCATTTTGATGTTGCGCAGGTAGTGCGCGCTAAACGGATACAGCCCACGCTCGGTTTGCTGCTCCACAATCTTACGTTTGATTTCCAGGCTGTTTTTGGCGACCTGCACCATCTGCCAAAGCCGCGCCCTGAATTCCTGCTCCGATTTGGATTTATACGCGATACGCGGCAGGTTGATTGTCACTACGCCGATCGACCCCGTCATCGGGTTGCTGCCAAAAAGCCCGCCCCCGCGCTTACGGAGCTGCTTGGTATCCAGCCGCAGGCGGCAGCACATCGAAAGCGCATCCTCCGGGCTCAGGTCGGAATTGATATAGTTGGAGAAGTACGGGATGCCATACTTGCACGTGATCTCCATAAAGCTGTTGACCACCGGGCTGTCCCAGTCAAAATCGCTGGTCACATTAATTGTGGGAATGGGGAACGTAAACACCCTCCCCTTGGAATCGCCTTCCAGCATGACCTCGCAAAACGCCTGGTTGAATATATCCATCTCCGCCTGGAACTCGCCATATTTCTCGGGCCGCACCTCGCCGCCGACAATGACGTTCTCGTCCTTCAGCGTACGCGGCACCACAATATCAAATGTCAGGTTGGAGAACGGGCACTGGAAGCCCACGCGCGTCGGCACGTTGATGTTGAAAATAAACTCCTGCAACGCCTGCTTGACCTGCTTTTTGCTCATGTTGTCGTAGCGGATAAACGGCGCGCAATACGTATCAATCGAC
>DHOD01000036.1:1173-2857 GCA_002407725.1 Christensenella sp. UBA5399 | reverse complement strand
GTCTCGCCCTGTGTTGTGAATGTCGAATTGACAATCTGCCCCAAAAAAGAGCGCAGATGCTTGGAAGGCGAGGATTCCACCTTGCCTTTGACGCCGCCAAAGCCGTCCATCAGCAGTTGCTTCAGGTCCCATCCCGCGCAGTACGGGCCAAAGAACCCCAAGTCGTGTATGTGGAAATCACCCGACATATGGGCGTCACGAATCTCCTCCGGATATACCTCGTGCAGCCAATACTGCTTGGTAAACGTCTCACGCACATAGTTGTTCATCCCGTTGATGGACTTCTGCGTGTTTGCATTCTCCTGGATCTGCCAGTCCTTATCGTCCAGGTAGTCGGAAAACATATTGATTGTCGCGCCGATCAGGGCGTTTGCCTCCCGCGCGCCACGGCGTTTTTCGCGATAGAGGATGTACGCCTTCGCCGTGCGGGCGTAATTGTTTTCAATCAGTACTTTCTCTACAACATCCTGTATCTGCTCGACTTCGGCAACATCGCCCTCGACCAGAAAATTCGCCTTTTCCACCACCTGGTCGCACAAGCGCTGCGCAAGGTCGAAATCATCCCCGCCCACAGCGGTTGCCGCCTTAAAAATCGCCCATGCGATCTTTTCCTTCTTAAAGGGCGTAACGGTATTATCCCTTTTCCTGATGTGTGTGATCATTGCATCCAACTCCCATTTTGTAGTATTTTCCGAAAAGAGCCGATTCCACTATATATTCGCCTTTTCATTTTTAGATAACACAATATATTGTAAGACCGGCATTTGGTAAAGTCAATAGGATTTTGGCATTTCTTTCTATAAAAACAGGTTCAAAAGCACTTTTTAGTGTAAATGCAATATGTTTCTATAATAATTGTTATATAAAAATTTTTTAATTAAACACTTGACCCTCACGTTACGTCATAGTTTATAATTCGGTTATGACGTCAGGAGGGAACGGCTATGAAAACCGTTAATGAAATTTCCAAAATCACCGGTGTCAGCGTGCGCACGCTGCACCACTACGACCAGATCGGCCTGCTCCGTCCACAGCGTGTCACCGATGCGGGCTACCGCCTGTATGGAGACAAACAGCTGAGGCAATTGCAGCAAATCATGTTTTTGCGGGAGCTGGATTTTACGCTGAAGGAAATTGGCGCAATACTGCAATCCCCCGGATATGACGCCGGGGACGCGCTGGCTAGGCAAAAGACATTGCTCACCCAAAAGCGCGACCGGCTGGACGGGCTGATCTGTCTGCTAGACCGTTTGATGAAAGGAGAACAAACGATGAGTTTTAGTGAATTTAATATGCAGGAAATTGAACAAACAAAAGAAATGTACAAAAAGGAGGTTGCCGAACGCTGGGGCGACACCGACGCGTTCCGCCAGTCACAGGCCAAAACCGCATCTTATACGAATGCCGACTGGAAAACGGTGACCGAAGAGATGGACACGATATTTGCCGCATTTGCGGATGCCATGGCAAGCGGCCCGGACAGCCCCGCCGCGCAGGCGGCCGTTGCAAATTGGCAGGCGCACATCACCGCGCGCTATTACGATTGCACGGATGAAATACTGGCCGGACTCGGCGAAATGTACGTGCACGACGAACGCTTCAAAAGCAACATCGACAAACATAAGCCCGGCCTCGCACAGTTTATCAGCGACGCGATACGGGCCAAGACAAACAAATAACCTCC
>DHOD01000036.1:0-1004 GCA_002407725.1 Christensenella sp. UBA5399 | reverse complement strand
CATCGAAACTCCCGCTTTTGCGGGAGTTTTCATTTGCATGGTTTCTTTTTCTCTCCTATCATATTATTATATCTGTATACACATTTTTTCAAAAAAGAGGGAGGTTTTCATATGCTTATCACATCGGGATTTAATTTTGAAGGATATCGAATCATTGAATATCATGATCATTTTGTTGCTATATTTCCTGTCCGCACATCGTCAGTAGATATCAAAAAAGACTCTCTAGAAATTCAGAATCAGGCTACACAACAATTGCAAGAACTTGCCACAGTCAGTGGTGCAAATGCATTGATTGGATTCAAGGTGGAGCTAACGATGATATATGAATATCATATCATTGCCATTGCACAGGGAACTGCAATAACGATTGAACGCGAAGAAACCGGAGCCAATATCTTAATGCAGAAACAGTTACCAGTGATCAATTTCAACAACGATGAGCCTATCCGGCCCTGTCTTATCGATTTTCACCAAAGGGTGTCAGGTGCATCCGACATTTCCTTGCTATTGAAATGTTATACCGAAATGCCAGATACGCTTACATTGGATGTTTCAATGGATGTATTCACTTTGTTTGGCAGGCAAATTTCATATGAGAATCAGGTCATGAGAGCCCATAAAACCGAAAATGATTTTATGGCAATCGAAAATCATGTTTTGGATTTTCCCTATAATAAATATGAATTTGACATTTTATCTTATGCCGTCGTAAGAATCCAAAAAATCTATGACGGTAAGGAAATCACAGTTTTTCAACACGACACTGCCAGAACGTGCCCCACTCCCCGGCGCCTACCAGAAATCAAAGAGCGCTATGGACAGGATGCAGTCATTACGCCCAAAACCTTAGATAACGGCTGGCGTTGCTGTTGTGGCAAAACAAATCCTGGGAATGATTCCTGTCCACATTGTGGACGAACAAAAAATCATTTCAATTTTAGGATAGCAGAGTTTTTAAGCAATGCTAGAGAGTTAGATTCTGGGCTGCCCCCAATCTTTGT
>DHOD01000161.1:11655-17104 GCA_002407725.1 Christensenella sp. UBA5399 | reverse complement strand
GACCCGCCCGGTTGCTTGATCACCTGTACCATAATTTCCTGATTTGGCTTCAGTATGTCCTTTATATTAGGAATCTCCAGCGTTTTGCGGATCTGGTCCCCCTCTGCCTGCGCGTCAAACTCGAAATCCTGCTCGTCACACAGGATATCCCCCGCATACAAAAAAGCGTTCTTGTCAAGCCCCACATCCACAAAGGCGGCCTGCATCCCCGGTATGATGTTTGCGACCCTTCCTTTATATATGTTACCTACCAGGCGTTCCCTTCCACGCATCTCAACCTGAATTTCCACCAGGTTGCCGTCCTCGGTCAACGCGACCCTGGCCTCGTGCGGGTTCACGTCGGCAATAATTCTCTTGACCATCTATTACTCCTTACATACAAAAAATAATAAATCTATCTGCAAGGCGGCTTCAAGCACCCCACCACTCAAGCATCCGGCTTCCCGCACAAATCCGAGAACGGGACCGTCTTTCCGTCATAGCACGCGTAACATTCCGTGCGCGTGATGGCGCAGGCGGCCGTAAGCCCTGTCCCGTCCAGTACGGCGTCCACAAAAAGCCTCGGGTTCATCGCAGCTACGCTGGAGTTTTTGAGAACCGTATTTACGGTATCTCCCTGCACCGCAGCCTGTAATATCAACGCCGCAATGTCCTTCTCGCGGCCTTTCCGGTCTTTTACGATATACTCCCCACTGTCCATAATCTCATGAACAGCTTTCTCTATTTTATCACAGTCATGCGCATTTTCAAGGGCAAATGCAATACGGTAGGCGGCGGAATGGTTGAGCGCCATCAATTTTCCCTTGATGTTTTCCAGGCTTCCGGCAAACGTCACCTCTATATCGCCGGTCATGGCATCGTTTAAGCGCGCCCCAATGCTTCCCAAATCCTCCCCCGCCCCGACCATCAATTCCAGATAGTCCGCTTCCGTTGCGTAGCCCACCGAAAGCGGCGACGCGAAGGACATCAGTATATGCGGGTTAAACCCTTGCGAATATTCCACAGTAATGCCGGACCGCCGGATGGCCCGCGCAAACACGCGCTGCATATCCAAATGGGAGATATACCGCGCCGGGCCGCTGCGCGCATACCTGATCAACACCCTCATGCCGGCGCACCCCCATGCAACGTGCACCGCACCTGCAGGCCACAGCCCGCGCATGTTTTTCTGCAATCGGGCGTGACTTCGCCCCCGTACGCTTTTTCACGTTCGCGCACCAGGTAGTCATAGGAAACAAGGCTGTCGATATGCGCCCACGGCAACACTTCTTCATATTCCCTCTCCCTCAGCGCATAAAAACATGGATCGACGCCCTGCTCTTCAAACGCCTGCTCATACCGCACATATGCAAAATGTTCCTGCCACGCATCCATGACGGCGCCGCTTTTGTACGCCTGCAAAATGACCGGCGCAATCCGCCTGTCCCCCCGCGCGAACGCCGCTTCAAGGAAGCTCAGTTGCGCATCGTGGTAATTAAACCGTACGCCGCGTATCTTCAGCCTGTCTTTCAGATAATATTGCTTTTCCTTCATGCGCTGCACCGTATCCTGCGCATCCCACTGAAATGGCGTGCCGGGCTTTGGTACAAAGCAGGACGCGCTTGCCGTGATGGTCAGCGAACCGTTCCGCTCCTGCTTGGGTATCTTGAAATATTGGCCCTGTATCCTGCGTACCAAATCCGCGATTCCATCCAGGTCGGCATCTGTTTCCGTCGGCAGCCCTGTCATAAAATACAGCTTGATCCTGTTTGCGCCTGCTTCAAACGCCTTTGCGGCGGCGCCCAATATCTCCTCGTCGGTGATATTTTTGTTGATGACGTCCCGCAGGCGTTGCGTCCCCGCCTCGGGCGCAAATGTCAGGCCCGTGCGGCGTACCTGGTTTAGCTGTTCCGCAAAATCAAAACTGTTGACGCGCATGGAAGGCAATGAAACAGACACGCGCTTTTCCTTGAATTGACCGATCAGGCCTTCAATCAGCTCCCTGATCTGCGGATGATCGCCGGATGATAAAGAGCACAAAGAGATTTCGTCATATCCAGTCGCATTTATCACATCGTTCGCGCTGCCGATTACCGTGTCCTTTTGTCTGTGACGCACCGGGCGCGTGACATATCCCGCTTGACAAAAGCGACATCCATTGGAGCACCCCCGCATAATCTCCAGTGTGCACCGGTCGTGCACTGTCTCGATGTACGGAACCACCGGCCGGGCAATTGTCCGCACCGCGTCAAAATCCGCCACAAACCGCCGCTTTACTTTTTGCGGCGCACCGTCTGCCGCCGTCACCTGCCGCACCGTTCCATCATCGTTATATGCCACTTCATAAAGCGAAGGCACATACACGCCCTCTATGGCCGCCGCTTCTTTCAAAAAATCCGCCCTTACAAAACCGCGCCGTTTGTGCTCCCGCAACAGCGCGCACAATTCGCCCGTTACTTCCTCGCCCTCGCCTATCACAAACAGATCGAAAAACGCGGCCATCGGCTCCGGATTGACCGTGCACGCGCCACCGCCAACCACCACGGGACAGCTGTCGTCACGCTCGTCCGCAAGCAGGGGAATCCCCCCCAGGTCCAGCATGGCAAGCACATTGGAATAGCACATCTCGTACGAGAGGTTAAAACCCACCAGGTCAAACGCATCAAGCGGCTGTTGCATTTCCAACGTCGCCAGCTTTTCCCCGCTCTTTCTAAGTTCATCCATCATGTCCACCCAAGGACAAAAAGCGCGCTGCACATACACAAAGTCCAGCGCGTTCAATACTTCGTACAGGATATTGATCCCCAGGTGACTCATGCCCACCTCGTAAACATCCGGAAAACACAACGCAAAGTTTATTTCCGCATCCTGCTTATATATACTGTTCAATTCCCCGCCCGTATACCTGGCGGGTTTTTCCACCCTGTCAAGCAACATTCACACGCACCTCATTCCCTACCCAATCGGCCATCGCGTACGCCGCATATCCACGCTGAGCACCATCCCATAGGCAATCATATTGGTCAGCAGGCTGGAGCCCCCATAACTGAAAAACGGCAGGGGAATACCCGTAACCGGCAGCACATCCAGGTTCATGCCGATGTTTTCCACCACATGAAAAACCGTCATGGCCGCCACGCCCACAATGATGTATGCGCCAAAATCGTCCCGTGCGCGCATCGCAAGCATAAACGTGCGCAATATCAATATAAAGTAAAGCACGATCAGTATGGCCCCGCCCACAAAACCGAACGCCTCTACCGTCACTGCAAATATAAAGTCGTTATGCTTCTCCGGCACATAATCCAGGTTAGAGAGCGCACCCGGCGCAAAGAGTCCCTTGCCCCAGAGCCCGCCCGAGCCGATCGCCATTTTGGCCTGGTCCACCTGCAGGCGCGCGTCGGCCGTCTCCGCACTCTGGTATTCCTCCGGAAAAAAGAACGACATCAACCTGGTCTGCTGGTAATCCTGCATAAACTGGAACGCGATTGGGATAATGGCAATCGCGATCACAATGATCAGCAGCATGATTTTCCAATGTGTCTTCGCCATAAAAAGCATCACGAAGAAGATAAAGGCATAAACAATTGCCGTGCCAAAATCCGGCTGCGCCAATATCAGCACAAAGGGAATCGCAAAGTGCCAAAGCGCCGGCAATATATCTTTAAACTTTGTGATGCCTTCCTCGTGCCCTTCCGTCTTGGCCGATATTGATTTGGCCAGCGCCAGTATCACGCCCAGCTTGGCAAATTCGCTGGGCTGTATACCATAATCACCAATCCGGAACCAACCCGCGGTACCGTTGACTTCCTTGCCAAAAATGAGCACCGCGACGAGCAGCAGTACACAGGCCCAGTAAATATACTCCACAATATTGGCAACAACATGATAATCGGCCAGCATACACAGGAACATTGCCGCCAGCCCTACCCCAAAAAACATCAGCTGCCGCTCGGCATAGCCCAGGTTCAGATTGCTTATGATACCATCGATCCCGGTTTCATCACCGGTAAAAGGGCTTGCTGTTGCATTGATAATGGAAAGGATGCCAAATGCGACAATGATAAAAATAATTGCCACAAGAAACCAATCGGTGAATTTCCACATGTGTTTGTTCAGTATATTTGATTTCATTCAATACCTGCGCCTATCAACAACACGGTTTTTCAATCATCCTACGCAAGGCCGACGCCAAGCCGCCAATAGGCCATTCAAATTCCGCGCACTATTCAAGGCAAAATCTCCTATTTTTTATACAACCGCCAACCTCTGTAAAACACCCGCGTAAATGCGCGGGTGTTGTTTTTGCATCTTCGTGCTTTCGGGCTCATCTCCCTGTATTTTTCAGCATTTGTTGCTTGATTTTCCGTATAGGAATATTTGCAACGAGTTGCGAGGACACGCCGTCCTCGTCACTTTGCACGCTCCGGAAGTCCATCTCAAACTCCTGCTCGTCTATTTCTACATATTTTGATATGACCTGCAGGATATCCCGCTTCATCATGTTGATCATATCGTCATTGTTTGAGGTTCCCGCCCTATCGTATATCAACACCAGCTTTAGCCTGTCTTTTGCTACCTGGCTGCTCTTTTTCCTGTTAAAAAACCATCCCATGCCGCTTTGCCCCTTCCCCGGTTACCTTGAGAATAACCGCTTCAGCTTGCCAAAGAACCCAACGCTCTGTTCAAGATCCATGATTGGGATGTCTTCACCCATGATCCTGGCCGTCACATTCCGGTATGCTTTGCCCGCCAGGGAAGCGTCGTCTACAACAGCAGGTTCACCCAGGTTGGATGAGCGGAATATCGTCTCATCCTCCGGCACGACACCGATCAGCTCGATGCCCAGTATTTCCAGCGTGTCGTCTATTGCCAGCATATCGCCTTTCCTGACAAGGTCGGGGCGTATGCGGTTGATCAGCAAACGGACATCCTCTATCCCGCTGGACGAGAGCAGCCCGATGATGCGGTCCGCGTCCCGCACCGATGAAACCTCCGGCACCGTGACGACAATGGCGGCTTTCGCGCCCGCCACCGCATTTTTAAACCCGCGCTCTATGCCCGCGGGGCAATCGATCAGCACAAAATCAAATTCTTTTTCCAGCTCTTCCACGAGCTCCTTCATCTGCTCGGGCGATACCGCCATCTTGTTGCGCGTCTGCGCGGCAGGCAGCAGGTACAGGCCGTCGTAACGCTTGTCCCTTATCAGCGCCTGCTTCAGTTTGCATGTGCCTTCCACCACATCGACCAGGTCATAGACAATCCTGTTCTCCAGCCCCAGCACAACATCCAGATTGCGAAGCCCGATATCCGTGTCGATCAGCACAACCTTTTTGCCTGCCATGGCAAGGCCCGTACCCAGGTTTGCCGTCGATGTCGTCTTGCCGACACCGCCTTTACCCGATGTGATTACAATGACTTTTTCCATACATATACTCCTTTAGCCGCTAACCGGCTGCCCCCAACATTT
>DHOD01000161.1:7506-11503 GCA_002407725.1 Christensenella sp. UBA5399 | reverse complement strand
ATGCCCCCAACATTCGTTTCTCACATTTTGCATATATCACACTGGTCTGATGACCACTTTTCCATCCTTTAGCTCCGCAACTTCTGCGCATCCGGGATCCTCACGGTCATTGGGAAATGTCACAACCCGTCCCGAAACCCGCAATTGCTTGGGGAACATGTACAACGCCGCCACGCACACATCCGTCCGTCCGCCACAGCCCGCATGCGCAAGCCCGCGCAGCTTCCCAAATATCGCTATGCTCCCCCCGGCAATCACCTCTCCACCGGGATTCACATCGCCAATCACCACAATGTCGCCCTCGCATTCTATCCGCTGGCCGCTGCGCACGGTGTTATTGATAAATACAGACTTCGCATCAAAATACGCGTTGGATACCAGGTCCATATCCTTACCGTCGTCTTTATCCTTGTCCTTCTTCTCCCGCGGCTCGCTCTCAATCTCCAGTTCGGCCTCTTTCAGCAGGTCTGCTTCATCGCCGTACATCACGTCGTTGATGCCGTAATCCATTGTGAAAATCCGCTTGATCTCCCGGCGCTGCGCCTCTGGAAGCTGCTTGCCACGGATAATCACCTTGGTTTTGCTGTCCCTGAAAAAGTTCTGGTTCTGCTTCAGCTTATGGATCAGCTCTTCACGCAGCACCGGATACGTTTCTTTCTCGCTGAGCGTAATTTCCAGCCCGCTCTCTTTGCCTTTTATCGTAACGATATTTTTCAACTTGCTGTTACTCCCCCTCTGTGCCGCAAATATACGCATACATTATACAGCATCAGCAACATCTAGGCAAATCATACTGTTTCCATGTAAAAACATTTACATTCTATCGTATCGAACTCGCAGGATCCATTTAATTTATAAGCAGCGTATTGCTGGCAGGGATCGTTGTTTCCGTCTGCTCCTGCTTGCCGTCCATGTAATATTCTATAATATCACGTGCCGCAGGGATTGCGTGCGTGCCGCCCAGGCCGTTTGGAATGTACGAAACAACCGCGATCTCCGGTTCATCGTATGGTGCAAACGCAACAAACCATGCGTTGTTCTCCAAGTCGACATCCGACACTTTGCCGGTGCCCGTTTTACCGCCAATCTGGCCTTCGTACTTCCAATCCTTAAAGTATTCGCCCGCAGTACCGCCGTCCTCGGCTGACGTAACTTCGCGCATACCTTCTTTGATCAGGCCCAGCACCTCGGGTGGCGCATCCAGATACTGCCACAGCTCCGGCTCCCTTTTCTCAACAATGTTCCCATTTGCATCAATCACACTGTCCACCACCTGGGCATCGTACACATAGCCACCATTGACCAGCGCGGCCACATAACGCGCCACCGCAATTGGCGTGACAGATGTCACGTCCGTCCCAATTCCTGTCAAGACCGTCCTTGTAGGGTTCCACTGGATTTGTGTCAGCTCGGTATTGATTTCATTATCCCATCCGTTGCGTTTTGTAATCGTCTCGGGAATCTCCAGCTTCTCCGCCATGATCGCCCTGATCTCCGGCCCCACTGTCGTCCCCAGCGCCGCCAGCGCGACAAACTCGTTTGCCGTCTCTTCCAGCAGCTCCTTGTCGTAGGCTACGCCCCTTTGCTCGCCATACCCCGCCAGCAGCTCCATGATCTGATTGCGCACCAGGTACGGGCGCGATGTCTTTTGGTCGTCAATCGATTTTTCAGGATTATAAAGCACCTCCTGATTTCCCACCTGTCCGACCACTTCACCCGTCAACTCAATGTTCGTCTTTGTCATAAGGCCAAATTTATCGCCCCACTCCACCAGGCTATCCACACCCAGCATATCCGCCACGCGGAAGAAATAATAGTTGCAGCTGACCTTCAGCGCGTCCACGATTGTCTGGTCGTTCTTGTGCTCGTCAAAATACGGTTCCACCCAACAGGATGGCGCCCGTCCGCCTTCCACAATGTAAGACTCCTTAATATAATCATCAAACGGACCCTCGTCGTTGATCACGGTGTCCGCAGTGATCTTACCCTCCATCAGCCCGGCCGTACCGGTCACCATTTTGAATATCGATCCGGGAATTCCCTTGGACGAAATCGCTTTGTTGAACAACGGCGCGCGCGTATCGTCCAGCAGCGCCTGATAATCCTCATTTGATATCCCGCCCGCAAAAAGGTTGAGGTCGTACGACGGATAACTGGCCATTGCCAGCACCTTGCCGGTATGAATATCCATCACCACCGCCGCGCCGGATTTCGCCAGGTTGATCTTGTCCAATGTGTTGTCGCCCTGCCGGTTTTGCAGCGACGCTTTTTCATCATAATCCTCGTCCGTGCCCTGCTTCTCGTAATATTTTTCTACCTGTATCTCATAAACTTCATTTACATTTTTCTCGAGGGCAGCCTCCAGCGCCATCTGCAACTGAAGATCAATGGTCAGCATCACGTTGTTGCCCGACGTCGCCGGCGTGTTGGAGATTTCGGTGATCACCTTTCCGCTGCTGTTGACCTCCACTTCCCGTTTGCCCTGCCGCTCTGTCGAGTTTCCTGTCAAAAACGCTTCCATCGTACTTTCAATCCCCGTAATGCCGATGTTGTCGTCCTGCGAGTATCCTTTGGCCTTCATTTCTTCTATTGTGGTGCTGTCCACCATCTTTCCCATATACCCAATGATGTGGGCCGCCACATCGTCCTTTGGATACACCCGTGTCGAGCTTTCCGCAATGCTGATGCCGTCCAGGTCCGCCGACATGGATTCTATGATCGCAACCGTCTCCATGGGGATGTTGGTCGCTATTTTGACGGGCACATACGCGCGATACGAGGACAGCTGGGATTCCTGCCATATGGAAAGCAGCTTGCGCGCTTGCTCGTATGTATATTCCTCCGGTATCCTGTAGCGGTTCCGCAAGTCACGGTAAATGGCATCCGCTGTGGATGTTTTGCTGGCAAACATATTGCTGCGCCAGTTTGTCTCCCGTTTGGCAACATCTTCCGGATTTGTAATACCAAAATCAAAGCTGAAAGCCCCATCATCCCCTCGCACAATCGAGAAGGTGTCTATGACGCTTCCGCCATTTTTTTCAATCACATCAACCGCTTTGATCAGTATATCCGTATAATAGGCCCTGTCCGTAGGTGTGCTTTTGGAAGGATCCCGCGTAAATTCAACGTCAAAGCTGCTCTGGTCGTACGCCAGCGGTATGCCCGTGATGTCCATGATCTGCCCGCGCGAGCCCTTTAATGTCAGCTCCCGCACTTTTTTATCTTCCGACTGCACGGTAAGCGACCCGCTTTGCGCCATTGTCAGGTTGGAGAGCTGCGCCCCCACAAGCAGGAATACCGTCACCAATATCAGAAAACACGCTATAAATCTGTTTTTTAACTTGCCTAACATAGTTTCAAATCACCCTATATGCCCAAAGTCGTCCCCATGATGCGATTTTCTCTTCATCCATCCCTGCGCAAGCAGTTTGTTTATTAAAAAATAAACGATGATCAGCAGTGCGCCGCTCAGTATCGCCGAAGGCAATATGCTGCGCAGTGCCATTTCCAGAAAATCGGTCCGTACGCCCTGTACATATGCGAAAATCCCTGTGATAACGTCATTGAGTATAAACCCGCCCATTCCCACCAGGAAAACCGTCAACACATTTTGCTTCTTCATGTTTCCAAACAACATCTGTGCAATCAGCGCGACCACCGTATAACTGAGCGCATGCATGCCAATGTTGGAAGAATACATGATATCCATAAACAGTCCCGTCGCCGCTGCAAAAACCACTGGCGTAACAGGTTTCTCCACCAGCGCGACCGCCATCACCAGCAGCAGCGCGATATCCACATATATCGGCCCCATCAGGTAGGCTGTCGAGCCGCTCACCACCACGCCCAGTAGGCCGAGCAGACAGAAAACCAGATACCGCATGGCTATTCATCCCCCTGCGCATCGGGATCGGTCTCGTCGGGGCTGCCCTCATCATTTCCGGTATCGCCCGCCCCTTCCGTAGGCAGGGCTTCAACGTGCGCAGCCGGATCGGTT
>DHOD01000161.1:6346-7374 GCA_002407725.1 Christensenella sp. UBA5399 | reverse complement strand
GGATCGGTTATATCATCCGCAGCAGCCGACGTATCGCCTTCCGCAACGGCCACAACCACCATCACCTCTTCCAGCCGACGGAAATCCACATCCGGCTCGATGGTCAGGCTAACGCTGCCCGCCGCAGTCCGGGTTTGCTTTACGGTTCCTACGGTCAGCCCTTTGGGGTATATCCCGTCCAGGCCCGATGTCACCACCACGTCCCCTTCCACAATATCGGAATCCAGCGGCAAAAACTCCATTGAAAGCGTCCTGTCCAGTTCGCCTGTGTTCAGTGTTCCGCCTGCAATGCCAACGTCGCGGGTACGCTCCATAATTACGGATACGCGGCTCCGCCCGTCGATGATCGCAATGATCTTCGCCCAGTTGAGCCCCACCTCGCTGACCCTGCCCACAAGGCCATCCGCAGTGATCACCGGCATATCCACGGCAATCCCGTCATTGGCGCCAATGTCGATCGTAAAAACCTCAAACCAGTTGCCCGGCTCCTTGCCGGTGATGGCCGCCACTTTCAAATCATAGTTCACATTATTTTGTTTGTATTCGAGCATCGCCGCAAGCCGCTGGTTTTCGGCAATGATCTCGTCATAATCCAGCATTTGCGTCTTGTATTGATCCAGCTCGCTCATCAGCGCTGTCTGCTCTTCCTGGGAAACAGAAGACGATCCCCTGAAGAAACCTGCAATCCCGTCGGAGATGTTATAGAAAAATGTTTGCAATGGTGCAAATGCGCTGCCTGCCACAGCAGTCCCGCGCGATATGAATCCGGACGACGCCGTCGCCGCCACCAATAATATGATAATGACCACTATCACGATCGTGATGATCAATGGCCGATTCCTGACAAAACCCAAACCGTTTCAGCCTTTCTGCGTGCTTGAGGTAGATTATACCATAAAACAAGCCTGTTTTCTATGTAAATTATGAATAAAATGTAACATTTGGGGGTGCTTATACAAGTGTTGTATGCTCCTGCAGCATCCCATACAACATGTTGAGGGGCAGCCCCACCACATTGAAAAAACAAC
>DHOD01000161.1:5281-6162 GCA_002407725.1 Christensenella sp. UBA5399 | reverse complement strand
GCCCCACCACATTGAAAAAACAACCGTTGATGCGCTCGATAAACGGGGCCGCATTTCCCTGTATCGCGTAGGCGCCCGCCTTGTCCAGCACATCGCCTGCGGCAATATAGCGGTCAATCTCTTCCTGCTTCATCGGCGCAAACGTCACCTCAGTAGCGCAGCTTTTCACGCTTTTGGCCCCGGCCGAAAGCACACACACGCCGGTATGCACCACATGCGTATTGCCCTGCAGCAACCCGATCATCGCGCGTGCCTGCGCATCGTCCGCCGGTTTGCCCAATATTTTGCCGTCAATATAAACAACAGTGTCCGCGCCAATGACAATATCATCCTGCCTTTGGGCGAACACATCGCTTGCTTTTCTCTCCGCCAAATGCCTGACCAGCTCTGCGGGATCGGTTATGTCGGACGCCTCGTCCACATCGCTGACCACCACCGCAAAATCACCGGTGATCAGCCCCAGTAATTCCCGCCTGCGGGGTGAGGCGGATGCAAGTATAATCAAACCCTACATTGCCTCCTCATGGCCCGCCGCATCCGGCTTCTTCGGCACCATCTCGACTGCGTTCAGTTTGCATTTTTCCTGGCACAACCCACAGCCACGGCAATTGCCGTTGACTTTGTGCAGTTGCTTCGGCTCTCCGTCAATCGCGTCAAACGGGCACGCCTTTGCGCACAGGTGGCATCCTTTGCACTTGTCTTCCAGTATCAGCGCAACCTTGTCGGGCTTTGTTGTCAACATACATTTGCGCGGGCATTTTTCCACACAGGTCCAGCAGCTCCTGCACTTTTCAGGGTCTATGACCGGCAGGTTATATTCCATTGTGATCGCGTCAAACGGGCAACTCTTGGCACAGATGGCGCACCCGATGCAGCCTGCC
>DHOD01000161.1:4308-5086 GCA_002407725.1 Christensenella sp. UBA5399 | reverse complement strand
AGCAATTTTGCGTAACCGCTTTGCCCTTGTCAATGTTGGTGCACCCCGCGTACACATCCACAGAACGCTCCAGCAGCGCAATCGAGCTTTGCGGGCACTGTTCCACGCACCGGCCGCAGCCCGTGCATTTTTCCTCATCAATAAAGGCGATGCCGTCGCGCCCCATTTTGATCGCGCCAAACTTGCACACCTTTGCACAGGTACCAAGGCCCAGGCACGCAAACCTGCACGCTTTAAAACCGCTGGCAATCGCATACGCCGCACGGCAGTCGTCCGCACCGTCGTAGACAAACTTATCCTTGCAGTTTCCTTCGCTGCCCAAACACATGATGCGCGCAACTTTAGGAACCACATCCCCCACGCTGACGCCCAGCACTTCGCCGATTTTGGCGGCGTTGCCGGCAGAAAGCGGCGCACACGCAGTGATTGCCGCCTTGCCTTCCACAATGGCGGCAGCCAGGCCGTCGCACCCCGGGAAGCCGCAGCCACCGCAGTTGGCGCCCGGCAGGTATTCACGCACCTGCTCGACCCGCTCATCCTTTTCCACAGCAAACTTTTTGGACGCCACGCCCAGCATGATGCCAAAGGCGGCGCCCAGCCCGCCAAGTACAATTATCGAAAACAAAACAGTCATATATACCACCTAATCCATCTATCAGCCTATTGCGAGCCCCGAGAACCCCATGAAAACCACGCTCATCAGCGAAGCGGCGACCAGCGCGATCGAGAATCCCTGGAAGGGCTTGGGTACGGGCGAAAACTCCATCTTTTCGCGTAT
>DHOD01000161.1:3357-4158 GCA_002407725.1 Christensenella sp. UBA5399 | reverse complement strand
CGAAAACTCCATCTTTTCGCGTATACCCGCAAACAGCACGATTGCCAGCGTAAACCCAAGCGCCGCGCCCACGCCGTTAACAACCGTCTCCAGCAAGTTATACTGCTCTGTGATGTTGATGATCGCAACACCCAGCACCGCGCAGTTTGTGGTGATCAGCGGCAGGTACACGCCCAGGCTCTGGTAAAGCGCGGGGCTCGACTTCTGGATGACCATCTCCACCAGCTGTACCAGCGCCGCAATGACCAGGATAAACGCAATGGTCTGCATATATTCCACACCCAGCGGCACCAGGATATAGTACTGCACCAGCCAAGTGATCAGCGATGCCAGCGCCATGACAAACGTCACAGCCATGCCCATGCCTGTCGCCGTCTCCACTCTTTTGGAAACGCCGAGGAACGGGCATATGCCAAGGAAGCGGGACAGCACATAGTTGTTGACCAATATCGAGCTCAGGAGGATCGCAAGTATTTTAATAAATTGTTCCATACCTTACGCAGCCTCCTTTTTTTCTTTTTTCATAAGCAGCTTGTTGACCAATGCCAACAGCAGCCCAAACACCAGGAATCCACCGGGCGCCAGTATAAACATCAGCGCATCGGGGTACCCCTCTGCAAACACCCGAACGCCAAACAGCGATCCACTGCCAAGCAATTCACGGACAAAGGAGATCATCATCAGCGCCAGCGTAAAGCCCACGCCCATGCCCAGCCCGTCCATCGCCGAATCCTTCACGCCGTTTTTGCTTGCAAAAGATTCCGCGCGCGCCAATATGATACAGTTGACCACAATCAGCGG
>DHOD01000161.1:2737-3197 GCA_002407725.1 Christensenella sp. UBA5399 | reverse complement strand
GATACAGTTGACCACAATCAGCGGAATAAATATGCCCAGCGACGCATCCAGCGCAGGGATATACGCCTTCAGCAGCATTTGCAGCACCGTCACAAACATGGCGATCACCACAACATAACAGGGAATCCGCACCTTGTCGGGAATAAAATTCCGGAGCAGCGATATGAGCACATTGGAGCACACCAGCACAAATATAACGCCCGCACCCATGCCGACGGCATTGGTCAGCGATGTGGAAACCGCTATTGTGGGGCACGTCCCCAGCACCAGCCTGAACAAGGGGTTCTCATTGACGATCCCGTTTATAAAAATACCCTTCATAGAATTCTTTTCCATCACATATCACCCCTCTCCTGTCAGATATGCCTGATAAAAATCACGCGCAAGGTTGACTGCGTCCGTGACCGCGTTAGATGTGATCGTCGCCCCGGTCAGCGCCTGCACCTCGCCCTCCGCGCCC
>DHOD01000161.1:1082-2524 GCA_002407725.1 Christensenella sp. UBA5399 | reverse complement strand
TGCGACAAATCCGGATTTGTCGCATTGGCCCCCAGGCCGGGCGTCTCCTCGTGGCTGCCGATTTCCACGCCTGTCACCACGCCGTCCGTGCCGATCCCCACCGTAAGCGAAAGCCCCGGCGAATAGCCTTTTGTTACAATCGCCATTGTGTAGCCGACCGTCTGGCCGCCCGCCGTGCCTTCAAACACCTGCTCAATGATCTGGTATTCATCCGTCACATCGAGTCCCGCGATATCAATTTCTGTGAAATCATCCGCCTCCGGCAGCACCGTCTGCCGCGCAACGGTCTCCTTCAGCGCGGCCTGCTGCGCGATCGGCTCCTTTGTAATGCTGTATACCACCCCCAGTATCAGCCCCGCACAAACGGTGATGATCAATAGGCTCAGGGTAAGTGTCGCAATGCTGTCTTTGTTTTCAAACATTTTTTTCAGCATTTCGCACCTCCCCGAATATTTTTGTTTTAAACGCCTTATCCAGCAGCGGCGCAAACAGGTTCATAAACAATATTGAAAACGACACGCCTTCCGGATATCCGCCCCAAAGGCGTATCACCATTGTCACCACGCCGCAGCCAATGCCAAACACGATCTGCGCATTCCTGCCCATGGGCGTTGTTGTGTAATCTGTCGCCATAAAAAACGCACCCAGCATCAGCCCGCCCGCAAACAGATTGTACAAAACCGACTGCGGCCCGCTGATCAGCAATGAAAGCACCGCGACCGTCAGCAGGTACGCCGCCGGTATGCGTATGGAGATGACCCGCCTGATCAGCAGGTACGCCCCGCCAATCAACAGCGCCAATGTGCTGGTCTCGCCAATGCTGCCCGCCACATTGCCCATAAACAGATCCTGGAGCCCCGGCTGTGCAGCCGCATTGCCCATCACGACAAGCGGCGTTGCAGTCGCCACGGCGTCCACGCCCGCAAAAGGCGCGGTAAACGTCGTCATTGCGACCGGCCATGAAATCAGCAAAAAGCACCGCGCGGCCAGCGCCGGATTGACAAAGTTGTAACCCAGGCCGCCAAAAAGCTGCTTAACGACAATCACCGCAAACGCCGACCCGCAAACGCACAGGTACCACGGCGCGCCGGGCGGCAGGTTGAGCGCCAGCAGCAGTCCCGTCACCACTGCGCTCAGGTCGCTGATTGTAATCTCGCGCTTCATGATATACTGCATCAGCGCCTCGCAGCCTACCGCACTGATGACGCACAGCGCGATAGTCGCGATTGAGCTTGTGCCAAAAAAGTATACCGCGGCAATGCACGCCGGCACCAACGCAATAATGACGTCCAGCATCACCCGCGTTGTCGAATTGTTTGATTTTATATGCGGCGAACCCGATAAAATCATTTGTTGCATCTCACTTCTTCCTTCCCCCAAATTGTTATACTATTCTCCAATAAAAACGTAGCCGTTTTTATTCCGCGCCTTTAGCGCGGGGT
>DHOD01000161.1:0-798 GCA_002407725.1 Christensenella sp. UBA5399 | reverse complement strand
CTTTTCTATTGGATATTAGTATTAGCAATTCTCCTGCTCCCGCTTCTGCTTTTCTTTTATGCGGTTGATCATAATCATTTCTTTCGCAAACTTGATGTTTTGCGCAATCGGCTTTTTGGCCGGGCAGATATAGCTGCAACTCCCGCAGCTCATGCAGTCGAGCGCGTGCAACGCCTCGGTCTGGTCAAACGCCTCGCCCGCGGCGGCCTCCGATATGTTGGCGGGATACAGGTGTATGGGGCAAACATCCACGCACTTTCCACACCGTATACAGTTGCCCTCTTTTTCTTTTTTTGTAAACGTTTTGTCCAGCACCAATATGCCGGAAGACCCTTTTGTAATCACGCATTCCGTTGTGGGCACAGGCAGCCCCATCATCGGCCCGCCCGATACAATCTTCAGCGGCTCGCCGTCAAAGCCCCCCGCATAATCGATCACATCCTGTATGCTTGTGCCAATCCGCACCAGCAGGTTTTGCGGTTTGCCGACCGCGCCCGCCACCGTGACGACACGCCGCAAAAGCGGCTCGCCCTTCATAAACGCCTCCGCAATCGCGGCGGCGGACGATACGTTGACCACTATGACGCCCGTATCCATGGGCAGACCGCCCGAAGGCACCACCCTGCCGGTCACCGCGTCAATCAGCTGCTTCTCCGACCCCTGCGGGTATTTCGTCACCACCGGCACCACGCGTATCGCATGCGTGTCTATAATATGCGCCAGCTTATCGATTGCGTCGGGTTTGTTGTCCTCTATGCCGATCACCGCCTTGCGCACATCCAGCGCCTTCATCAATAT
>DHOD01000059.1:20029-25129 GCA_002407725.1 Christensenella sp. UBA5399 | reverse complement strand
TGACATGCCCGCCTTGGGCATGATGATTTTCTCTGCCATCGTGACCTCCTTTAGCGCATCATCTCGTAGATCGCGTCTGTCACCTTTTCCACTGTAGGCACAACGTTTTTCTCCAGTTCAGGGCAATACGGAATGGGAACATCCAGCCCACAAACCCGCTTGACAGGCGCATCCAGATAATAGAAAGCCTCGCTCTCCGTGATGGCTGCCGCAATCTCGCCGCCCAGTCCGCCCGTCTTGCACGCCTCGTGTACAATCATCGCCCGCGACGTTTTCATGACCGACTCAATGATTGTGTCTTTATCCATTGGATACAGCGTACGGGGATCAACGATCTCCACACTGATACCGTCCTTCGCCACTGCCGCCACCGCCTGCTGCACCACGGGCAGCATCCGGCCATAGGTCACGATTGTCAGGTCTTTGCCCTCCTGCACTACGTGGGACTTGGAGAGCGGAAGCACATAATCGCCCTCGGGCACATCGCCCTTTACGCGGTAAAGCAGCTTCTGTTCAAAGAATATGACCGGGTTGTTGTCACGGATGGCCGCCGTCAGCAGGCCTTTCGCGTCCGCCGGTGTGGATGCCGTCACCACTTTGAGGCCCGGCACATGGCAGAACCACGCCTCCAGGCTCTGGCTGTGCTGCGCCGCAGCGCCCGTGCCCGATCCTTCGGGCGTACGCAGCACCATGGGCACCTGCGCCTTCCCGCCAAACATATAGCGCATTTTTGCCGCCTGGTTTACAAGCTGGTCCATCGAAATTGTGCAAAAATCGCTGAACATGATCTCCGCTATGGGGCGCATTCCCGTCACGGCAGCGCCTGCCGCGGCACCCGCAATGACAGCCTCCGATATCGGGGTGTCGCGCACACGGTCCGGCCCAAATTCGTCAAACATACCGACCGAAACGCCAAACGCGCCGCCATACAGGCCCACGTCCTCACCCATCAAAAATACATTTTCATCCCTACGCATTTCCTGGCTCATCGCTTCATTGATTGCCTGCGCATACGTTATTTCTCTCATTTATATATCCTCCCGCTCAGCTTACGCGTACACATCGTCTTCGATCTCGTCAATAGACGGGAACGGACTCTGCTCCGCAAACGCAGTTGCATCCTCGATCTGCTGCCTTGTGTCTTTTTCAATCGCATCAATCTCTTTTTGCGTGAATATTTTCTCTTTCACAAGGAATTTTTCCAGCTTCAGTATCGCATCCTTCTGCTTCCAGTCTGCAATCTCTTCTTTCGTCCTGTACACGTTGGCGTCGCTCTTGGAATGCCCCAGATAGCGGTATGTGTCGCAAACCATCAGCATCGGGCCGTTTTTACGCACATATTCGCGCGCCTTCAGCGTCTCGTCGTACACCGCCCGCACATCCATGCCGTCCACGTTGATGCCCTTGATTCCGTAGCTGCTTGCGCGCACCGAAAGATCCGTGATATTCATACTGTTTTTCAGCGGTACCGACATGCCGTACTTGTTGTTTTCCAGCACAAACAGTATGGGCAGCTTCCACACGGACGCCTGGTTCAGCGCTTCGTGGAACGACCCCTCGTTGGATGCGCCGTCGCCAAAGTAACATACGACAATCCTGTCTATTTTTTTCAACTGCGTCGTCAGGCCCGCGCCAACAGCCAGTGGGATACCCCCGCCCACAACACCGTTTGCGCCCAGGTTGCCCACATCCAGGTCGGCTATGTGCATCGATCCGCCCTTGCCCTTGCAGTATCCTGTTTCCTTGCCCCGCAGTTCGGCCATCATCTTATTGAGGTCGATCCCCTTGGATATGCAGTGCCCGTGCCCGCGGTGCGTGCTGATGATCAGATCCTCCGGCTTCAGCGCGCAGCACGTGCCGGTCGCCACAGCCTCTTCGCCAATGTACAGGTGCGTTGTCCCGTGCACCATGCCCATGGAGAAGAAGTAGCTTACTTTTTCCTCAAAACGCCTTGTCAACAGCATTTTTTCCAGCATCTCGCGATACTTCTTTTTTGAAACTTCCATTGTGGTCCTCCTGTTTTTATCTCAATCTTTTTGTTTATACATGCATATCTGCAGCATCACCGGCGTACCGGCATGCGTTTCAGCTTTTTTATCATCCGGAAAACGGATTGTATATTTTTTGCTCGTCCGCATATTGCTCGACAAGCGAGGCGGTCCGCTCATCCGTAATCAGCGTATTGATATACCCGCCCATCAGCGCGGAAATGATCGGGCGCACCTTCTCATCCCCGCTGGCGACGCCTATCTTCAGCTTAATTTTCTTGAATTGATCCATCGTCAGCCCCATCACATTGTCGTTCAGCTCTTTGTTGCTGAGCTTCCCGTAAATATCCATGTGCTGCCCCATGATGTTGGTGCAGATCCCTTCCTTATATAGGCGGTTTGACTGCTCCTTTGTGATGCAGCCCGCCAACACCAGCGAGCTGTGCTCCGGGTCGTTTGTCCCCAGTGCAACAATTGCCACATCGCTGCGCCCCGCCTGGTCAAGGTGTTCCCGGATCGTGCTTTCATTCATCAACAGCTCCTTTAACTCGCTGTTTTGCACAACCAGGGGGGCGTTGAAAAAATGCGGCACCCCGCCCACCTTTTTTGCAAAGTCTATTGTCAGTTGAATACCGTCTTTGTGCGATTCCTTTATGTTGGTACCGCCCATCAGCTGGTATACGTCGACACCATTCGCGCTGTGGTAGGTATATGCGTTGACCATCTTATAGATCGTCGAGCCCCACCCAATCGCAATGCTCATATGGTCGGCCAGGATATCGCTCACGTATTTTGCCGCGGCTTTGCCGGCGTTTAATATATTGGCGGCCCGGTCGTCCAGCAATGGCGTTATGATGACATCTTTTACGCCAAACCGGTTTTTGATCTTTCTCTTCAGTTCAAATGATTTTATGGAGGAATCGTTGATCGTGATTTCGACAATGCCCAACTCGCGGCAGGATATCAACAAACGGGATACATTGGAACGCGACATATCCAATTTGCGTGCGATTTCCGATTGCGTCAGGTTTTCCATGTAGTACATTTTTGCAATCATAACCATCAATTCAAATTGGTTCAGTCTTTTTTCCGTATTCAGGTTTTCTACAAATCGGTCCAGCCGTTCCAGTTCCATATGTCCCTCATAAAAGGCTCGTATTGTTTGCCACCGTTTTCACATGGGTAGAAATGTGTCATGAACACCGTTTCTACTTATATTTATCATATAGGAATACCGAAATAATGTCAATATCCACATAGATAATAAAAAACTGTCATATGACAGTTTTTTATTATCTATGCTTCAGTTTTGATTACAACTTAGTTGTTACAGACTCTCCCAGCCCTTGCTCTGCAGGAACGCCTCCACCTTTTCACGCGAAGGCATGTTGCGCGCGCCTATGTTGAGCGCTTTCAGGTACCCGCATGCGTTGCCCAGCTGCGCGGCCTTGTCGTATGGGTATCCGTTCAGGTATCCGTACAGGAACCCACCGGAAAAAGCATCGCCCGCGCCGGTGGTATCCACAACAGCCGTATCGGTGAACGCAGGAACGATTGCCGATTGTACCTCGTCCGAATCATCTTTGCGCCACACAACCACACAGCCCTTTTCCCCATCCGTGATAATCACCAGCTTCGAGCCGTATTCCTGCATAATATCGGTCGCCGCTTCCGCCAGATCCGTTTTATCCGTCAGGTCTTTGAGCGCATCCTTGCAGATTTTCAGTATATCGGTCACGCCGATCAGGTTGCGCATCAATTCGGGGTCCGCGTATTTATATTCATATAAGAACCGCGGCGCAATATCCAGGTCCATTGATGTCACAACGCCGTTTTCACGCGCAATCCGCATCGCTTCGTAAAGTGGCTTTGCCGGCATTTGCAGCATCTCGATATGGATCGCCTTTGCGGCCGCGATATAATCCTTCGCTTTCTCCACATCCTCCATGTTTACAAACCCGGCTTCCCCGGTTGGATGCATGATGTGGCAGCGCTCGCCATCCTTGCTGTTGACCATCACCCACGCCAGCGCGCTGCGCTCGCCCGCCGATACGGATGTAAACGACAGGTCTATCTGGTCGTCCTCTAACTGCTTGCGCGCAATTTCGCCATACATGTCGTCGCCCAGCTTGCCGATATGCCCGCACTCCATCCCCAGGTTGTGCACCATGGTCAGGCAGTCAATCGCCACCCCGGCCGCAGCAGGCGGCAACAGTTGCGTCGAGTTGATCTTTTGCTCCGCCTCCGGAAATTTAGTGATAAAAGCAACATTATCACAATTTAACGCTCCAAAAGAGATCACTTCTACCGTTTTCAATACATTGTACCTCCCATATAATCAAAAGTGTTTTTTATCACACTTCTACATGCACATTATCAAATTTTTCCTTCGCCGCCGCCACCAGGCGGTCGACCGTTTCGCCGTCCAGCGGTTCCCTGTCCGCCATTTCGTACGCAGTCCCCAGCGCCTCATGCTTGGATATCGCCAATTTGTGGAAGGGCAGCAGGTCTATCCTGTGCACCCCTGCCAGTCCAGCTGCAAACTGCGCAATCGCGCCAATCTCCTCCGCTGTATCGTTGACCCCGGGAACCACCGGCACGCGCACCGTAATGTTGGCTCCGCGCTCACTCAGCTTCCGTATGTTTTCCAGTATCAGCCTGTTATCCATCCCGGTATAATACCGGTGCTTTTCCGGATCCATGTGCTTGATGTCAAACAGAAAGACATTCACAAACTCCACCGAGGGCTCTATGTTTTCCCACGGCACCGATCCGCTGGTCTCCACCGCAGTGGATATCCCCTGCATGATGCATTCCTCAAACAGCGCCGCCGCAAACTTGTCCTGCATAAAAGGCTCGCCGCCCGAAAGCGTCAGCCCGCCGCCGCTGGTCTGGTAGAACATTTTGTCCCGCTCCACAACGCGCATGACCTCGTCCACCGTCATCCTGGCGCCGGCGGTCTCCCGCGCGCCCTGCGGGCAGTAATTGGTACATATGCCGCAGACGTCGCAAAGCGCCCTGTCTGTCACCATTTTGCCGTCCACCATGCTGATTGCCCCCCGCGGGCAATACTTGACGCAGTATCCGCAATCGTTGCACTGCTTCTGCCAAC
>DHOD01000059.1:16481-19848 GCA_002407725.1 Christensenella sp. UBA5399 | reverse complement strand
GTTGCACTGCTTCTGCCAAATGTAGAGCACCTTGTCGGCAAAACAATCGGGGTTGGAGCACCACTTGCATGAAAGCGGGCAATCGGACAAAAACACGACGGTACGGATGCCCGGGCCGTCATGCAGCGCATGGCGCTCTATATTAAATACGTTTCCTGTTATTGCTTCTTTACTATCTGCCATAAAACTCCTGTAAAACGCGGCTTGCCGCCGGGCATATCCTTCCCGGCGGCATTGCCAGCATTATATGTATATTATATCACATGCTCGGTCCGCGCAATAATCTGATCCTGCAAATGCGGGTCCAGATTGACAAACATTGCGCTGTAACCCGCCACTTTGACCACCAGCCCCTTATACTTCTCCGGCTTTTCCTGCGCCTTTTTCAGCGTGTCTGCCGATACGATGTTGAACTGTACCTGGAAGCCCTGCAGGTTGAAATACGACTGGATCAGCGCCACAAACTTCTGCAGGCGCTCGCTGCCGCTGACCGCCGTCGGGTGCAGCTTCACGTTGAGTATGGTGCCGTTGGTCGCCAGTATGTGGTCGATTTTCGCAACCGATTTGAGTGCCGCCGTCACACCGGAAAGGTCGGTGCCCGCCTCGGGCGATACGTTGTCGGCCATCACATCCCCCGCGCGCCTTCCGTCAGGCGTCGCGCCAATCTGCTCTCCCTTGTAGGCATTGGCGCTCAATGTCTGCGGCGACGGGCAGTATGTGCCCCCGCGCGGCGGCGTATACGAGCGGATCTCCTCAAAGTACCAATCCAGCGACTCCTTGACCATCTCGTCCACACCGTCCATATCGTTGCCATACTTTGCGCTGTCCAGCATCCTGCGGCGCAGCATCGCGTTCTCCTCACCCTCCCAGTTTGCTTTCAGCGCATCGTACATCTCTTTGGGTGTGCACAGTTTTTTGTCAAACACATTCTCTTTAAGCGCGTACAGCGCGTTGCCCACGTTGATGGCGCCATGGCTGATGCTCAGCGTGTTGTTGTAGTTGGGGCCGCCGCCCTCCTCCACATCCTTGCCAATCTCCAACCGGTAGTCGAGCAGGGATGACAGGAACGGGCAGGGCGTCAACTCGGCATGCGCGCGGGATGTCACCTCGTCCAGCATGGGGATCAGCGAAATATAGAATTCCAACTGTTCTTTGTACGCGTCTGTAACCTCGTCAAACGATTGCATCTCTGCCAGTGTCTTTACGCCAGGCAGCACCTGCGTGCCCCGTTGCGGGTTGATTCCCTTATCCAGTGCCATTTCCAGCACTTTTAGCAGGTTGATGTGACAGCAGCCGCCGTTGATGGTGTTGTGCTTGCCGGGTACAATAGGCTCGCAGCAGCCGTCAACCGCCCAATCACGGGCATCCTCCAGCGATACGCCAATGCTCATCAGCATAGGGATGGTAACCTGGTCGTTGAACAGCCCCGGCTGTCCGCCGCCGTGCTCCACAACCGTCTGGCAGCACTTCGACATAAAGTCGTTGGGCGAACCGGGGAAGAACCGCGCAATGGTGGTCGGCTCCTGTAATTTAATGGACGCCGTGGCGTCCAGCACCAGGTAGCTCATATCGTTGACCGCGTCGGTACCGTTGCGCTTCTGCCCGCCGATGGTCAGCGTCTGGAACATCGGATACCCGTGCATGGTGCGCGTATGGCTCATCGCGCGGATTTTTTTGATCTGGTTGCACTTCAGGAAGAAGCACTGCAGCATCTCCAGCGCATCGTCCCGCGTCATTTTCCCTGATTTGATGTCCGCCTCGTAATAGGGCATCATATACTGGTCAAAACGTCCAAACGACATCGAGTGGCCGTTGGACTCGATCTGGAGGATCAGGTGCATCATCCAGTAGCTTTGCAACGCCTCGTGATAGCTTTCCGCGCCAAATTCAGGCACCTTTCGGCAAATGCGCGCAACCTCCAGCAGTTCGTCCTTCTCCTTGACGTCCATAATGCTTTCGTTTGCCATGCGCTCCGCTTCGTCGGCATGCCTGTTCGCAAACGCAATGGCCGCTTCCATCGTGATGACGGCGCTCTTCAAAAACAGCTTTTTCTTGGCGGCTTCACTGCTGCCCCTGTCTTTGTCGTGCTCGGCAATCAGCTTTTTGGTGTTTTCAATGATCTCCCGCAGGCCGCCTTTGATGCAGCGCTCAAAATTGGCAATCACATGGCCGTCGCCCGTCGTCATGCGGCCCGAGTTGGTCACAACGCCGTTGAAATCGCCATGCTCGGCGTTCCACACCTCGTCATATTCCTCCGGCATCACCAGCGTCAGCTCTTCCTTACACCTGTCGTAATGCGTTTTGCCTTCCCAGTAGGGTGCGATGGCCGTCAGTTCCGCGGCGTCCTTCTCGCTGATCACATACTTATCCAGCATACGCTCACTCATATGGGGGATTTCCTTAACCACCCAGTCAATGCCGTATTCCGGAAATATGGGCGCGGCATTGGGAATGCCCGCCTGGTTGCCCACAATCAGCTCCCCCCGGCGGATAAACACCGTCTGGTTCTCCAATATCTCCTTGAGCGCAAGCGCACGCCTGATGTGCACCGGCTTGCCCTCTGTCTCCTGCCATGCCTTTGTGTAATATTTCGCGCGCTCACTGCATATGGCCGGCGCGTCTTCCATCACCTGTTCCCGCAGTCTCTCAACTCGCTTGTTCATGATCGCTCTCCTTTCAGATCGTTTGGGTATAATTCTTCAAGTTCGCAGTACACCAGCATCGTATTTCTATTGCTTCTTGCCAATGCCCACGCCCTTTTTTACCAACTTCACTTCGACTTTTCAATTCTTGCATATTTTATCTAATTTTTTCTATTGTTTTCGATTTTGCTTTGTATTCTTCTGTTTTTCGCCTGCTTTAACTACTGTTTTATCACCCGAATATCTCTTTCAGCCTGTCCATATCAAAGCTTTCAATGGGCAACTGCACCGCTTGCTGTTCGCCGGTCGACTGGTACGACCCGTCGATGATCTGCGTATTGATAAATTCCTTGCTCAAATCGTTGCCGTAGTCGCCCCGCATCACCGCATCCACAAACAGGTCGATCTCCCTGCCGTAATCATCCATCTGCCCCGGGTATATCCTGTCGATTTTGGCAGGTGTTTCCACCTTCATCTCCACCGGCTTGCAGTCGTTCTTGTACAGTGTCACTTTGCTGTCGTTCACATCGTACGAGCTCATCGCAAAGTCAATCTGCCCTTCCATCCCATACACCACGCCCCTGACCGCATGGTCGGAGCGGTTGAAATAATGGCTTACCAGGTTGAGCACCGCGCCACTTTTGTATTTGACCACATTGACGGAGACATCCTCCACCTCGCGCCCGGGCATCACCACCATGTTTTGTCCAAAAACGTTCTCCGGT
>DHOD01000059.1:16013-16305 GCA_002407725.1 Christensenella sp. UBA5399 | reverse complement strand
CGCAGCCAATCGGTCACAGCATCCAGAATATGCTGTCCTAATTCTCGTAATACACCGCCGCCAGATGCGTATAAATGCTTCCATTTTACCTCGTCGCGGTACATAGCGTAATTCATGTCCACCAAAAACACTTTCCCCAGTTCACCCATCAGTGAGCTGACTTTTTCAAACACCGGATGATACCGCAACTCGGAAGCCGCACAGAATTTTTTATCATATCCGCGTAACATTTCGTCCAATACCTTCAACTGGTCCAGGTCCATTGTCACCGGCTTTTCACAGATGATGTTAA
>DHOD01000059.1:15476-15860 GCA_002407725.1 Christensenella sp. UBA5399 | reverse complement strand
CCGGCTTTTCACAGATGATGTTAAGCTTATGGTCCATGGCATCTTTAATCTGCTCCATCATGTCGTTCGTCGCCGTGCACATGCCGACGATGTCCAGTTCTTCCCTGTCCATCAGCTCTTTCCAGTCTGTATAAAAAGCCGCATCCGGATACTCGTTTGCTACCTCCGTGCGGCGTTTGTCCGAATGGTTATATATCGCCTTCAACTCACAATGGGGATTATGCGAAAACCAATCAGCATAAACCTTACCCATTTTCCCGTATCCCAGCACGCCCACCTTCAACTTGTCCGCCATGTTGCCCCCTTTTATACTATACTATTCACCAAGTCAATCACCCTGTGCTTTAAGGCTTTTCTATCAGTACTTAATGTTATTCTCCTCTC
>DHOD01000059.1:11953-15310 GCA_002407725.1 Christensenella sp. UBA5399 | reverse complement strand
AGTACTTAATGTTATTCTCCTCTGTACTCCCTAACCGTCTGCTCCAGGTCGCCATACGCGTACAGGCTGTTGCCGACAATCAGGTAGTCAACGCCCGCATCCTTCACCATGCCGATGTTATCCTTATTGATGCCGCCGTCCACCGCCACATCGATCTGCACGTCCGCCTCCTTCATCAGGCGTTTCAGTGTCTTCACCTTCTCCACGCACGATGTCTCAAACGGCTGCCCGCCAAATCCCGGCTCCACACTCATTACAATAATGAAATCCAGGTGGCCGAACAGATATTTCAAATCCTCTACGCCGTCCGACGGACGGATGCCCATGCCGGCCTTCATGCCCAGGCTGCGGATGTATTCCAGCGTCCTGATCGGCATATCGCAGCAGTCGTGCTGCACCCCAATCCGTTCCACGCCCACCCTGTGGAACATATCGATCATGCGCTCCGGGTGGTATGTCTCAAAATGCACCTCCATGGGAAGGTCTGTCAGTTTTTTCAAATCCCGCACCGTGTCCGGCCCAAATGTAAAATTCTCCACATAATGGCCGTCCATCACATCTATATGCAATATATCCGCACCGGCTTTTTCCAGTTTTTTGACTTCATCGCCCAAAAACGCATTGTTGCACGCCAGTATCGAAGCCGATAGTTTTATCATCCTTATCCTATCCTCCTATTTTTACGTCAAACCCTCTGCCCGCAAGGTATTCCCTGATCTGCTCCATCTGCCCTGCGCTGGGCGGCGCCAAGTCCTCCGGCAGGCAGTATTCCATGTTGATCCTGTCGTATTTTGAAACGCCCAGCCTGTGATACGGCAACAGATCGATGGGGCACCCGGGGTTTACTGCATGCAGGTAATCCGCCATCGCCACAAAATTGCTTTCGCTGTCGTTCAACCCGGGGATCACCGGCACACGGGCCGTCACGTCCGCGCCTTTTTGCACCAGTTTTTTGTAGTTCTCCAGTATCCGCGCATTGGATACGCCCGTCAGCCGCTTGTGCGTCTCGTCGTCCATCGATTTCAAGTCGAACAGCACCTGGTCCAGGTATTCCGACGCCTCGTCCAGCTTATCCCACGACGTATACCCGGTTGTTTCGATACACGTGTTGAATCCCTGGGCTTTCGCCTCTTTGAGCAGCGCCAGCAAAAAATCATACTGCGCAAACGCCTCACCGCCCGAAAATGTCACACCGCCGTCATCGCCGTAGAACTCCCTGTCCTTGCCCACCTCGCGCAGTACTTCGCCCACAGTCATTTCCTTGCCAACCATGGTCAGCGCCTCCGCGTTGCAATAGAAGGCGCATTCACCGCAATAATCGCATTTATCATAGTCGATGTGCACGCCTTCGGGCGTCAGCGTCACCGCATACTTCGGGCAGACCGCCGCGCACTTGCCGCAGCCCAGACAACGGTTTTTCCAGTACATGATCTTCAGCCCCGCCTTTTGCGTCTCCGGGTTGGAGCACCAAAGGCACCGGAGCGGACACCCGATCAAAAACACAAGCGTCCGGATTCCCGGGCCGTCATTGACGGCATAGCGCTCTATTTCAGATACAATTCCCTTTTGCTGCGCTTCGTTACTCAAAGGCTATGCTCTGTCCTTTCAATGATGTCGTCCTGCGTCTTGGGCTCCAGGTCATTGAACAGCGCGCTGTACCCCGCCACACGCACTACAAGGTCTTTGTACTCATTCGGGTTCTTCTGCGCGTCCTTCAGCGTATCCGATGAGATAATGTTAAACTGCACGTGCCAACCCTTCATGTCAAAGAACGTCTTGACCAGTTGGATCATCTTCACGACGCCCGCATCGGTCGCCAGTGCGGCCGGCGTAAACTTCAGGTTGAGCAGGTTGCCCCCCGTGATCAGGAAGTTGGGCATTTTTGCAACCGATTTCAGCACCGCCGTCGGGCCTATCTTGTCCGTCCCATGATAGGGCGAGCAGCCTTCCGTCAGCGGTTCCCCCGCAAAGCGCCCCTCCGCGCTCGCACCCACGCGCGTGCCGCTGGGTACATTGCCGGAGATCGTCGCGGTACAGGGATAGCTGATGCAGCCGATCGGGCCGCGCCCCTCGCGTGTTGTCTTGTACTTCGCCTGCTCGTCGATGAATATCTGGTAAACCGTGTTTGCCAGCTCGTCCACCGTATCGGCATCGTTGCCGAATTTATCGGCTTTGTTGAGCAGCATCTGGCGGATGCTCTCTCCTTCGGGCCCTTCAAAGTTGCTCTTCAACACTTTGTCAAGCTCGCTTCCGCTGATACGTTTTTCCTCAAATACCAATTTACGGATCGCCTCCAGGCTGTTGGCCACATTGACCACGCCCGTCTCGGGGCCCGTCACCATATCGTAGACCGAACCGCCTTCTTTTGCCGTTTTGCCGCGGCCGATGCAATCCTGCACCAGCCCGGAGCAGAATGCCTCCGGCACAAGTTCTTCCACAGAATAATCAATCACATATTCGCCGGTCACGCGCAATTTTACAAAGTATTCCATCTGACGCTGGAACTCGGCCATGATCTCGTCCAGGCTGCCGTATTCCGCCAGTCCCTTTTCCGCCTTCAGCAACGTTTTGCCCGTCACATCGTCCTTACCCTTATTCAGCGTGAGCTCCAGTATCTTGGAGAAGTTGGTAAAGCTCATGCCCGCCGAACGGTATCCGAATTTTCCGGGGATGATCGGCTCAATGCAGCCCACAATTGCGTAATTGTTTGCATCGGTCCTGCTCACGCCCCTGCTCATCAGCGAATCGATCATCAGCTCGTCCGAATGCATCGCCGGCATTCCAAAGCCCAGCTTGATAACTTCGATGCACTTTTTCAGGTAATCGTCCGAATTCAGCTTGTTGTACCGCGCCGAAACATTGGGCTGCGGCAGCTGCGTCTGCATGACGCTGTCCAGGCAAAGCATCGTCAGGTCGTTGACCGCGTCCTTGCCATCGGGCGTAATGCCGCCCAGCGTCAGGTTCTGGTAGGTCGGGCCGCCACCCGAAAACCGCGTATGCGACCACGGGCGGATCTTGATAATGCCAAACGCCTTGATCCACAGGCAGGAGAGCAGCTCCACCGCCTCGTCCGCCGTGATACTTCCCGCCGCCACATCTTTTTTATAATATTCGTACAGGTACTGGTCCAGCCTGCCAAACGACATGGAGTGGCCGTTGGACTCGATCTGCGAAATCAGGTGCACAAACCATACCGATTGCACGCCTTCATAGAATGTGCGAGCGGGGTATTCCGGCACGCGGTCACAGTTCTCCGCAATCAGCAACAGTTCCTTTTTGCGCGCTTCCGTCTCCGCGTCCTTTGCCAGTGTGCGCGCAAGCGCGGCATATCGCTTTGCAAAGTTGATCACGCCTTCA
>DHOD01000059.1:8470-11779 GCA_002407725.1 Christensenella sp. UBA5399 | reverse complement strand
ATGATCACCGCTTTATAAAACACCCGCTTGTAATGATTGGGCGGATCTGTCAGGTCCAGCGCGTCCAGCTTTGCTTTCGCTTCGTCAATAATGCCGCGCGCGCCCACCTTCAATATTTTTTCAAAATCAAGCATGATGTGCCCGTCGCCCGACGTCATGTTGCCGTTGGCCGAGAGCACGCCTGTGCTGTACGCGTCCTTTACATCCTCCGGCAGTGTTGCCATGCACCTGTCCTGCACCGTCCTGCCCTTCCACCACCGGGAAGTCTCCAGCAGCTCGTCCCGTATCTCCGCCGGAACCTCAAAACGGTCGCCGGGACGTTTGGGCAGCTCGTCGATCTCTTCAAATATCCAGTTGATGCAATATTCGGGGAAAAGCGCCGCCGCACGCAGCTTGCCCGCCTGGTTTCCCGCCAGCAACTGGCCGTTTTCAATAAACAACGTCATTTTGTCCAGTACGTTGGAAATCGCCTTGGCCCTGCGTATAATCATCGGATCGGCTTCATTCTCGCGATATGCCTCGGTCAGGTACCGCAAACGCTGCACGCAGACCTCCTGAACCGCCTCTACCGATTCTTTTTTTAATTTCTCAATACGAAATTCCATCCGTCACACCGTTCCTTTCATTTTGCAGAAAGCTTGAACACCTGTTGCACTTCTTCACGCGAGGGGGACGACCGCATTGTACCCACGCGCATGACGCTGACCGACGACGCCGCATTGCCAAAACGCACCGCAGTAAACAGGTCGTACCCGCTATCCAGCGCATAGGCCATCGCGCCGTTAAACACATCGCCCGCGCCAGTCGTATCCAGCGCATTCACCTTGTAGCTGTCCACCATCAGGTGCTCTTTGCCGTCGGACGCAAACGCGCCCCGGCTCCCAAGCGTGATAACCGCATTTTTTACGCCTTTTTTGTGCAGGCACTGACAGGCTTCCATCGTACTTTCCTCGCTGTCTACCTCAAACCCGCAGAATTCCGCAGCCTCCACTTCGTTCAGCGTCATATAATCGATGTTTTTTAACATGCTGTCCGAAGCGTCCACGTATGGGGAAGGGTTGATGATTGTGGTTTTTCCAAGCTGCTTTGCCAGCTTCAGTGAATATTCCACCGTCTCCATCGGGATCATGTATTCCGCCATGCATATGTCGGTCTTCTCCAGCATATGTTTTTTGCTTTCCACATATTCCGGCGTCACGCCGCCGTTCGCGCCCAGTATGATGATGAAGGAGTTCTGGCTGGATTCGCTGACCAGGCCGTATCCCGTCCCGGTGTATTCGCCCGGCATCGTCCCCACATGGTCGGTGTTTACATTGGCCCATTTAAGATCCGCCAGCGCCACGTCGTTATAGTGGTCAAGCTCCCCCACCATACTGATCAACGCAACGTCGCCGCCTAGCCTTGCCGCCGCCGCCGACTGGTTTGCCATTTTGCCGCCGCACATCACCGTCGTGCTCTTGCCGTAGTATGTCTCCCCGTGGTACGGCCACCTCTCCATATGGATAATATTGTCGATATTAATGCTTCCTATTCCCAGAATCATAACTTCTCCTTCCCATTTTCCTCTCTCATTTTATCAAGCTCCCTATGTACCGACGCAATCGGCGGACACCCGTCCACACAAACCGCCCTGTCCCCCAATGCATAACGCAGGTTTCCGGTCGTGTTGATTGCACAATCGCCTATAAAGAGCGCTTTTCCCTGAATTTGCTCCACCGGGATCTGCTTGGGGTTGATGCCCACAAACACAGTGGATACGTCGGCGTAGTTATCAAAGTTCTCCGCCAACAGGTCGTCACACATGATTTTTGTACGGCCGTAGCAATGCACGCAGGGGCCGCCTTTGATCAACTTGAACATCGGGTAATGTCCGTCTATCGATACATCCGGATGCTCGAAATCTTTTTTGACGTCGGCAATTTTTTCGCCGACCACTTCAATGTTTTCCATTTTGCCGTTGCCTATGCCTTGCGTATGCGCAATCCTTGTGGAATCCACCTTCCACGCGTCCACACCCATCAGCTCTGTTGCCACGGCATCCAGCGACACCACGTCCGCCGACGCCGCAATCAGGTTCATCTCCACCGGCGACCCGCAACGCGGCCCCAGCCCTTCCATGCCTACCAGTCCATCCAGTATGGTCAGGTGCGTTTTGACAACCTTGTGCAGGTCCACAATCTTCTGCATGATCTCGTCCTTATGCCATTGTACCTTATAATGATCCGGCAAAATGCCATGGTAATTTTTCAGCCCCAGCGTCACAAATGTTTCAAAATGCATCTTGAGCGCCGGAATATTGATCACAACATCGGTATCGAGCATCGCCTTTGCGATGGGCGCCTCCTGCAGGATTACCCCGTCCGGGATATCCGTCATCACAAACTCGCCCTCGTCAAAATCAACGATTTGGGCGCCCGTCTCTTCCGCAACCTTTGCATGGCCCGTCTTGTCTATCACATCCTGATTGGTCCAGCGGCCAACGCCCAGTATTTTTTTACAGGAATACGCTGGGCTGTCGCCTATCAGCACCCGTGACGCGCCCGCATCCAGCGCAAGCTGCGCAACCGCTTTTGTCACGCGCGGGTCTGTCGTCGCGGGCGGCGCATAAGGATATGCCAGGTTTGGCTTCAGCGTGACCCGATCGCCTTTTTTTACAAAGCGCCCCATACCGCCGATCAGATCAACCGCTTTTTTTACCGCGGCATAAACATCCCCGCCTTCGACTTTGGCAACCGATACTTTTGTTTTCCCATAATCCATATCCATGATATTTCTCTCTTTGCAATTCCTGCTAAAAAATTATATACTATAAATATAATGTATGATTTTTCAGCCAGGCGCGTTCGGTTACATATGTTCCTCTTTGTTAATTTGTTTCCTAATTTAAGTATATCGTATTTAAAAATCTTTTCAACACCAAAAAACATGCTATGCCTATCATCGAAAATAATGAATTCAAATTATTCCCGGTTTTCTCCATTTATCTTTCGATAATGATGCTTTACTTTTATTTTCATTTGTTGTAGTATAACATAGATTGGCACATAGTTAATAATTTATTACAAACGTTCCCAAACAGCGCTTATAGCGCGTATTATAGGTATATTAACACAGATGTGCCTTCAAGCGACAGTGCTACGCACAATTGTTCCGATGTTTGAAATTAATTTCAATTTATCCAAGGGGTGCCGTCATGAACGAAATACCAGGGTTTGATAGCCGGAGCGTTTCCCAGGAATTAACAGAAAAGTTGGTTCTTGCCGCTGAATTATATTACATATACGACCTGCCGCAAAAAGACATCGCAGC
>DHOD01000059.1:0-8308 GCA_002407725.1 Christensenella sp. UBA5399 | reverse complement strand
GGTTAGGCGTATCGCGCCCCTGGGTTTCCAAGCTGCTCAAGCGGGCGGAGGAAATCGGCATTGTGCGCATTGACGTCAACACAAACACGGCGGGTATCTCCGATATAGAAAAGAAACTGATCGACAAATATGGCCTGAAAAACGCCAAAATTGTCAAAACTTCCACAGCCGACAATTCCCTTGCGTTGGCGCAGGCTGCGCATGCCGCGGCACACTTTCTTGTGTCCATCATCGAGCCACGCGATACGATCGGCATTGCATGGGGGTCCACACTTGCGGCAATGTTCAATCAATACCTTCCCGTAAGCTTTCCCGATGTCACCGTCGTCCCGCTGGTGGGCGGCATCGGCAGGAACGCGGATATCCTGAGCAACCAGCTGGCGTCCAGGCTCGCCACATCACTGGGGGCAAAGTACCGGCTGTTGCATACGCCGGCCTTCGTTGTGGGCAAACAGGAACGCGAAACGATCATGAACGATCCCGCCACCAAAGAACTGATTGAAATGACGGAAAACGTGGATATCGCGATCCTCGCCATGTCCACCCTCGATATTACCCACGCCTTCACCAAGTTTGGTTATATGTCCCGGCAGGAATACGACGAGCTTGTGGGGCTCAATGTCGCGGGCGATGTCGCGTTGCGCTTTATTGGCCACGACGGCGCAATCGCAAACCACAACGCCCATGATAAGTTGATTGCGGGCGACCTTTCCAAAACAGTAAAACACGCGCGTTACAGCATCGGCTTTGCACTGGGCCAGCGGAAGGTTCCCATCATCCGGGCCGCCCTCAAGGGCAAATGGATGAATGTATTAATATCCGACCTGGAAACGGCAACCGCCGTATTGGACGAATAACCGCCTGTTTTCACATTATCGTCATCATGTTTCATTGTTCATACCGTTATTTCTCTTCGCTTTTATTTGTTTTTTTGCGCAGTATTTGCGTATTTTGGGCAACCCTTCGCCCAAACATCATCAATGCCACTTTCTTTTTATTTAATTCTTTATGATTTTTGTTTGCTATTGAAACGAAAACAAGTTGTTATTGTCCACAGTTTGTACTATAATTATAATCAACATAAATGAGGAGAATCGCGGCTATGAGCATGAAACGAACACCGATATACAGGAAGGTCTACCAGGACCTGAAGCAGGCAATACAGACAAAATATGAGGTCGGCGATCTGCTCCCCCCCGAGCCCGAGTTGGAAAAACAATATAATGTAAGCCGGGTGACGATTCGCAAAGCCATACAAATGCTGTCGGACGACGGCTGTGTTTCCGTAAAACAGGGGCATGGCACACGTGTGACCAACCCCGGTGCTGTCCAGCGTATCAATTACATTACATCTGTCTCCGAGACACTGCGCGAGGCAGGATATACCGTGCGTTCATCCAATATACTGGTGGACGACATCATTCCCGACCACGAGATCCTCACCAAGCTGCAGTTGCCCGAAGGGGCTCCCGTCGCCCGCATCCAGCGGCTGCTGCTTGCCAACGACAAGCCGATCTCCATTGTGACAAATTACATTGTCAAGCAATACGCCAAGGGGCTTTCGGATGGGATAGAAAAGTACGGCTCCTTGTACAACTTTCTGGAGCAGGAAAACCATGTAAAGTTTGATAACGCCACCGACTTTATTACGGCGCGTTCCGCAAATATGCTGCAGGCAAACACGCTGGACCTGCCCATCAATTCCCCATTGATTTACATCAGGCGGATCACCTGTTCCGGCAGCGATCCCATCACCTGTGACGATCTGCTCATTGACGCGTCGCGCTACACCTTTTCCGTGAACCTTGTGGGGCGGGCCCCTGCGGCAAATTGATCGAACCTATACACCATCATGCGTGCTGCGCGCTTTCGCAATGAACGTTTTATGTTATTTTCTGCAATATGCGTTTATTGCTTACGCGGTCAAGCGACAGGTTCCCCGTAATCAAATTTAAAAACATTACCAATGGCGGTTTGTAATAACAGCCTTCCGCCATCACCGGTGCATGATGCACAAGTACTTTACGGTTCCCGCCAAATTGATTAAAACTACCTTATTTTCTATATTTTTTCAAAATTACAATGAAAATGTTATGGCTTTTTGGATTTTTTTTCGAAATCGCCATATTTTTTTATCGCCATTTATGTGTTCATTATATTTTCATGACATTTCTTTGCTATACTATTTAAAACATTGTTAAATATATAACAATATCACAACGTACAATTGCATATGGATGAAGGAGGTCAAACATGAATGAAGCCATTTTGAACACTCTTTGCGAAGATGAGAAGGATGAGAAGCAGCTGGAGCAGATTGCCAATGTGATCGATCATTACAAGAAAGATCCGGGCAGCCTGATTCAGATTTTGCATTTGTCCCAGGAAATCTGCGGCTACCTGCCGCTCAAGGTGCAGAAATTCATTGCGCATACAATGGAGATCCCACTGGCGGACGTATCCGGCGTTGTTTCATTTTACTCATTTTTCGCTACCAGGCCGCGCGGCCAGCACATCATCAGGGTCTGCATGGGCACAGCGTGCTATGTGCGGGGCGGCAAAAAGCTGGTTGAAAAGCTGGAGGAATTGCTTGGCATTCAGCTGGGCGATACCACCGACGACGGCAAATTCTCGTTCGAGGTGGCGCGCTGCATCGGCGCATGTGGGCTCGCGCCCGCCATCATGATCGACTCAACAGTATACAAGCAGGTTAACCCCAACAGGCTTGAAGATATACTGTCTCAATATTAGAGAAAGAGGGGTATTTGATATGTATAAGGATAAGATCGTAACAGCCGATGATTTGGGGCGGATCAAAAAGGAATATCTGGATAAACAATCACAATACGAATACAATGTGCTGGTATGCGGCGGTGCGGGCTGCGTGTCCTCCAACTGTGCCGAAATCCAGGACGCATTGCGGGATGAGATTGAGCTTGCCTGCCCCGACAAAAAAATCAACATCATAGAGACGGGCTGCATGGGCATATGCGCCGCCGGGCCGATGATTCTTGTAGAGCCCGGGCGGATATTCTACACCAAGCTCACCCCCGAAAAAACCCGTGAAATTGTGCGCAGCCATCTTGCAGAAGGTAATATTATAGAAGAATACACATTTTATGACGAATCGTTGCACAAATATGTGCCCGTTATTGACGACGTCGAATTCTTTAAAGCGCAGGTCCGCATTGTACTGGACAACTGCGGCACCATCGAATACGGCGACATACGGGCGTATATCGCACACGACGGCTACCAGGCCGCCTATCAGGCGTTCAAACAGGAAAATCCCGAATGGATCATTGACGAAGTCAAAAAATCCGGGCTCCGTGGCCGTGGCGGCGCGGGTTTCCCCACGCACATCAAGCTGCAAACAGGGCATGACCAGAAGAGCGACCAGAAGTATATGGTGTGCAACGCCGACGAAGGCGACCCCGGCGCATTTATGGACAGGAGTATCATCGAGGGCGATCCGCACTCCATCATCGAGGGTATGATGATTGCGGCTTATGCCATCGGTGCGGATACGGGGTACGTATACATCCGGGCCGAGTACCCCATCGCCGTAGACAGGCTGACTGCGGCAATTGAGAACGCGCGGGCCTGCGGGTTGCTGGGCGAGAATATATTCGATTCCGGCGTCAACTTTGACCTGCACATCCGCATAGGCGCGGGCGCTTTTGTCTGCGGAGAAGAAACAGCGCTCCTCGCCTCCATTGAGGGCCAGCGCGGCGAGCCACAGCAAAAACCACCCTTCCCGTTCCAGCGGGGGCTCAACGGCAAACCCACGATTATCGACAATGTGGAAACGCTTGCCAACATCCCCAAAATACTGCGTAAAGGCGGCGAATGGTATGCCGGCTACGGCGTTCCCAACGCCCCTGGTACCAAGGTGTTCGCTCTTGCGGGCGATATTATCAATGCCGGCATCATTGAAGTACCCATCGGCACCTCAATCGGCGATATCATATTCAAGATCGGCGGCGGCCTGCCGGGCGACAAGGAGTTCAAAGCCGCGCAGATCGGCGGCCCGTCGGGCGGGTGCATCACCAAGGATTACCTCAACACGCCTACCGATTATGAATCACTCGATAAGCTGGGCGCCATCATGGGATCCGGCGGACTTGTTGTCATGAACGAGGACACCTGCATGGTGGATACCGCGCGGTTCTTCCTCGACTTTATCCGTGACGAGTCGTGCGGCAAATGTACCGCATGCCGCGTCGGTCCCATGCGTATGTTGGAGATTCTGGGACGCATCACGGGCGGCGAAGGCCAGGAGGGCGACATCGAATTGCTGGTGGATATTGGCCAGACCGTCAAGCAGACTGCCATGTGCGGCCTTGGACAGTCGGCCCCCAACCCGTTGCTCTCCACAATCGAATACTTCCGTGATGAATACGAAGAGCATATCCAGCAGAAATATTGCCGGGCGGGTGTTTGTTCCGACTTGTTTATCTCCCCATGCGAGAACACGTGCCCCGCAAGTGTCAACGTGCCGGGCTACATCTCGCTGATTGCAACGGGCCGCTTTACCGACGCATACAACCTTGTGATGCAGGAGAACCCCTTCCCCGCCGTATGCGGAAGGATCTGCACACGGCCCTGTGAAGCCAAGTGCCGCAGGCGCGGTGTGGACGAGGCCGTCGCCATACGTGATTTGAAACGTTTCGCGGCGGATTATGCGTTCAAAAACGAACAGCCGTATACAATGAAGCTCACCGTACCGCGCAACGGCAAACGTGTTTGCGTGGTGGGCGGCGGCGCTTCCGGCCTGACGTGTGCATATTACCTCAACCGCATCGGTTACGATGTGGACGTGCTGGAATCGGAAGGTGTCGCGGGCGGCGTGCTGGCGTTCGGCATACCCGAGTACCGGTTGCCCAAAGACATCCTGCAGCATGAAATCAAGCTGATCGAGCAATCGGGCGTCAACCTGATACTCAACAAGGAAGTCGGTAAAAATGTTGATTTCAAACAATTGCGTGATTATTACGACGCCATTTACGTCGCCACGGGCACGCAGTTCCCGCAGAAGGTGGATATCCCCGGCGAGGATCTGGAGGGCATCTACCACGGCATCGATTTCCTGAAGGACATCCACATTAAAAAGGATATGCGGCTTTCCGGCACCGTGGCAGTCATCGGCGGCGGCAACACCGCAATTGACTCGGCCCGGACAGCGCTGCGGCTTGGCGCGGACAAGGTGATTGTCGTATACCGGCGCACAATCGACTCGATGCCCGCTTACAAGGAGGAGATCATTGAGGCGATCGAGGAAGGCGTGGAAGTCATGGAGCTGACCGCACCCGTCAAGTTTATCGGCGATTACCTCGGTCGGGTGAAGGGCATTGAGTGCGTGAACATGCAGCTTGGCGATTTCGACCGCTCCGGCCGGCGCAAAGCCATCAAAATACCGGATTCCAATTTTGTGCTGGACGTCGATGCCGTCATCCCCGCCGTCAGCCAGTATGCCGACCTGCCGTTTGTCGGCAAGGATGAAATTGGCGTAACCAAATGGGGCACGTTCATTGTGGATAACAACACACTGATGACCACCATGGAGGGTGTGTTTGCAGGCGGCGACGTTGCGCGCGGGCCCGACGAGGTCATCCGTGCCATAGCCGACGGCAAGCAGGCCGCCAGCTCCATCGACGAATACCTGGGCGGCGACGGTGTGCTCAACAAGGGCGAACCCATCGACATCCCCGACATCTATGACGAGGACGAAGTCGTCATACACAACCAGTTTGAAATGGAACTGCTGGATCCGGAATCACGCAAAGACAATTTCAACGAGGTTGTGCTCGGTTTCCACAAGATCAATGCAATGGCAGAGGCAATGCGCTGCCTGCACTGTGACAGGAGGTAGATTATGGTACACTTAACAATCAATAATAAAGAGGTTTCCGTACCCAAGGGGACGACGATACTGGAAGCCGCGAAATCAGCAGGTATAAAAATCCCCAGCATCTGCTATCTGCCGGGCGTACATGTGGCGGGCACGTGCAGAATCTGTTCCGTCGAGGTTGTCGGGGCCAAAGCGTTGATGGCGTCCTGCAAAACCGAGGCCAAGGACGATATGGTCGTCTACACCAACACGCCAAAGGTACAGAAAGCGCGCAAAATGCTTTATCAGCTGCTGCTTTCCGACCACTCCAAGGATTGCCTTGCCTGCAACCGCAACCAGACCTGCGAGCTGCAAAAAATGGGTGAGGAACTGGGCGTGGACGAGACGATTTTCGACACCAACAGCGCGCGGCAGCAGATCGATTCGTCGCCCTCTATCACGCGCGACCTTTCCAAATGCATACTGTGCCGCCGTTGCGAGACGGCGTGCAGCAAAATCCAGAAGGTTGGGGTGCTCCGCCCGCAAAACCGCGGGTTTGACACTGTGCTCGCCCCGCCGATGGACATTCCGATTGCCGACGCCGATTGCGTGTATTGCGGGCAATGCACCGTTGTGTGCCCTGTGGGCGCGCTCAAGGAGACCGACTCGATCGCCACCGTATGGGATGCGATCAACGATCCTTCGAAGCGCGTTGTGATGCAGGTGGCACCCGCCGTCAGGGTGGCGCTGGGCGAAGTGTTTGGTATGCCTGCGGGCACCCGCGTCACCGGCAAACTGGCCGCCGCAATGCGGGCGCTGGGCGCCGACGATATATTTGACACCAACTGGGCCGCCGACCTGACCATCATGGAGGAAGGCACCGAGTTTTTGGAACGAGCCACACGGGCCGTCCAGGGTAAGAAAGCCGTGCTTCCCATGATCACCAGTTGCTCTCCCGGATGGATCAAATACGTGGAACACTACTATCCCGACGTCACAACCAACCTGTCCACATGCAAATCGCCCCACATGATGCTGGGGGCGGTCGCAAAATCGTATTATGCGCAGAAGCTGGGCATCGATCCCAAAAACATATTTGTGGTATCCGTCATGCCCTGCACTGCCAAAAAGTTCGAGGTCACCCGCGAGGAGCTGGAGAACGACGGCAACCGCAACGTGGACGCCGTACTGACAACGCGCGAACTCGGACGCATGATCAAGCAGGCGGGGCTCGACTTTGAGACGCTGGAAGACGAGGCATTTGACGAGCCGCTTGGCATGTCCACAGGCGCCGCCGATATATTCGGCCTGACCGGTGGCGTGATGGAAGCCGCGCTGCGAACGGTATACGCCATACTGACCGGCAATCCCCTTCCGTTCGAGAACCTGCACGTCACCCCCATCGTTGGGCTTGATCAGGTGAAGGAAGCGACGATCAAACTGGAGAACGTACTGCCCGAGTACAAGGACTTTGAGGGAATGGAAGTGCGCGTTGCCGTGACCAGCGGCCTGGACGGCGCCAAACAGCTTGTGGAACAAATCAAACACGGGAAATCCCCTTATCACTTTATTGAGATCATGGGTTGCCCCGGCGGCTGCATCACGGGCGGCGGCCAGCCCCGCAGCGAGGATCCGAAGGTGCGCGAAAAACGCCAGGCGGCGCTTTACACCGAGGATGAGCAGAAAACGCTCCGCATGTCGCATGAGAATCCTTCTATTATCGCCTTTTATGAGGAATTCCTCGGCAAACCCGGCGGCAAGCTCTCCCACGATTTGCTGCACACGCATTACGTGAAACGCGGCGATTGGGATGCAGTCTTCATCGATATCGAGCAAAACCGTAAAAAGAAGACCGCAAAATCCGCCAAGGCAGGCGCGGCAAACGGGGTGCAGGGCGATACGCTCAGCCAGCGGATGAACGACCTCGACAACATGCAGGCTATATCGCTGGAAGAGGAGAACAAAAAGCTCCGCGACGAGATTTCTGAAATCAAGGAGACAGTCTCTATCTATAAGCAAGTGCTGGCGGATTACAAGAAAGGCAGTTGACCGTAACAATCAAAAGATCTTCACCAAAAGACGCCCTGCTCTTTGAAAGAGCAGGGCGTCTTTTGGCTTGGTTTGATACTAGCATTCGACGGTAAAATCATTTTCATATATCACTGTGTAAACTTGTCGCATGTGTCTCCGCGGCTTACCCGAAGGCGCTTTCTTCGCACCTGACCTATCCACCTTTTTGTAAGCAAATGCTCTAGGAGGATCCGCTTTTCGCGTTGGATGCTGTTCCTATCTCCCCTTCGCGCCTCGCATCTTTTCTTATTGTAGAATAAGGCAGCATGGGCAACAAAATTGCTATGGGCACAAATAACACCAACACATACACATACCGCAGGCTAAACGCAATAGGCGAGGCCGCCAAAATGGTTGCCCATAACAATAATACCGGTAAGTATATAAGTAGGCCCCACTGAAATACAA
>DHOD01000076.1:2082-2682 GCA_002407725.1 Christensenella sp. UBA5399 | reverse complement strand
CTATGAATACGAGGCGGCGCACGGCACGGTGACGCGGCACTACTACAAGCATCTTGAGGGTGAGGAAACCTCCACAAACTCCATGGCGACCATCTTTGCGTGGAGCGGCGCGCTCCGGAAGCGCGGCGAGCTGGACGGCACCCCCGCGCTGATGAAATTTGCAGACGAGCTGGAAGCGGCGTCTATCCGCACAATTGAGGAAGGCACCATGACAAAAGACCTTGCGTTGCTTTCCGATGTGCAGGACAAGAAGGTGGTCAATACGGGCGATTTCATAGACGAGGTAGCGAAGCGGATCAATGTGACGTGGTGACACGGCGCATTTGGGTTAAATCTATTAGTAGGACGAGGAATTGGGTATGAGTTTATACAGTCAATGGCAGGACCTGACGGCAATCCCGCAGACGCCGCAGCAGCAACAGGCTTTTTGGGACGATTATTTTGATGCGGAGACGCAGGTATACAAAAAAATACTTGCGGACACCGGCGTGGTGCACGAGGGTCCGCTCGGCGATGTGGCGGAGCAGCTGGGGATGGAGCCGGTGGTTTTTGCGGGTTTTATTGACGGCGTCAACACCAGCCTGAAAAAGGAAATCAACC
>DHOD01000076.1:1714-1954 GCA_002407725.1 Christensenella sp. UBA5399 | reverse complement strand
CTGAAAAAGGAAATCAACCTGGACAAGCTGGCGGAAACCACAAAAATCAAGCTGGATATCGATTACGAGAAGCTGTATTTCAATATGATGGAGGCCAAGGCAAAGTGGCTGTTTACGCTGCCGGAATGGGACGCCATCCTGACAAAGGAAAAGCGCGACGGAATCACGCGCGAATGGCGTGCGGGCAAGCAGGCGGTCTCCGAGAAAACCGTGGGGCGCAACGACCCGTGCCCGTGCGGA
>DHOD01000076.1:0-1568 GCA_002407725.1 Christensenella sp. UBA5399 | reverse complement strand
CCCTGCCCCTGCGGCAGCGGCAAGAAATATAAAAAGTGCTGTATGTTGAAAGACAGTTGAAATAAAAGTATTCGGGGTATGCCATGTGTGTTGGTGGATGCCGAAAAAGAAATAAAGGTATACTTTTTGTGTCTCGGGATATATAATATAACCGGATAGTAAAAATCTTACTGGGGCATGAAAAATGAGGCACTCAATCGTTACAATTTCAATCTAAAGGCGTGCGTTGTCATTTGTTGGCGTGCGCTTTTTTGTGCTTGCGGAGCATCAGGTTTTTGTGTACGGGCATAGGGCGCTATGGCGGTGTTTAAAAAAAGAGAAATGGTTTGATATATAAGGGGATACATGAACGATATGGTGAAACATGTAGTTTTTGTACTAGGCTGTGATAGTATTGCACGGCTTAACCGGCTCATAATGCAAAAAACATTATGAGCCCCGCGCATCTGCGCGGAATTAAAACACAGGGTGTTTTAATTAGTGAATAGTATGAATCAAAAAATAAATGGGAATAAGTTGGAGGTGCTTGGGTTATGAAAATCGATTTTAATAACATGCTGAAGAAAAACATAGGCGATCACGGATTGACGGATATTGAGATCAGGACAATCAGCGAACGCATTCCGGATGTGCATAAAAACATGGAAAAGAAAAAGAGCCAGATGGCGTGGCGGGCGTTGCCGTATAACCAGGACGAGGTTGTGGCCGATATCGTGGCGGAGGCCAAGCGGATCAACAGCGAATTTGATAATTTTGTCGTGTTTGGCATCGGCGGGAGCGCGCTGGGGTCAAAGGCGCTTTTTACCGGAACAAAGCACCTGAAATACAACGAGCTTTCCAAAAAGCAGCGCGGCGGCGCGCGTTTCTATGTTGTGGATAACGTAGACCCCGACGGCATCAATGCGCTTTTTGATGTCATCGATGTTAAAAAGACATGCTTCCACGTCATCACAAAGAGCGGCAACACGGTGGAGACCATGTCGCAGTTTATGATTGCGCTGGGGATGCTGCAAAAAGCGCTGGGCGATGATTTCAAAAACAATGTTGTGCTGACGACCGACAAGGAAAGCGGCATACTCAAAAAAATATCCAATAAGTATGGTTTCAAGACATACACGGTACCCGACGGCGTGGGTGGCAGGTTCTCTGTGCTCTGCCCGGTGGGCCTGCTTTCGGCGGCGGTGCTGAACATCGATATCGATGCGCTGTTTGCGGGGGCCAAGGCAATGGACGAAGCGTGCACAAAGCCGAACGTGTGGGAGAACCCCGCGTACATGTACGCGATGATGATGTGCACGGCTATGGCCAACAAGGCGAACATCTCTGTGATGATGCCGTATGCCGACGGACTGCTCAACATGGCGGAATGGTATGCGCAGCTTTGGGCGGAATCGTTGGGCAAGCGTGTCAACAATGAGGGCAAGGACGTGTTCTGCGGGCAGACGCCGGTGCGCGCGCTGGGCGTGACGGACCAACACTCACAGATACAGCTGTATGCCGAAGGGCCGTTTGACAAGGTGATTACGTTTATTGACGTGGAACAGTTTAACACCGCCCTGGAGATCCCC
>DHOD01000012.1:3661-4596 GCA_002407725.1 Christensenella sp. UBA5399 | reverse complement strand
TATGGTCTAATGAGATAGTCAGGATTGTTTTTGACCGTGCCGCAATCACGCCCAGCTTGCCCAGGCAATCCTCGATGGGCCCGTCCAAAGAGAGAAACTCCCCGGGCGAGGGGAAAATATGCGTCAGGCCATCGATGCCTGTTGGGACAGGCGTGCCGTAAGCCTGCGCGACCCGCGCGGCCAATGTGCTGGCCGCCTTTACCGTAATCTGCTGCCCCAGCACTGCCCGCACAGCCATTTCAAATGCGTCAAAGCACCCCGGCAGGCGGGTGCCGCGGATGCAAAGGCCGGGGCGGATGTCATTCATTACCCGGAGCGTATCATATACCGCGTCCGGGTCGCAGTGCAAATCAAACAGGTGGCGTATCCGTGCCAAAACCTGTGGCAGTACCGGCAGCAATGCGTCGCTAATCGTAACGGCCAGTACATGCTTCTCCGGCCTGTGCCCAACACGCACCCAGCCATATACATGTTCTCCCTTCGCGTCAACCAAATGGACGGTACGCATGTATTCACCGTCTCTTACAACCTCTACACCGGCGATGGCGCGCCCTGCCAGGAATCGCAGCATTTGATCCCACGGGTAGGGTGGCCGGTACCCCAGCGCCAAGGTAATGCTGCCGCTTTTATCTTGCTGCGCCCCGTCGGTTCTCTGCTTTCTCAATGCCGTGGGGGAGAGGTGGTAATGCTGCTTAAAAAGGCCATTGAAACGGCGCAGGCTGCCAAACCCCGCCGCCATCGCGACTTCAAGCACCGATAGATTCGTATCGGTCAACAGGTTTTTTGCGAGGAGCAACCGGCACGTCTGCAGGTATTGCACCGGCGATACATTGTATTCTTCCACAAAAACACGCCGCAGGTGCCTGTCTGTGCAACCGAGCATCCCGGCAAGCTCGTCCAGGCTGTGGCCGCTCCCGCAGCTTTCCTCCAGCATG
>DHOD01000012.1:2704-3502 GCA_002407725.1 Christensenella sp. UBA5399 | reverse complement strand
GTGCCGCCCTTTGGGCCAGCGCTGTGGCCGCGTCGGTGATAGATGCGCCCGGCGCAAGCTCGGGCCTGCAGAGCAGGCAAGGGCGGTACCCCGCCTGTTCGGCCTCCGCCGCAGTGGAGTAAAATGTACAGTTTTCTGCTTTGGGCTGCTTTGCCCTGCAAACAGGCCGGCAATAGATCCCCGTGGAGGATATGCCCACGAAGAAGCGCCCGTCAAACCGTGCGTCTTTTGCCTGAAATGCCGCGTATAAGCCCTTGTCATTTTCCAACATCATTTTGCTCCCTGCGTTGAATTAACTTGATTATACCATGTTTCACATAAAAATCCGGCCATTTTCGGACATGGTTTTGGAGGTATGCGCCCCGGGGATTCATTGCGGTAAATGGATAAAAAACACCTGATCGATGGAATTTAGGATACTTTACGCAGATTTTACAAACAATGCTTTTGAACTTTACAAAGTGCCGGTATTGTTATAGACAACAAAATTTGAAAGGTATGAAAAAGGAGAACAACATGAAAAAATTAACGACTATCGTAATACTTGTGCTGTGTGCGGTCTTTGCATTTACCGCATGCACATCCACAAACGCTTCGGCACAGACGGAAGAGCCCGCAGCGGCAGAAGCGCCCGCAGCCACGGAAGCACCCGCAGCGGAGGAGCAACCCGCTGCCACAGAAGCGGCGGCTACAGAAGCGCCTGCGGCGGAACTTTCCGGCAAAGTGCAGATGTCCGGATCCACATCTATGGAGACCATTGCCAATGCGTTGGCCGAAGGGTTTATGCAGAGCAACAGC
>DHOD01000012.1:0-2503 GCA_002407725.1 Christensenella sp. UBA5399 | reverse complement strand
AGGAAGGGCGGTCGGACATCGGCAATGTGTCGCGTGAGCTGAAGGATGAGGAGACAGGCCTGGTACCCAACGTGGTAGCGATCGATGGCATTGCGGTCATCGTCCATCCCGAAAACGCCGTGACCGATATCTCCAAGGACGACCTGGTAAAAGTATACACCGGCGAGATCAAAAACTGGAGCGAGCTGGGCGGACAGGATCAACCCATTGTGGTTATCGGCAGGGAGGCATCCTCCGGCACCCGCGGCGCGTTCGAGGAACTGTTGAAAATTGAAGACCAGTGCCAGTACGCGCAGGAACTCAATGAAACCGGCGCGGTAAAAACAGCGGTATCGACAACACCCGCCGCCATCGGATACGTGTCTCTGGAGGCTCTGGACGATACAGTGATTGCGCTCAACCTGGATGGCGCGCCCGCCACGGAAGAAGCGATCAAGGCCGGTGAATATGCGCTGTCCCGCCCGTTCATCATGGCGACGGCGGAAGGCGAACTTCGGCCCGAGGTGCAGGCATTCCTGGATTATGTGATGGGCAGCGACGGGCAGGCCGTAGTGGCGGATAACAAGCTGATTGCGGTCGCGTAAAACAAAACAGGCAACGATAACAACCAATAGAATAGATATACAGCAGAGGCGTGAAGCGCCTTTGCTGTATGTTGAGGGGAAAGAAAGTGGATAACGTAAACACCATTTATACAGGGCGAAAAAGCAGATCCGCCGTTGAAAGCACAATGAAAATTGTGTTCACCATCTGCGGATGTTTCGCGGTGGCCGCCGTGCTGGTCATCACGGTGTACATGATTTCTTCCGGCGCGCCCGCTATGTTCCAGGTGGGGCTGGGGGAGTTCTTTTTTGGGACGGAGTGGGCGCCTACGGCGGCGGACCCCAAGTATGGCATACTGCCTATGATATTGACGTCGCTGATGGGCACGGGGCTGACCATTGCCATTGGCGTGCCCATTGCGCTGATGGCCGCCGTGTTTGTTGCCGAAGTGGCGCACAAAAAGATCGCAAAAATCGTTAAGCCGGCAATCGAGCTGTTGGCGGGCATCCCTTCGGTGGTGTACGGCCTGCTGGGCATGATCCTGCTGGTGCCGCTGGTCAGCAAGTTGGAGACGGCCATTTTTACCGGCGATCCCGGCCACACGTTCACCGGTGGAGCCAACTTGCTGTCCGGCGTGGTTGTGCTCACCATCATGATACTGCCCACCGTGGTCAACATCAGCATCACATCGCTGAAGGCCGTACCGCAGGAATACAAGGAGGCGTCGCTGGCCATGGGGGCCACGCCTATACAAACGATATTCAAGGTGCAAATCCCCGCGGCAAAATCGGGCATTGTCACCGGCGTGGTGTTGGGCATCGGCCGTGCGCTGGGCGAAGCCATGGCCGTCATACTGGTGTCCGGTAACGTGGTCAACATGCCGGGACTGTTTAACAGCGTACGTTTTTTGACTACCGGCATCGTATCGGAAATGAGCTATGCGTCCGGCCTGCACCGCGAGGCGCTGTTCTCCATAGGCCTTGTGCTGTTTGCGTTCATCATGATCATCAATGTGGTGCTCAACTCGTTGCTCAAAAAGGAGGGCGCGCAGCATGAATCCTAAACTGTCCAACGGCATGAGCATACTGCGCAAAAAGCGGCGGCCGGTGGACGGCCTGCTGAAGGGCGTCATTTACGTGTGCGCCATTGCGGTGGTGGCCGTGCTGTTCTATATGCTGACGTACATCATGGTGCGCGGCTTACCCAACGTGACATGGGAATTCCTTTCCACAGCGCCCAGCGCGCTCAACAAAACCGTGGGCATCCTGCCGGGCATCATCAATACGCTTTATATGATCGGCATCACGCTGCTGATCGCCACCCCCATCGGCGTGGGCGCGGCGATCTATTTAAGCGAGTATGCCAAGCGCGGGCGCATTGTGCGGGCTATCGAGTTCACCACCGAGACACTGGCGGGCATTCCTTCCGTGCTGTACGGGCTGTTTGGCGCAGTGTTTTTTGGCGTGACGCTGAAGCTGGGGTATTCCATACTGGCGGGTGCGTTTACATTGGTGATCATGATATTGCCCATCATTGTGCGCACCACGCAGGAGGCGCTGAAAACAGTGCCGGAGCAATACCGTGAAGGCGCGCTGGGCATCGGCACCACCAAATGGTATATGATCCGTACCATCATTTTGCCTTCCGCACTGCCTGGGGTCATCACGGCGGTCATACTGGCCATTGGCAGGATCGTGGGCGAATCGGCTGCGCTAATCTTCACGTCGGGCATCGGCACCAACATGCCGCAGGGGTTCTTCTCCCATGCGATGGAATCGGGCGCTACGTTGACGGTGCAGCTTTACACCTATGCCGCCAAAGGGCAGAACGAAAGCGCGTTTGGCATTGCGGCGGTGCTGGTGATCATTGTGCTGGCCATCAACCTGCTGACCAACTATATGAGCAAAAAATTCAATATAAATAAATGAGGGGAACCGTATTGGAGGCAAAAATAACAACA
>DHOD01000140.1:2943-4342 GCA_002407725.1 Christensenella sp. UBA5399 | reverse complement strand
GTACCCCTCCGCCAGTATCTTGACCAGCTTATACTGCACCATGTTTGTGTCCTGGTACTCGTCCACCAGCACGTATTTGAATTTATGCTGATAATATGTACGCGCCTCTTCGTTTGTTTCCAGCACCGCATAGGCGTTCAGCAGCAAATCGTCAAAATCCATTGCGTTCTGCTGGTGCAGCACCGCAAGATACCTGTCATAAATCTCCTGCGCGTATTCCTCGATAAACGGATTGCTCTGTGTTGCGTATTCCCCAAACTCCAGCGCCGATTCGTCGTTTTTATATCTGCTGATCAGGTTGCGCATATACTTGTCGCCATAGCGTTTGTCGTCCTTCAGGTTCAGCGCATCCAGTATACGCTTGATCACGCTCAGCGTATCGGCCGTATCGTAAATCAGAAAGCTGCGGGAATACCCCAGCACATCGGCATACCGCCGAAGCATGCGTACACACATCGAATGAAATGTGGATATCCACATATCGCGAATGTCGAACTCCACCGTTTCTGCAATCCGCTCCCGCATCTCTGCGGCGGCCTTGTTGGTAAACGTGATGGCCAGTATCTCCCACGGCTTGGCTTTGCCGTCCTCCAGCAGGTATGCCACACGCTGTGTCAGCACGCGCGTTTTGCCGCTGCCCGCGCCTGCCAGCACCAGCACCGCGCCCTCTGTCTGGTTGATTGCCTCTAATTGTTTCTCATTTAATTTCAGCAAATTACTCCTCGCTTTTCTCCATACAAATCCCGCACAATGGCCCGGCGTTTCTACTCGGATTTCGCATTGCGTTCTATGACCAGATTATACCCGCCCGATCCGTAATTCAGGCAACGGTTGACACGCGAGATGGTCGCGGTGGATGCGCCTGTTTTTTTCGCAATGGCATTACACGTCGATTTTCCGCTAAGCATATTCGCAACCTTAAACCGCTGTCCGATTGCGTTCAGCTCCGAGACCGTGCAAAGGTCGTCAAACAGCATATAACACTCTTCCACTGTTTTCAGCGACAATATGGCCGCAAACAGGTCGTCCAGTTCCTTTGATTTCAATTTCGATTCATACATGTTGCTTACCTCATTTTATCGCAGTTTGGAACCACTTTTGGTATATCCACCTGCGTACAATCACAAAGACCTGCCGGTTTTTTCACATCTTCCCCAGCAAGTCTTATTTTAACATACTAACACGCGAAAATCCATCAATCGAATGTATTTTTGTACAACTTCACCACGTCGTTGCCCATCACCGCCAGCACAACCTGCTCTCCCTTGGTGTTGCGCGCGTCGGTGGGGATGGTATCGCTGACAATTTTGGTGATATCGCCCGATTTTTGCACCGTCGTCACTTTGGATATTGCATCCAGCAGTATCGCCCCCGCAACACGCCGTCCCACGGCAGGCGC
>DHOD01000140.1:2509-2774 GCA_002407725.1 Christensenella sp. UBA5399 | reverse complement strand
TACGCCTTCAATCCCTTGCCGTTCCTGCCCTGCTCCTCAAATTCGCCGATCGGCGTCTGTTTGGCGTATCCCTGCTCGGTGATCAGCAGCACCTTTTTGTCCGTATGATTGTCCACCTGCGCGGCCAGCACAACCGTGGCGCCTTTGCCCAGCTTGATTGCGCCCACGCCTTTCCCGCTCCTGCCCATCACCGAAACGTCCTTCTTCTGGATGTTGATGGACATGCCGTCCGACGTCACAAACAGCATATTGGGGGCCGCCTCAT
>DHOD01000140.1:1657-2345 GCA_002407725.1 Christensenella sp. UBA5399 | reverse complement strand
CGTCCTTCGCCGCATAGACCAGCACATCTCCGTCTTTCAGGCCGCAGGCCATGATCTTGGACTTGCGCACGTCAAACTCGCTTGTCTGCGTCGCCTTTACCAGTCCGCCCCTTGTGGCAAAGTACATCAAACCCGCCCCGAAATCCTGCTTGGTCACAATCGTCAGTATCTCTTCGCCTGTCTCCACACCGGTCGCAATGGCATTCAATGATTTGCCCGCCTCCTTGACCCGCGCCTCCGGTATGCTGCCCACAGGCATCATATACATGTTGCCGATATTGGTAAAAATATAAATCTTCTCCGCCGTGTTTGTGGAAACCAGCATCATCGGCTTGTGCTTTTCCTCGATTTCATTGGCTTCCAGCCCCTTTTGCAGCGCTTTTTGCGTCATGCGTTTCAGGTTGCCGCCCCGTGTCAGCACAATTGCACAATCCTCTGCTGTCACAAACTCGCTCTCGTCCACCTCAATCACCGCTTCTTCCGCATCGATGATCTCTGTCCGGCGCTTGTCCGCGTATTTGTTTTTGATTGTGAGCAATTCATTTTTGATCACTTCCAGCAGCTTCGCCTCCGAATCCAGTATCGACCGCAGGTATTTGATCAGCGCCACAACTTCCTTGTACTCGTTCTCAAGCTGCTCCACTTCCAGGTTGGTCAGCCGCGCCAGCCGCATATCCAGTATCGCCTG
>DHOD01000140.1:0-1502 GCA_002407725.1 Christensenella sp. UBA5399 | reverse complement strand
ATCCAGTATCGCCTGCGCCTGCACGCCCGTCAGGTCAAACGCCTGCATCAGCCCTTTTTTGGCTTCCTCCGGGTTTTTGGACGCGCGGATAATCTTGATCACCCTGTCAATGTTCTTAACAGCAATGATCAGCCCCAGCAGAATATGCTCGCGCTTCTCGGCTTTTTCCAGGTCATACTGCGTCCTGCGCGTCACCACGTTCTTCTGGTGCCCGATGTAATAATCGAGTATCTCCAGCAGTCCAAGCTGCTTGGGCGCGCCTTCGGCAATCACCATCATGTTGATGCCAAATGTCGCCTGCAAATCTGAATACTTGTAGAGCAACGCCAAAATCTTATTTGCATCGGCGCCTTTTTTCACTTCGATCACCGCCCGCATTCCTTCGCGGTCCGATTCATCGCGCACCTCGTCTATTGCGCCAAATATCTCTTTTTTCGCCTCGCTGATCGAGAATATTTTCTCCAGCAATGCGGATTTCTTCGTCTCATAGGGCATCTCTGTGATAACAATCGCCGTCCGCCCGTTTTTCAACTTCTCAAAATGCGCTTTGGCGCGCATCTGCACCTTGCCGCGGCCCGTCTCATATGCCTGCATCAGCCCTTCGCCGCCAACCAGATACCCCCCCGTCGGGAAGTCCGGCCCCTTGATATGCCGCATCACAGCCTTAAGCGAACAATCGGGCTGGTCGATCCGCTTGATCACACCGTCGATCACCTCGCCCAGGTTGTGCGGCGGAATGTTGGTCGCCAGTCCCACCGCAATGCCCGACGACCCGTTGACCAGCAGGTTGGGATACCGCGCCGGCAGCATGTCCGGCTCACTCTCCGTATCGTCGAAGTTGGGCCGGAACGGGACTGTATCCTTGCCAAGGTCGCGCAGCATCTCCAGCGCAAGCGGCGACATCCGCGCCTCGGTATACCGCATTGCGGCAGCGCCGTCGCCGTCGATCGACCCAAAGTTGCCATGCCCGTCCACCAGCGGCATCCGCATCGCAAAGTTCTGCGACAGCCGCACCATCGCCTCGTACACGCTGGTATCGCCGTGCGGGTGGTATTTACCCAGCGCTTCACCGACAATCCGCGCCGCCTTTTTATATGGTTTGTCCGGCGTGATGCCCAGTTCGTTCAGCGTATACAATATCCTGCGCTGCACCGGCTTTAGCCCGTCCTCTACCCGCGGAAGCGCGCGCTCCATCGTCACATACTCCGCATAGGTCATAAATGAATTGTGCATGACCTCGCTGAGCGCGTTATCTATGATTTTTTCATCAAACACAATCTGCTTAGTCTTGCTCATTCGCCCGCACCTCAAAGTTATCTTTCTTATAGAAATTCGCGTGCTCGCTGATGTACTGCTTACGCGGCTCCACATTGTCGCCCATCAGCGTGGATACCATCTGCTCCACATCCGCGAGGTCTTCTATCGTGACGCGAATTAGCGACCGCTTGGCAGGGTCCATCGTCGTGTCCCAAAGCTGGTCGGGGTTCATCTCGCCCAGGCCT
>DHOD01000070.1:26080-37241 GCA_002407725.1 Christensenella sp. UBA5399 | reverse complement strand
GGGCATAATCAAAAACATCAGCGGGATCACCACCAGCGCGACCAGTATCAATATAAACAACAATATCTTTTCTCTCGCCTGCAGCTTCATTGCGCCTCACCCCCAAACGGTGTGGGCAGCACGCATGTAAGGGAAAATTCATACCGCCCCTCGCCCGCGTCCCTGAACCCGCTGTAGCCAACGCTACTGAATATCCCCATGGTATCCAGCGCCTCCGCGAAATCCGCAGGCGGCGCGTTGCTTGTCGTCACACAGTTGATCATCACCGATTCGTCGGTAACCGCCAAATCCTCTATTGTCACATTGCCCGGCCGGACCGAATCGATCGACGCATAAATGCCGCTGTCAAACTCCACCACAGATCCTAGCACAGCCTGCGCCGCCGCAGCCTGCGTATCGTACCACTGGTATTCTTCCACCTGCTGCTGCAAATCCTGGCCTTCGCCGGTCACATCTATGCTCCCTATGCTGATTGCCTGCTGGGTCGCCACTTGCGCGTCCAATGAGGACCCCTGCATCAACACCAACCCGTACCCGCCAAACACAAGCACCGCGGCAGCCACAACAATGAGCGGCATTGCCAGCGATTTCCCCGACACCTTCACCTTTGGCGTGGGCGGCTTTTGTGTTTTAAACATGTTAACTGTCGTTTTCAATTTCCCGTCACTCATTTCTCTATAAGCGCGCCGACCGCGTGCGCGTACTTCTCAAATTTAAAACCTGCCGGCGCCGTAATATTGCCCGGGATGGGCAGCACCATGGCCCTCTCCCCCAGCGGCTGGCTAATTGCCGCCGCCATATCGGGCGACGCGTAATCGCCAAAAATATAAATGTTCTCCACCTTGCGGCCCGGCTCCTTGATTGTCTTGTACTGGATCATTTTGGATATCTGTTCGCCGGCCACTTCCCCGACCTGCGTATTCTGGAACAGTCCGTTTTTGACCGCGCTGAACGCCTCCGCCTCCGCCATAACGCCCGCACAGCGCATCACCACACTTGCCCTGCCCGTAAACAGCGTTATGTTCACCCGCGCGCTCCCCAGGCTCGCCAAAATCAAATCTTTGCCATGCAACCCGTTCGCCATGCAGTGCATGTTGTAGAGCGCGTTTTCCGCCACCTGAAAGCTGTACGGTTTGCGGCCCGCCATGCTGATAACCTGCGAAGCAAAGTCCACCATCTGCCTGCGCGCCAGGTACACCTGTACCGTGCAGAATTTGCCGCCGTCCTTCTCCAACACATCCAGCACCGCGTAATCCATGACATAATGCTCTGCATCCAACGTCTGCGAAACGCCGCTGCGCACAATATTGTACATTGCCACAGGGTTTTTTTCATATGGAAACTCATATTGGTGCGATACCACTTCGCTCTCGGAAAAGAGCACCGTCACCTGCGGCCCCTTGAATTCCGGCGTCAGCACCTGCCTGATCGCGTCCGCGACCGCCTGCTTGTCCGAGCTGCCATCCGATTTAATAAAAACGGGCAACGGTACGCTGGCATACGCCTGTATGGCAATCCCACCATCCGAGGCCTTGCCGCTGACCGCATGGATCATTGTATTTGTGATGTCGATTCCTATCATTTAAGCACCCCTTAAAGTACGCCCGAGTACATCCCGTAAATGGGCATCATGACCGCGATCAGCACAATCGCGATGATAACCGCCAGCACCACCAGCATAACAGGCTCCAGTATGGAAATCATCCTGGTAATGCTGTTGGTCGATTCCGTGTCGTAATAATCCGATATATCCGCAAGGATCGCGTCCAGGCTGCCCGATTCCTCGCCAATATGGATCATGGACGGCAGCAGGTTGTCAAAAACATTGATACGCTCGATCGCCGTGGACAATGATTCCCCCATGCTGACGTCCTGCAACAGACCTACAAAAAGCTTATCCACGTACAGGTTGTCCAGTATATTGGCGGAAAGCCGCAGCGATGAAAGCATCGGTATGCCGCTTGCGTACAGTATGGACATTGATCGCGCAAAACGCGACGCATACACCACCCTGTTCATTTTGCTGACACCGGGAAATTTCAGCTTCATATAATCGAAGAAGTACTTGAGCGGCCGTATGTGCCTGACGTTGAGCAGCACGCACACCACTGCCAGTATCACCAGCACAATACCCACCCAGTTTTCCGTCATAAAGTTGCTCACACCCATCACAAACCGGGTGATGGGGGGCAGCTCCTGGTTGCCAAACATCTGGAGCATCTCCGGCAGCACAAACGTGAACAGTATAATCACCACCGCAACCGATACAAACAGCAGTATCATCGGGTAGATCGTCGCCGATTTTATTTTGTGCAGCAGTTTGTTTTCATTTTCATAATGGCCGGCAAGCGTTGTCAGTATAGAATCCAGATTACCGCTGGTCTCGCCCGATTCGACCATATTCATCAAAAAAGGAGGAAACGAATCGCCTTCGGCGCGCATCGCCTGCGAAAGCGGCATCCCCCTCTGGATACTTTCATAAACCGACAGGTACAGCTCCTTGAGCTCGGGCGTCTCCGCCGTGCGGTACAGCACGTCAAACGCCCCTGTCATGCTGAGCCCCGCGCCCATCATTGTGCCCATCTTCCGGCAAAACACAATCAGCTCTTTAATCTTCATTTTGTGCAGGCGCTTACGCCGCACCGCACGTTCCTGCGTCTCGGTGTATTCCAGGGCATAGAGGTTCATCTCCCGGAGCGCAACATAAAAACCGGAAACGTCGTTCGCGGCAAGTTCGCCTTTCACAACCTTCCCCTGCACATCGCGCGCGGTATATTTAAAATTGCTCATTCAATTGCCCTCACCTGAGAATAAGTCACATTTTATTATAAACATGCTATAAACTTCGGTAACATAATACCACAAAATAAGTGTAAATCAAATATTTTGCCACGATTTTGGCTGAAAAAATAAATATTACCGCGTAAATGACGATATAATGGTATGAAATGTACCAAACAGGTTATAATATAACACTGGTATTATAATCAGTACAAAAATATTCCAAAAGTTGACGCACACTATATAAAATGGTACTATTATGATGTAAAAGTGTGCGTTTTAAAGCTTTTGTGCGACTTTGCCGGAGGATGACCATTGTCTTTTTTCAAAGATAGGCGGAAAAAAGGTTTTACGCTGACCGAGCTGATTATCGTGATTGCGGTCATCGGCATCATACTTGCGATTGCAATCCCCAATTTTGTGGGCTATCTTAAGAATGCCAAAATGGAGCAACTGAACAACTATGCGCGCACGGTTTTTCTCACTGCGCAAAACTACCTGACCACCTACACCGGCAGCGGCAACAGCCTGGAGGACGGCATCGTTGACGCCGACCAGGTGGATATGGCCGCCATCACCCCCCCGCAGACCGACGATCCCGAAAACACAGATAAAATTTATTACCTGAAAGTTGATAAAAGCGACCCGAACCGGCAGGATTCGCCGCTGTACGCATTGCTTTCCAACTATATCACCGACGTCGATATCATGGACAAATCCATATTGATCGAACATAACATTTCCACGGCTGTCATGCGTTCCGCCTTTGTGAGCGATTCTGACACCATTGCCTGGGGCGATGTTGCCGACCGTACAAAAGATACGTTATGGGACAGGGAGATTGGCTATTACGGCGTGGATTATTCGGGATTTACGCCCGCACCGGACGATTTTATCGACCCCACCCTCATGCTGGTCAACGGCGACCGGTTGCTTTACGCCCAGTGTTACGTCGATGAAAACTACCTGGACTATGAATATGTTCTGGATATTTTTATGGCAGACGACGCGGCATCTTCCGCAGGCACTGCCAGCTTTATTCCATCGGTGCTGGATCCAACCGCTACAAGCGCCGTGCGCGCGCTGGCGCTCCTGGCCGATGGCGCAGCCTCGTACGCTGTTTATGAGGATACCGTATCCGACCAGCCGGGCATGCGCAAGTATATCATCATACTCGATTCGTTCAGTGCGTACAATGCATACAACGACACCAATGCCGCGCACAACCTGAGTATTTCGGCGCAGTTCCCCGGTGTGGAAAACGGATTCATTAACGTGACTCTTAAAGCGACCGAAAACGGAGAACAGATCGGCACGGAGGCATTTTCCGAAAAACCAAGGCATGCCTATTTTGCAGAAAACCCCGAAAACGAAAGTGATGTTTCGGGCGATACCACGTATATCCGCGACGCGCGGCACCTGAACAACATCCGTTACCTTTCCTCCACAACCGGCGCCACGTTCCAGCAGATTTACAACACTGCGGACGCCGACGGCAACATTGTGATGCAGACGCATGACGGCAAAGGCATCACCATTGCGCCGCTGGGGGCGTTTTCCGGCACATATGACGCAGGCAACACAACGCCGGACGATTACGACGGCGACAACTATAAAATCACAAACCTCCAGGTATCCGTCACCCCCGACGTCAGCAGCAAAAAAATCGGCCTGTTCACATCGGTCACCGCGAACGGCGCTGTACGCAATGTCGACATCCAGGCGCACGTCACAACCGGCGCGGTAGACGCCAACGGCGTGGATATGGGTGTTGTCGCCGGGACAAACACCGGCAAAATAAACAATGTAAATATCATATCAATCGGCAGCAATACATCCCTTGTGTCCTCTAACGGTGTAAGCCAGGCCGCGATCAACAGCGGCGGCCTCACAGGTGTTAACCTCGGCGTTGTGCAGGACTGCACATCCGATGCCGACGTCATTGCCGCAGGCACTCATTTTAATACAATCTCCCTTGGCGGCATTGCCGGTGTCAACGATGGCGTCAGCAATGTAACAAACAACAGCGTGATCACAATCGAATCCTGCAACGCCAAAGGCGAGGTGCGCCTCGAGAGTTCCTGGACGCAAACCAACAGCGCTGCCGGTGGCATTACGGGCTCCAATTATGCAACCGTCAAAGGCAGCCTTTCCGGTGTGTTCCCGGAGAACGACGGGGAATCCACTACAAACACGACCAATATCGGCTACGCAATCAACAACGATTCCGTTGTCGCCAGCAAAGGTGGAAGCGCGGCGGCTATCGGTGGCGTTGCCGGAAAGAATTTTGGCACGCTGACAGACAATGTCAACATTGCACGTGTGGAAAACGGCAGTACAGCCTCCTTTGCAGGCGGCATTGCCGGTATAGGCACCAAAGTATTCTCATACGACCGCAGCTCCATCACCCGCTGCTATAATGCGGGCACCGTGCACGCCACAGGCAGCGGCAGCAGCGCGGGCGGCATCGTGGGCTTCAACGGTTTCAGCTCCCATACAACCCCGGTCACCTACTGTTATAACACCGGGCGGGTAAACCTGACGACCGACATGGTGATCGAGTCGAGCGGCGCGCTCAGGGACAGCGCGATACTCCCCCTGGCCAACGGGTTTGTCGGCGGTATTGCGGGGCAGAACGGCTCGGGCAGCACCATCCAGAACGTGTACGCCATCAACCATATCGGTTTCAAATACAATCTTGCAAGCGTATCCGGCACGTTGGCCGGCGGCATCATTGGCAAAGACGCATCCGCCGCGGACGCCCAGGTTTCCAACAGCAGCTTTGTTGCCGGCAACGGCGGCGTCATCGAGCCAATGGGCGAGACCTTGTATCCCCTGCGCGACAGCATCCACACCCTATACGGGGATAGCAATAACCCCGCCAACAGCGCAGCGGCCGTACGCGACGCATTGCTTGGGTATCACACGGGCGCGCCGTGGACTGCGGACGGAAGCCCGTATGCGGCTGCGCGGTTCTGGTATGAATATTCTTATATCAACGATGCAAACAGCCAGCACCAGACCCCGTGGGAACGTATCACGCCCACATTGCCGAAGTACATCATACGCATTGACAACGACGAGCTCCTCACCGTCCGCTGGACAAACCCGCGAGAGGGCGACGACGGCCCCGTTACGCTGCAAATCACGCCGCTGGACGGCAGCAGCGCCGCAGAGACAGTCACCGTCCCCAGCATGGCGGCCATTGAGGCCAACGCAATTGCCGATAATATCTTTGACCCGGCAAAATACCTGACATCCGATTCGGGCGTCCGTTACCCATACTATTTTGATACCACGACCGGTGAATATGTGCTGGTGCTCGATTGGCTGGATATCGAAACCGGCGATATGGAGAACACCACGACATTCAACCGCGACCACGCCACGGGCGCAGTGCGGCCGGCGGCCAACATACAGGCAAGCCTCACCTATCAAAACCCGGTGGAGGCGTACGAATCCAATATAGAGCACAGCATGTATGACAGCGCCGACCTGCATGTCAACACGGCGCGCCATATTTACAATATACGGTATAACCTTGCGGGCGGGTTTACGCAGGTCGCCAATGCGCTGTTCGCCAACCCCGACGACGTCACGATGCGTGATTTCAGGGGCAACTCCATCACCATCAAGCCCGCCGGCATGCTGACAGGCACATATAACGGTGCAGGGATGAAAGGCATCACCAACCTGAACGTGCAGTCCGCACTGGGCGACAGCGGGATGTTCTCGCAGATTGGCCCGGCCGCTTCTGTCAGCAACATCACCTTCACCAACGCCAATATATCAGGCGTGAACGGCACTGCCGCGGGTGTTGTGGCCGGCACCAATGCAGGCAGCATCGTAAATGTAACCGTGCAATCGGGCAGCATCAGCGCGTCCATGAACGTGGGCGGCATTGTGGGCGGCAACGCAGGCACGGTCGACACCGCCATCGTGAAAAACGGTGTGGTGATCACAGAAACCAATCAAAACATCATCCCCGCGCAACCGCGCAGCATGGGCGGCGTCGCAGGGCTCAACCCAGGCGCAGCACAGCAGGATATTCGCGCCTACACCCCCATTACGCCAGCTGCCAATTATATCAACAGCTATAACGGAAACATACAAAGCGGCACGCTGACTTATGCAGCGGACGGCATTCCCACTGCCATGACCAACGGCGCAACCGTCTACATCACGTTTGACGATTTGCAACTGCTGCAGTTGCAGGCAAGCAGCGGGAGCGACGCATACAGGAATTTACCTGTCCGCATACGCGACGCTTCCGGCACAAAGACCTATCCGATCTACAACGGCAATACCGCACTTACGCTGAATACGCTGACAGGGGGCGGCATCAACGCCCAGAGCATGTACTTTATCGCGTTTACCTACAACGCGGCAACCAGCCGGTTCGAGTACGTCGGTACAACCACCGAACTTGGATTTATCGACAGCCCGTATTACGGCTCCATCAAAAACAGCGTCAACGAAGCCAGCCTGACAGGCCCTGGCGGCGCAACCGACGGGGCGACCGTTTACGCGCGCCGACTCGGCGGCATCGCGGGCACCAACGGGGGCCTGGTAGAGCGGTGCTACAGCGGCACCATTACGCCCGGCCTCAACATGACACTGACACAGACAATCCACAACGCAACGCAGTATGTGCCCGGCAAGGCCCAGTACATAGGCGGCGTCACCGGGCTCAATGCGGGAAGCATTACGACATCGATGAATGTCGCGCAAATTACGTCCGATGTTCCCGGCATCAGCATTGGCGGCATCGCGGGCGAAAACACGGCGCGTATAGAGGAATGCTATAATTCCGGCACCATCATTTCCACAGGCGAGATCCACATCTCCAACAAAAACGGCACCGGCTGCAATGTGGGCGGCATCACCGGCGTCAACGCGGATACCGTGCTCAGTTGCTACAACACAGGCCGGATAAACGCCCTATCCACCAGCACCACCCCCTTTATCGAGCCGATCGAGCTGATACACAGCAACATCAGCGGCGTGGCGGGCAAGAATGGCAGCAATACAACCTTAAAATATTGCTACAACATCGGCTACACCGGCACAACCCGCAGCAACGGGTCAGGCAGCGTAGGCGGCGTAATTGGCGACAACACCGGCGCAGGGCAGGACGTGGATTATCTGTATAATCTCAAAACCAACAACACAGTACGGGGCCTCATGAATCCCGGCGTAATTGGTACAGGCAATATGTCCGTACCCAACGGCAGCCTGGATAAAGACAAACTGCAAGAAAAGCAGACCGAGCTCAATTCCGGCGGCCAGTTCAGCATTGATGTGAACGGCAGCGACGACAATATTTATAAATATGTGTACTCGTACCTGAATGCCGCGCCCCAGGCATGCGCATGGGAGGACATCACTATCGTTCCCGCAGGGGCGCTGGGGCTTGGCACTGCGCAGTCTCCCTACCTGATTGCCGAAGCGGGCGATTTATACGTGCTGGATATGCTGGACGGCCCGGGCGTGTACTTCTCGCAGACAGCCGACCTGGATATGAGCGGTTTTGCATGGTCGCCTGTCGAACATTTTGAAGGCAATTACAACGGCAACGGCCATAAAATCATGAACTTGGCTGCCGGTACATCATATAGCGGTACTGCCGCATATACGGGCCTTATGGCCTCCACAGCGCCCGGCTCCACCGTCAGCAGCATCGTCTTTGAGGGCGTGTTGCTGGAGGCACAGGCCACCCCAGCCACCACTGCATATGCGGGTGTTGTGGCGGGCGTCAACAACGGCGCCATTGAATTCTGCGAGGTGCGCTCCGGCATGGTGGTCACTACCGCGGACGCGGCCTCCGCACAATATACCGGCGGCATCGCAGGCGAAAACAACGGAACCGTGCTGTTCTGCTCCAACAGCGCCGCAGTCGCGGCCAGCGGCGGCAGCACAGCCAGCGCGGGCGGCATTGCGGGTGCGCACAACGGCAATATAGAAAACTCGTACGTTGCGGGCGTGGTATCGCTGCAAAACGCGGGCGAAGGCTCCGGCGTCGGCAGCATTGCCGGCTCCGGCGGCGGCGCTATCACCGGCTGTGTGTACATCTCCGGCATGGGGATGGCGCAGGTACAGGCCGCCGAGGCGACAATGGACCAGCTCTCCGGCGCAAACCTGGACACCGCGGTACTGCATATACTCAACAACTCCGTCCACGGCCCGGCATGGGTGTTCGACTGGGAGAGCGGCTTCCCCTTCCCCGTGATCAACCGGGCGACGGCAATCCCCGTTCCACAGGTAGAGGTTGGCACTCCCGCGCCGGGAACGCCTGCACCTGTGGATCCTGTTCCCGCAGAGCCTGTCCCTGCCGATCCTGCGCCGGTCGAAACACCTGTACCGACTGAAACGCCTGTACCGGCTGAAACACCTACGCCGGAAGCAACGCAGGCTCCCACTGAAGAGCAGCCGACCCCGACGCCGCAGCAGACGCCCGACGCGCTGTTGCCCGGCAATGACGACCAGGACATCGGACCTGAAATTGACGACGGCGGTGGCGAGCCATGATTGCATTTTTGAAAAGCAAGGGCGGCGCGTCCATTATCATCGCGTTGATCATTATGATTTTGCTGCTGACAATCGGCACGTCCGTACTGGTCGCGGCCACGGTATCCAGCAATAGCGTAACCAGCCTGCTCACCAGCAAGCAGCTTCAATATTTTGCGCGTTCCGTCGCCGATACCGTCACCACAAGCCTTGTGGAAGTGGACGGCGCACTGGGCGGCTACCTTGTTTCTGTCATAGAGGATAACGGCAACCCGGCAATGGCCTTTACGTGTACGGTATCGGCCGATCCAGTCATGCCCGACGCGTTTAAAAACCAGGTGGATGTTTCATTGCTCAACATGGAGCCGCTGGACATCGCCGCGAGCAACGTATCATATAACACCGTCACCGGTGACCTGCAGCGCGTGGGCAAGCTCACCATACACTTTACCATCTATTACGGCGACGGCGAAAACGATCAGGTGTACAATATGTCCGCCGATTACAGCTATGGCCCCACGGGGGGCACGCAACCACAATGGAGCCTGGTAAAATATTATGATTAAAAAATGGAGAGATCGGCTTAACCGCCTGAAAAACAATAACACACGCGGTGAAACGATGATCGAGACGATCATCAGCCTGGGCATATTTTCTGTTGTGGTGTTGGCCGCCACAGCGATGGTCACCGTCTCCAACAACATGCTGACCACCTCGCGCGAGCGGTACCTTGCAGTGGAGCAATATATCATGCAGATCGATACGGACGACCCTGCCGCATGGAGCAATCCGGCCGCCGCCGATATTACGTTTACACTGTACGACAAAGGCGGCAACACGCCCCTTATGCCCGATGCGGCGCGTTCAGAAGCAGTGAATTTGTATACCAACCTGCCCATTGCCTTCTTCGAACCGGAAGTTTGATGTTGGGAGAATAGTATAAAAAGGACAGCAGATGTTTAAGAAGCTGAAAAGCAAAAAAGCGTTCACTCTGGTGGAACTCATCGTCACAATCGCGTTGTTCAGTATTTTCTCGCTGGGTACCGTGAGTGTTGTCGTGCCTGTGCTCGCCATCTACAACAACGCCATCAAGCTTTCCGACGCCAACCTGATTGTCGCCAACGTACTGAACACGGTCGAAACGGAGCTGCAATTCGCCGTGCCGGGGCAGGATATCGAGATTGACGGTGGCGCCGTGCTTCGGTTTAAGGGCAAGTATGGGGCTACAGAAATCATGGCGTCGCCTGACACAGCCTCCCCCTCACCCACGCCCGGACGGGGGTATCTGATGATGAAGCGCGGTGGCAGTGATGCGGTATACAAGCCATATTATGATGAAAAATATTATAAAAACAATACGGTAGAAATCCACTTTGTCAATGACGACGACAGGATCGACCCCGCCGACAACATTATAAAGGTGACCGTTGATATTTTCGACAACAACGATGTGCGGATCACCACGGTAGAGCGGTACATGAAACCATTTGCCGCAGCGTATATTTCGCCATAGCGGATTGCAAAAAAGAGACGGCTGGGGCCGTCTCTTAGGTTGTCAAAAAACCTAAATTGGGTAAGCAGGAATGAAATATTAAAGATCTCTATTTCAAAACTCAAGGGTTATTCTCTGGGGTCAATGTATCACTGCGTGATGAGTGTATTGCCTCCGGCGGCCAAGAACCCATGGTTCTTGGAACTCCTTTGCTATGGTATTCCTCTTAAGCAAGGCTGATATTAGGGGTTTCTTAAGGGGCTTGCCCCTTAAGTCGGCGAAGCCGAAACTATTATAATCCGCCGGAGGCCCCTTGACCCAAAAGAAATACCCGTTAGTTATGCAAGTGATCTTCCGAATCTTGCATATATTTTTTGTAGA